>JBAUAR010000059.1:0-4527 GCA_049675875.1 Streptosporangiaceae bacterium
GATCGTGCTGGGTGCCCTCACGGCGGCCCAGTCGTACCGCGAGTGGACCCGGACCCAGCGCGCGCTGCGGCGCGACGACCCGCTACCGCGCTCGATCCTGCCGCTGCTGCTGGCGGCGACCATCACGATCGTCGCCGCCGCGGCCGCCGCTGTCGCGCTGCTCTCGGTCAGCCGGTAGCAGCGGCCGTGACCGAACCCGAACGCCCCGAGCGCGATCCTGGCCTGGCGGCCGAGCGGACCCGGCTCGCCTGGCGGCGGACCGCGCTCGCGTTCGCGGCAGTCGGCGGGATCATGCTCAAGACCAGCGTCGTCGCAGGCATTCTCGTGCTGGCGATGAGCCCGCTGATCTGGGTACTCGGCCACCTCGCCAGCCCGAGTCCGGATAGCGCGCGAGCGAGGCCGCGACTGCGGCTGGTCAGCGTCACGATCGTCGCGGTGGCCGTCGTCGCGCTGGTCGTCTCGCTGACCGCGCACGGCCGTTAAGCGCTCTGGTTGACAACATGCAGGTAATCACCTGCATAATGGCTGGGTGACCGCACGCACCGACCGGGTCTTCAAGGCACTGGCGGACCCGACCCGGCGGACCATGCTGGACCGGCTGCATGAGCGGAACGGCCAGACGCTCGGCGAGCTGTGCGATCAGCTCGGCATGGCCCGCCAGTCGGCGACCCAGCACCTAGGGATCCTCGCGGACGCCAACCTGATCGCCACGATGTGGCGCGGCCGGACGAAGCTGCACTATCTCAACCCGGTACCGATCCAGGAGATCCAGGACCGGTGGATCGGCAAGTTCGAGCGCCCGCGGCTACGGGCGCTGAGCACGATCAAGCGGCAGGCAGAGGAGCAGGACGTGGCCGACAAGCCGACATTCGTCTATGTCACCTACATCGAGAGCACGCCGGGGAAGGTCTGGGAGGCACTGACCGACGCCGACCTGACCGCCGGCTACTGGGGACACGAGAACGTCTCGGACTGGCAGCCGGGGTCACCCTGGGAGCACGTGCGAACCGACGGGTCCGGGATCGCCGACGTCACCGGCACGGTCATCGAAGCGGTGCCCGGCCAGCGGCTGGTGCTGACCTTCGACGCGCCGGACACCGGGGACCCTGTCGACCCGTCCATCGTCACCTTCGAGATCGCCCCGCACGCCGACATCGTCAGGCTCACCGTGACGCACGAGCGGCTGGCCGACCACGCGGCGTACGAAGCGGTGTCCGCGGGCTGGCCGGCGGTTCTCGCCAACCTCAAGTCCCTGCTGGAAACCGGGCACACCCTCCCCCAGCCGCCGTGGGAAATGTACGCGGAGCTGAGGGAAGCCCAGATGGCGCCGGGCGACGCCGCCCGCTGAGCCGCCCGCTGAGCCGCCCGCTGAGCCGCCCGCTGAGCCGCCGGCTGAGCCGCCGACTGGACACCCTGACGGTTTCGTGGGTGCAGAACAGTGCAAACCGACCGCGGTAGAGACTGGAACCGTCAGGGTGTGCGCGCCCCGACCAGTTTGCGAGCGGCATCGGCGATGTGTGCGGCGTCGATTCCGGCCGCGTCGAGCAGTTCTGCGGGCGTGCCCGAGCCGGGCATCTCCCGCACCGCCAGGTGCGCGACTGACAGCTCCGCACGGCCCGCCGCGGTGAGCGCGTCGACAACGGCGGAGCCCATACCGCCCTCGGGATGGTGATCCTCGGCGACCACGATCCGCCCGCCCGTGGCCGCGGCCGCCGCCGTCAGCACCCCGACGTCGATCGGCTTGACCGAGTACAGGTCGATGACCCGCGCGCTGATCCCGTCGCCGCGCAGGGCGTCGGCGGCGGCCAGGCACTCGTGCAGCGTCACGCCCGCCCCGATCAGCGTCACCTGGTCGGCGTCGCTGCTGCGCAGCACTTTCGCGCCGCCGACCGGGAACGACTCGCCCGCCGGGTAGAGCACCGGGTAAGCGCCGCGCGTGGTGCGCAGGTAGGAGACCCCATCCAGGTCGGCCATGGCCGCGACCAGCGCCGCAGCGCTGGTCGCGTCGCTCGGATAGAGCACCGTCGAGCCGTGCACCGCGCGCATCATCGCCAGGTCCTCGAGCGCCATCTGCGAGGGGCCGTCGGCGCCAATTTCGACACCGGCGTGCGACCCGGCCAGCCGGATATTTGCCTTCGATATCGCCGCCATCCGGATGAAGTCATAGGCGCGGGTGAAAAACGCGGCGAAGGTCGAGGCGAACGGCGTGTAGCCGCGAACGCTGAAGCCCACCGCGGCAGCGATCAGCTGTTGCTCGGCGATGTACATCTCGAAGTACCTCTCGGGATACTCGCGGGCGAACTGGTCGGCGAAGGTCGAGTTGCTGACCTCGCCATCCATGGCGACCACGTCCCGGCGTGCGCCGAGCGCGGCCAGCGTCTGGCCATAGGCCTTACGCGTGGCGACCTTGTCCCCGACGGTGTAGACGGGCAGCTTCGGCTGGCCCGCGCCGTCGGCACCGGCCCGGAGCTTCGCTGCGGCCGCCGTGGCAGCGGCGTCGGGCCGCGGGCCGCGCACCACCATGTCCCGCTCGCCGCCGAGCTCGATGATCGCGCGCTCGGCCATCGCCGGGGGCAGCGGCTTGCCGTGCCAGTCCTCCTTGTCCTCGACCTCCGAGAAGCCGCGGCCCTTGCGGGTACGGGCCAGGATGACGGCCGGCTGGTCATGGCTGAGGTCGGTCACCTCCCGCATCGCCCGGTCGATCGCGCCGATGTCATGCCCGTCGATTGTGACCACTCTGGCGCCGAACGCCGACAGGCGCCGGCTGTAGGTGTCGGTGTCCCACGACAGGTCGGTCGGCCCGCGCTGGCCGAGCCGGTTGACGTCCACCATCGCGACGAGATTGGACAGCTTGTAGTGCGACGCCTTATCGAGGGCTTCCCAGATGGATCCCTCTGCCATCTCGCTGTCGCCGCAGAGCACCCAGACCCGGAACGGAATCTCGTCGACGTACTTGCCGGCTAGCGCCACGCCGACCGCATCGGGCAGGCCCTGGCCGAGTGACCCGGTCGCCACGTCGACCCAGGGCAGGTCCGGCGTGGGGTGTCCCTCCAGCCGCGAGCCGAACCGCCGGTAGCCGGTCATCAGCTCGGTGTCCGAGATAACCCCGACCGCCTTGTACACCGAGTAGAGCAGTGGCGACGCGTGGCCCTTGGAGAAGATCAGGTGGTCATTGGCCGGGTTGGCCGGGTCGTCCCAGTCATAGTGCAGGTGCCGGCCGACCAGCACCGCCAGCAGGTCCGCGGCGGACATGCTGGACGTCGGGTGCCCGGACCCGGCGGACGTGCTCGACCGAATGGAGTCGACGCGCAGCTGCTGCGCGAGCTCTCCGGCCGCGGCGAGATCGATGTCAGTCTTGACGGTGGTGGGGACAGCCACGAGCACCTCCCGGGTCTCCAGGCGAACCTCTACCCAGGCTAGGCCGCCACATCCGCGGGCGCCTGCCGAGGCCCTACCCTCAACCTATGGTCATCGACGGGAACGGGGCCGATTTGCTACCCGGAGTGCTCTCCCGCTGGCGGTCAGACCTGGCAGCCTGGGCGATCCCCGACGACATCGCGGCCGCGGCCGAGGAGTCACCGTGGGTGCTGCCGCGCGAGGTCTTCGCCCGGCGAGCTGACCGGGTCACCGCTGCCCCGGCCGGACCCTCCTACCAGCGAGCCTGGGCGGCGCTCGACCCGCCCGGCAGCGTCCTCGACGTCGGTGCGGGCGCCGGGGCCGCCTGCCTGCCGCTACTGCCCCGATGCACGGCGCTGACAGCGGTCGACGCCGAGCCGGACATGCTCGGTCTGCTCGGCCAGCGCGCGGCCGCCGCCAGCATGCGGACCCGGCTGGTGCCCGGCCGGTGGCCGGACGTGGCCGCCAGGGCCGGCACCGCCGACGTCGTGACGTGCCACCACGTGGTCTACAACGTGCCAGGGATCGAGTCGTTTCTCGCTGCGCTGACCGCGGCGGCCCGTCGCATCGTCGTGGTCGAGCTATCGGCCGTGCACCCGCTGGCCAGCCTGAATCCGCTCTGGCTTCGATTCCACGGGCTGGTCCGGCCGGACCGCCCGACCGCCGACGACCTGCTAGCGATCCTGGCCGTCATGGGACTGCGGGCCAGCTCGCAGCGCTGGTCCCGGCCCGGCGGCCGGGACTACGCGAGCTTCGCCGAGCTCACCGACGTCACCCGGCGGCGGCTCTGCCTGCCACCAGCGCGTTCCGCGGACGTCGCGGCCGCGCTGACCGAGCTCGGGATCGACCCTAGTCGCCCGGTCGACCTCGGCACGTCCGGCCGCGAGCTGGTCACCATCTGGTGGGGAGGTCTCCCCAACGATTTGGCCCGGGGGGCGTCTTCCAGGTAGAGACGATGGGGACAGCGCATGGTGATGGGCGGACTCTCATGAGCGAATGGCCAGAGGACTGGTTCCGCGGCGGACAGGGTGCCGACCCGCGGCGGATCGGTGACGCCGACGCCGGCCCCACCGTCAGCGTCCCGGCCGGGCCGCGGGCCGCTCCGCCCGGGGCCTGGCCGGACCAGCCCCC
>JBAUAR010000060.1:0-32480 GCA_049675875.1 Streptosporangiaceae bacterium
CGATGCCCGGGGCCCAGGCGCTGGCGAAAGCGTCGTCGATGCCGGTGCTGCCGCCGGGCTGGCCTTGCATCGCGCGGAAGGTACGGGTCGGGAAGAACCACTCGTGCAGCCGGGTTCCCGCATGCCCAAACGGGGCAGGCAGGCTTTGCCCCTCGCCGGTGCCGAATCCATCCAGCGACACCGAGAAGTTGTGCACCCGGACTTGCGACACGGTGACCTCCTGATGAGTTCCTTCACAGCGACTGGGGCCGGTTGCCGCGCCCACCAGTGAGGACGATCCCCTGGCCAAAGTCATCGCCAGCGCCTGACCGCTGAGCATCATACCTGCGGATTACCGGGTGTCCCTGTTCACGGTGCGTAACCGAGCCTGGACTCAGATATGGCAGCGGAGGCGTCCGCCGTCAGGACAGGCGCGGACTCGTCCGCTCCTCGGCAAGATCGCCGAGTCTGGACACCGCCTGCGGCAGATCAGTATGCCGGCCACCGCTCGGCAGCGCACAGGGTCGGCTACGACCGGTGGCAAAATACGCCTGTGTCGAACTCCGCGGAGGGCTCTCCTAGGGCTCGCATCGTCACGGCGTTGCTGCGCGACGGCAACCGGATACTGCTATGCCACCGATCTCCCCGGCGTCGCTGGTATCCCGACGTCTGGGACCTGCCCGGTGGGCACGTCGAGCCCGGGGAACTGCCTGGCGCGGCACTTGCTCGAGAGCTTCGAGAGGAACTGGACATCGACATCGCGGCGCCATCGGGTCCGCCCATGCAAGAAGTTCGTGCCGACACGTTCGACATGCAGATCTGGCTGATCGAAGCGTGGATGGGGTCTCCGGTCAACGTTGCGCCAGACGAGCACGATGCCATCGCGTGGTTCACCGAAGATGCGCTCGAAGAACTGTCCCTAGCTCATGACAGCTACCTGGCCATGTTCAGCAAGGTTCTTGCCGAGCATCGAGCCTGACCACGACTGAACACGCGCTTCTCGACATGACAGGCCGTTCCAGCGGTCGCAGCGGGACGCTGTGCGCGCAGTTGGGAATTTGTAGTGTTGCATCCCGAGGTCATGCCAGGCTGCGAGCCTGCCTCGGGTCGGGATCTCGCCGATCCGGTCTCGCCGGCGCCACTAAGCCGCCGAGTGGAGTGGCGGCTCGGCACGTCGCATGCTCGGCTCGGTGCGCCGGGTGAACGTCACGTGGGTGACGCCGCTGGGCGTGGTGACCGACTCGAGCTCGAAACGCTCCTCGATCCGTTCGAGCCCGTCCCATAGCCGGACGCCGCGGCCGATGACGATCGGCACTAGCACGATGTGCAGGTGGTCGACGAGGTCGGCGGCGAGGAAGTCGCGGATGGTCGATGGCCCCCCGCCGATCCGCACGTCCAAGTCGCCCGCGGCCTTGCGGGCAACCTTCAGCGCCTCGGCTGGGCTCGCGTCGATGAAGTGGTACGTCGTTCCGCCCTCCATCTCGATCGACGGCCTTGGGTAGTGGGTGAGGATGAAGCAGGGGGTGTGGAACGGCGGATTGTCACCCCACCAGCCCTCCCACTCCTCGTCTGTCCAGGGGCCGTGCTGCGGACCGAACTTGCCGCGGCCCATGATCTCCGCCCCGATGCCCTGCCCCCAGGTGTCGGCGATGGCTTCGTCTGCAGTGATGGCGCTGGCCGCGGGCTGCGTCCCCCGCCAGATCCGGGCGCGGGCGAACCAGCTGTTCAGCAGGTCCTGGGCGTGTCCGAACGGCGCAGAGAAGGTCGGCCCCTCGCCGGTCGCGAACCCGTCGAGCGAGACGACGATGTTGTGGATGCGGACTTTCGACATGCTGACTCCTGGGCTCTTACGTCTGTGGCGAGTTCGGCGTCGGCCCCTCGGGGTGGGCGACAGAACGAACACGAGTTACTTCATCTCGAAGTCGCTTCACAGGATCCGACGACACTAAGACGATCGGGCGGAGCCAAATCCAACGTGCTAAGGACGCATCGGCCGCTGGATTTCCCGCGGAAGGATCCAGACGTGATCTGTGGCGCCCGCGGCACGGTCCGACAGCGACGTCCAGGCGCACCAGGACGCACGTGATCATGTGGTCCTGGGCATGGCAATTTCGTTCGAACTCCGCAATGATTAGGGCTCGCTTCGCTGGTCGCGCGGCGAACGGCCGGGTGTGGGAGGGGAGCCGGATGTCAGAAGTGGATCACAGCCAGCACGAGGAGCCCGAGGTGCACCTCGAAAGCGGCGTGGAGCCCGAGGTGCACCTTGAGAGCGGCGCAGAACCGGAGAGCGGCGAAGCAACGAGCGCAGAATCTGAGCCTTAGTCATATGACGAAGCACTGACGTCGCAGTTAACCCGAGATTCATTCGGACGAGCGTTGCCGGCATAACCCGGATACCAGGTCCATGGGTCATTTCTTACGCAGGCGCAGGCGCAGGCGGCCTGGCCGGACCTGACCCAACTAAGTGACGCTGTCGTCGCAGCAGATCGGCGTAGCGCGGGTCGTCTCGGACCGCTTGGTAGAGCGGGGAGTACAGCAGTTCCAGCAGCGGTAGCTGGCGGAGTTCGAGTGCCCGTTCCATGCACTGGAAGAACGCATCCCAGTCGTCCAGAGCGAAATGAATGAAGCCCGCGAAAAAACAGGTAAGGACGCCCCGCCGTTCGAGCTCGTCGAGGGTCTGCATGCATCGTTGCGCAGTCGCACGGTCTCCCAGCCGTACCGCGAGAATGCCACGGTACGTTAGCACCCAGACGCTGTCGGGACGCACGCGCTCCATCTCGCCCAATGTCTCCGCGGCTTTCGCGTAATCCTGACGGCCGAGGTAGTACTCAGCCTGGTGCTGATAAGTGCGGAACCCAACCAGCGACTGGGTTCTTTCCCAGTGGCTGAGAGCCTCGGCCTCGCGCCCTGCATAGAAATATGCCCGCCCGAGGAAAGCGAGGACGTTGACGTCCAGCGGGTCGATCCGGTAAGCGTCTTCAAGCAGCCGCACAGCCTCGCCGATGTTGCCCTCTCCCGCTTCGATCTGCGCGAGCCACCGGTAAGGATCAGACAAACTCGGGTTGAGCTCGATGGCCCGCTGGGCTTCTCGGGCAGCACCGGCGGCCTGGTCTTCGCCCAGCAGAATGCCCGACAGGACCGAGTGAGCCTCCGCAAGCTGGTCGTCCTTCGCGAGCGCCGACGCAAGTTGTTCCCTGGCTTTCGTCGTGGAGTCGGCGTATGGCAGCGAACCTTCGCCGCCCAGCCAGAGGTAGCAGTCGGCGGCGCCCACACGGGCGCGGGCGAAGCCGGGATCTCGGGTGACTGCCTCCTCGAACAAAGCGAGCGCCTGCCGGATGGTGGCCTCTGAGACCTTGTCGCGAAGCAGCTTCCGGCCCTGGAGAAACTCGGTGTAGGCGGTCATGTCTGCGGTGTCGTGGTGGGTGCGCCCGGCCGGCAGGGCGACCGTTACCCCCAGCCCCGCCACGTGGGCCGACACTGCCGCTGCGATCTGGCTGGCGATGCCCTCTTGGATGGCGAACACGTCGTCTAGCTCACGGTCGTAGCGCGACGCCCAAAGGTGCTCTTCAGACCGTGTCTCGATGAGCTGGGCGGTGATGCGTATCCGGTTCCCCGCCTTCCGGACGCTGCACTCCAGCGCCATTCCGACACGAAGGGCTCGCCCGATCTCCAGGGCCGTCTCCTGGCTGCCCTTGTAATGCATGGCGGTGGTGCGGGCGATGACCCGAAGGTTCTGGACATGGGCGAGCTTCTCGATCAGCTCTTCGGTCATCCCGTCGGCGAAGTAGCCATCATTCGGGTCGGGGCTGATATTGGTAAACGGGAGAACGACGATGCGCAGGCGATCGTCCGACAGAGCGGGCGCCGCTCGGGACTGGTGCGGGGAAGTATTGGGCCTGGCGATCTTGTACAGCTCGATGGTCGTATCGATGTTCTTCAGCTTCGGGGTCCCGATGGACTCGAACCTGACGTCCAGCTTGTTGTGGACCTGGTCGTAGACCTGGCGCGACACGCACACCCCGCCATGATCAGACTGCGGCTCGATACGGGCGACGATGTTGACGGCGTCGCCGAACACGTCACCGTCCCGGTGCTCGACATCGCCGAGGTGCAGGCCGATCCTGAGCCAGATGTGCTCACCTTCAGCGGTCGAGTTACGCTCCTGCACCGCGTCCTGCACTCTGAGCGCGCACTTCACCGCATCAAGCGCGCTGGCGAACTCGGCCAACACACCGTCGCCCAGCGACTTCACCGCGCGCCCGCCAAAGTACGCCACGATTCCGCGGACGATCTGGTCCTGCTCATGCGCCAGTTCTAGGGCGAGCTTCTCGTCCCGCTGCGTCAGCCTGGAGTAGCCAACCATGTCTGTGAGCATCACCGCGGCCAGCTGACGACGATCCCCCCGCACGGCTCGAATATATCTCCTGAACCACCCGTTAACCGGCAGCTCACTGGTTCTGGCACAGCACTGCACAGCTCGAACGCCACCGCGAGTGGGCCGTGGGTCGGACAGTGCTATCCGGCTGTGAGCGGAACTGGGCCAGAATGGCTCAATGGATCTGCACCTGGATGGCAAGGTCGTACTCATCACGGGCGGGACCGACGGGCTCGGAGCGGCGCTTGCGGAGCGGCTCGTCGAGGAAGGGGCCCGGGTAGCGGTCTGCGGGCGTGACCCTCATCGGCTGGCCACTACCGAGCAGCGGCTGCGGGACGCTAGCGGTGATGCACTTGCGGTGCAGGCCGATGTCACCCGATTAGCTGACCTCGAACGGTTCGTCAATGCGGCCGTCGCGCGGTGGGGCCGTCTCGACGGTCTGGTGAACAACGCGGGCAAGAGCGCCGCAGGACGGATCGATCAGGTCTCCGACGAAGACTGGATCGCCGATCTGAACCTCAAGGTTCTTGCAGCGGTTCGCTGCACCCGGCTGGCTGTGCCGCACCTGGTGGCGGCGGGCGGCGGGGCTATCGTCAACGTGCTCAACATAGGCGGCAAGGCCCCCGGTGCTGCATCATTGCCGACGACCGCCTCGCGCGCCGCCGGGCTGGCCATCACGAAGGCGGCGTCAAGAGACCTCGGAGGACACGGCATCCGGGTCAACGCTGTGCTCATCGGCCTGGTCGAGAGTGGCCAGTGGCGGCGGCGCGCAGACGCGGCCGGTCAGCCCGAGGACGAGCTGTACCGCCAGCTGGCCCAGCACACGGACATCCCGCTGGGCAGAGTAGGCCGGTCGGGAGAGTTCGCCGACCTGGCGGCTTATCTCCTGTCAGATCGCTCCTCCTACGTGACAGGCTCGGCCATCAACCTCGACGGCGGAACTAGCCCAGTCATCTAGCTCCGCGGTGGCCTTGATCGGACCGCCCGTTCCCCGAAGGAATCCTGCCGAGCCGAATGCGAGCGGCGCAGGGTGTCGATCAGCGGCGGCGGCATCGCCAGAGCAGGTACATCGGAACCGAGGCCGGCGGCTCGACGAAGCGCTCGGCTTCGAGCCCAGCGTCAAGCAGGGCGTTCAGGAAGGTGGACAGCTTGCGGTGCGTCGCGCCCACCCGGATCCGGACGCCATCGGGATCGTGCTCCTGCGAGGTCCACCAGCCTTCGCGCTCGTAGCCCTCTCCCGGCGGCCAACTGCTCCGTCCTCGCTCAGTGCCAGGAAAGCACGGATGCACGATCGAGGCGACGAACCAGCCACCCTGGCGCAGCACTGTCGTCACAGTAGACAGGGTGCCCGCCAGGTCGTCGATGTCCATCAGCGCCAGCTCACAGGTGCAGCCATCGAACGGCCGACCGTCCCACCAGGCCGGCGGGCCGGTCACATCAGCGCGCACATAGGCGATGTCCTCCGGGCCGGTGGCGCGTGCCTTATCGAGCATGGCGACGGAGATGTCGACTCCGGTAACGTCCGCTCCCAGCCGGGCCAGATAACGGCTCATCCGGCCCTGCCCGCAGCCGATATCGAGCACCCGTTCGCCGCCCACCACCGGTAGCAGGTCGGAATGCGCCGCGATCAGTGGCGGCGCCTCGCCGATCCACTGCTCGAACCAATCGGCGAACTCGTCATACCTCGCCAGCGCCTGTGCCACGCTTTCACGCTAGTACCGTCAGCGACGATCTGAGCGGGGCGTGCGTGTTGCAGAGGTCAGCTGCAAGCTGAACCGTGTGGCCCGCGTGGCCGTTCATCTGTTCAGGGCCTCGTGGCCGGTTCTGACGCCAGGCTCTCCAAACATTCCGCATCAGCGCCGGGAACGGGCTGGCTACCAGTTAGCGGGGATACCGATGAAGCGGTGGATCTTCCTGGTGCTCGGCGCGCTCCTGGCCATCGCCGGCGTTGTCTGGATCCTGCAGGGGCTGAACGTGCTTGGCGAGTCGGGCGGCATGAACGGCCAGCATATTTGGGCGCTCATCGGCGCGATATGCGTGCTCGCGGGATTCGGCTTTGTCACGGCAGGCGTGCGAGCGGGCCGGTCAGCGGCACGGCTACCGGGAGCGCGCTGACCCTCTGGGGCGTGCACTTCTTTAGGTGCTGAAGGGGGCCCCCACCGGCGGCCGACAGGCCTGGAGATCCCTGGCCGCGGAGGTAGGCCGTCACCGCGTGCAGCCATGCAGCGGGCTTGCCGCGCAATAGCACAACCGCGGCGACCAGTGCGGAGTCATACCCGGTGACGCTCATCAGTGAAGGGACGTTCCCGATGAGAACACCCGCGGTCCTGGGCTGGCGCATAGCGGCCGTCTGCTCCCTTATCCCGGTCGCTCTTCTCGCGGCCGGGTGCGGCTCTGTGGGCCTCACGGGCGCGCCCGGCAAGACGATCACCGTAACGACCACACCGAGCTCGCCGGCGCCAGCAGTACCGGCCGCCTCCACCGGGCCCTCGGAGTGCCTGACCACGGACCTGCACCTGACTGTCGGCGCCGGCAACGGCGCCGCAGGCACGATCTACTACTCGCTCGACCTCACCAATGCCTCCAGCTCGACGTGCACGATGTATGGCTACCCTGGGGTCGCGTTCGTCAGCTCGCCGGGCGGCAGTCAGGTCGGCGCAGCGGCTGGCCGGTCCAGCAGTACCTCCCCGGCCCTAGTCACCCTGGTGGCTGGCGCAACAGCGCACGCCACCCTCGCGGTCAGCGACGTGCTGATCGGTAATAACTGCATGCACCAAGTGCAGACGAACTTCCTGCAGGTCTACCCGCCCGGCCAGTACCGCCCACTGTTCGCGCCGCTGAGTCGGCCCGGCTGCGCTGACCAGTCACTGATCACGATGAACGTGGACACCATCAGCAGCGGGCCGTGATCGTAGCCCGGCAGACTCAGCCCCCGAGGCTGACTGGTATCCCGCCCTTGATCATGGTGCGTGGCGGGCACAGCCAGGTCATGGCCTCCACCGCTAGCCGGCCGGCCTGCACGGCAGGGTCAGCGTTCGCCAGCTCCCTTGCCCGCTCGACCGACTCCGTCGCGAAGATCGCTATTCCGCGCAGCGCCTCGTCGGGCTGGTCGAGCACTGGCCCGTTCGTGACGACGTGTCCGGCCTGCCGCAGAGCGCCGTAGAAGGCCACGTGGTCGCGCTGGATCTGTTCCGCGGTCTCGGCGTCGAAGTCCGGCGCGTCCTCGGACCGGCGCAGCAGAATGAGCTGGAACCGCGAAGAGGCCGGGCGTGACCCGGCTGAGGTCGACGTGACCTGGATGACCCCGCTGATCCTCACCACCTCCGAGCAGAATACGGCCGAGGTACACCAGATGCTGGCCGCGGCTGGCTCTGCCGAGGAGATCGCCGGATTCACGGTTGGCCAGCCCCACGAGATCCCCGGCCTGGTCGCCGGCCACATTGAGGCCGGCGCCGACGAAGTGATCTTCAGCTTCGCCTTCGCAGACGCCGCGAGCATCGCTGCAGTCGGTAAGGCGCTCGGACTGGGCGGGCAGTAGCTGGCGCGGCCGGGCCCGTCAGCGCGCTGACGGATGCGGACACTACGGATGTCTGGGTCGGCTGCACCGAGGGAAAGGGTCGACTACCAGGACAGCCATCTATGAGCCGACATCCGTCAATGCCGCGAGAGCGGAGCAACTATGACAGAACATGCGCCTCACGTCGACTTCGCCGGCCTACCTGCGCCGGAAGAAGGCATTCTGATGACGTTGTTCCTCACCGTCCGAAAAGTTGCGCGGTCTCGGGACTTCTACTCGCGCGTTCTAGGCGGCACGGTGGTACTTGACGAGAACCCGTGCATCGTCAGGTTGTCCAATTCGTGGATCCTCATGAACCCCGGTGGGCCGCCCACGCCCGACAAGCCAGGCATTTCGGTAGTCGACTACCAGCCCGGCGACGCCACCTCGATCTTCCTGAACCTGCGAGTCGCCGACATCCAGGCCTGTTACCAGGACTGGAAGGCGAAAGGGGCAGAATTCGTGACGCCACCGATCGACCGCGGAGCGGAGATCCGTTGCTATATGCGCGACCCGGACGGTTACCTCATCGAGGTCGGCCAGGCCACCGGCCTGCTGCACGGCCAGTTTGCAGCAAAGCGCCCGGAGGATCTGCCGGGCTGAGCCCCGGATCAACGGAGCCGCAGCCGGTGGACGTGGCCTCGTTGCTACGTGACGCACTGCACGGCTCGGGTACCCGCTCGCCGCGTCGGATATTCGGATCGCTTCTTGTGGCTGCTGCCGCCGTATCAGCGCTCACTGGCTATCACGGCAGCACCACGACCAGCCAGCAACACGACACCACTAGCTATCTGGTCCGGGGTCATGTGCGCACCTTGGTGGTGACCGCACACGTCGGTGACGTCCAGGTCAGCGGAGATACCGGGGGGGCGGTCTCAGTGACGCAGCACCTCGTGTTCGACGGAAGCAAGCCGAGCACCACGCATCGAGTCGAGGCGGGCACCCTGAGTCTGACCAGCCACTGCGAGGCGGGCGAGGTCTGCAGCGTCAGCTACGACATCACCGTCCCGAGAGCGACCGCGGTGCAGGTCACCGACGACGTCGGTACGGTCCGGCTCAGCGGGCTGGCCGGTCAGGTCGCCGTGCTCGTCGACGCCGGCCGAGTCGATCTCAGCGCGCTGTCAGGACCGGTCGAGGCAACGACGCGGGCCGGATCGATCACCGGCCGGCAGCTGTCGTCGCCGCGCGCCAGCCTGCGCGTGCCAGCGGGCGAGATCGATGTCGCGTTCTCGGCGCCGCCGACCACCGTCATTGCGGCCACCGACATCGGCCCCATCACTCTCCGCATTCCGAACAGCGTGCCGTACCACGTGGCCGCTAAGGCCGCAGCTGGCCACGTCACTGTCACTGTCATCCAGAGCACGGCGGCGTCTCGGATGGTCACGGCCACCACCAAGCTCGGGTCCATCACGATCGAGCCGTGACCGAGTCGATCACATCCCGGCTCCTAGCCACATGCCGAGCGCCGCGCTGATCTCGTCGCGACCTGGACGTGGCTGACCAGCCAGGTCGGCGAGCGTCCAGGACATGCGGATGATCCGGTCGGTTCCGCGCGCGCTGACCTGTCCGAGATCCATGGCGCGTTCGAGCGGCGCGAGCGAGCCTTCGCCGGGCCGGAAGCGGCGCCGCAACTCACTGCCCGGAACCTCGGCATTAAGCCGCCATGGCGTGCCGGCCAGCCGTCGTGCCGACCGCTGGCGCGCTTCTGCGACCCGCGCGGCGACGACGCTGCTGGCCTCGGCGAGCTTGCGGTCGCTGAGCAGTTCCGCCCTGCTGACAGGGAGCAACTCGACCTTGACATCGACGCGGTCTAGCAACGGGCCAGAAAGCCTGGCGAGGTAGCGTCGGCGCGATAGCGGGGGGCACGTGCAGGCCGACCCAGATGTCGTGGACTTGGCGCACGGACACGGGTTCGCGGCTAACACAAGCGTGAACCGCGCCGGGAAGCGGGCGGTCATGCCAGACCGCGCGATGACGACCTGGCCAGACTCCAGCGGTTGCCGGAGCGCGTCAAGCACATCCCGGTCGAACTCTGGCGCCTCGTCCAGGAATAAGCAGCCGTGGTGCGCCAGAGACGCCGCGCCTGGCCGGATGATGCCGCTTCCGCCGCCGACGATAGCGGCCTTGGTCGCAGTGTGGTGCGGCGCGCAGAACGGCGGATCGGTCACCAGCGGCCTGGCGGCCTGCAGCGTGCCGGCAACCGAGTGGATGGCGCTGACCTCCAGCGCCGCGGCCGGGTCAAGTCTCGGCATGATGGTGGGGAGTCTCTCCGCGACCATGGTTTTCCCGACCCCGGGCCGGCCGAGCAGCAGCAGGTGGTGACCACCGGCAGCGCAGATCTCCGCGGCCCGGCGCGCAACCGGCTGGCCGGCGACGTCGGCGAGGTCCAGCGCCCGTTCCGGAACCGCAGAACTGTCCGCGATCGCCGTGATCCCGGCCCCCGACTGCAGCACCTGCACGGCAGGCCCAGACGGCGCGGACATCTCGCCGCGCAGCCAGTCAATCAGCGCGCGCAGGCTCGGTGTGGAGATCACCTGCATGGCCGGGACGAGCAGCGCCTCGTTCGCATTCTCCGGCGGCACAACCACCCGCTCGAAGCCGGCCGCCGCGGCACCCGCCACCGACGGCAGCACTCCCGGTACCGGCCGCAGTCGCCCGTCCAGGCCCAGCTCGCCCACGAACACGGTGCCGTTCAGCCCTTCTCTGGGCAGCGCGCCGTCCGCTGCGAGAATTGCTATCGCAAGGCCGACATCAAAGGCCGAGCCCCGTTTGGGCAGGCTGGCAGGCGACAGCCCGACCGTTACCCGGCGCTGCGGCCAGGACTGCCGCGAGTTGACGATCGCCGACCTGATCCGGTCTCGCGCTTCCCGCAGCGCGGTGTCAGGCAACCCCACCAGGAACAGGGCGACCAGGCCGTTCTCGATGTCAGCCTCGATCTCGACCACGTGACCCTGAACCCCGGCCAGCGCCATCGCAAACGTCCGGGCCAGCGTCATCGGGCACCACCTCCGGCCCCGACCCTGCCGCAGATGACGTCCTAGGCGGCCGCAACCCGCCCCAGGCTGTGGACAATCAGCAACGCCACGCGGCGGCTGTGTACCGGGCACCTAGCAATGTCAGCGCAGCTGCTGACCTAACCCGCCGGCCCCGCGTCCGCCGGACCGGCTGCCGCGCCACGCATCCCGCCGGCCGGCTTGCCGTCGCCGCAGCTGAAACGGGAGATCTTGACAGGCTTGCGGGCCTGTCCTTCGTGGAGATGGCGGCCTGCATGCCGGCCTTGGTTGCGTTGACCCGCTCGAGTGATGCCGCCGGGAATGTGCTCGTGCGGCTGGCACTGCCACTGGCCGATGAATACCTGGAGTTCCTGGCAGGCCGGTGCCGGCCGAGGCGGCAGCTCGGAGCGCACCCTAACTGCCGTAGAACCGGGCATAGTGCACGGACGGAGCCATGACGCCCCGGCTGCCGGTCTACGATCTTGCGAATGGCGATCTCGGAGTACGTGGCTAACCTTCGCAAGCACGTGGGCAAGGATCTGCTCATGCTGCCGAGCGCATCTGCCGTCGTCGTTGACGATGGCGGACGCGTCCTCCTGGGCCGCCGTGCCGACACAGGCAGGTGGTCCCTGCCAGCGGGAGCAATCGACCCGGGCGAACAGCCAGCAGATGCGGCGGTGCGCGAGGTATACGAAGAAACCGGAGTCCACATCGCCGTTGAGCGTCTTGCCGGGGCGGCCCTTTTCGAGGTCACGTACCCCCACGGCGACCTCTGCCAGCTCCTGACAGTGTGGTTCCGCTGCAAGGCGATCGGAGGTCACGCTGTCGTCAATGACGAGGAGTCCACGGCTGTTGGCTGGTATAGCCCCGAAGAGCTGCCCGACCTCGACGGGTTCGACCAACTCCGCATCGACACCGCTCTTGATGACGACGCGCCGACATGGTTCGCCGCACCTGGACGAACCTACGACTGGCTCCCGGCTCGATCCTGATCCCGGGCGGGCTAGTTCGTACTTCCTGAGTGGGCGTCCGGTCATCGGCATCATGCCCGAGCGTGCGGGTCACGGCGCGGCAGATCGACCGGATCTGCGTTTGTCGCGTGCGCTCAGCACCGGTTCGGCCGCGCCCTAACGGCGGCTCAGGGAGCGGAATCCTCAGCCCGAGGTGCCACTTCTGATAGCCACGGCGGACGCGCTCAGGCGGGGATGAGCCTGGCCCAGTCGTCCAGCGCGGCCAGGGTCTGCGACACGTCCAGGTGCGCCAGTGGGAGCAAGCAGCGGCTAGCGCCCGCTGCAGCGAACTCCGCCAGCAGTGCCCTGTCCGGTGGCACGCCGAATACCGTCACCGGGATCGGCCCGCGGCCCGCGTCCGCGGCCCGCTGCTGCAGCTGCGTGACCCGCCGCCGGAACTCCGCGATGTCGGCCAGCGGCCCGGACTGGGGCATCCACTCGTCGCCGAAGTCCAGCACCCGGTCCTCGGTGCCAGGCCCGTTGCCGGCGACCAGCACCGGCGGGTGCGGCCGCTGTATCGGCTTGGGCCACGACCACAACGGCCCGAAATCGACATACTGGCCGTGATACTCGGCCTCCTCTGCGGTCCAGATCTCCCGCATGGCCCGGATGCGGTCGGCCAGCAGCGCCATCCGGGTACGCGGGTCGGTGCCGTGATCGGCCATCTCCAGCCGGTTCCAGCCCGCGCCGACACCGAACAGGAACCGCCCGCCAGACAGCCGGTCCAGGCTCGCCACCTCTTTGGCCAGCGTGATCGGATCTCGCTCGGTCACCAGGCACACGCCGGTGCCGAGCTTGATCCTGCTGGTAACCGCCGCTGCCGCAGACAGCGCCACGAACGGGTCGAAGGTGTCGGCGTAGGGCCGCACCGGCCCGCCGTCGGTCCGCGTGCTGGCGACCGGTATGTGCGTGTGCTCGGCACAAAACAGCGAGTCGAACCCCCGGTCCTCAACGGCTCGGCCCAGCTCTGTCGGCGCCAGGCCGGCCGACCCCAGCATCAGCACAACCCCAAGATTCCATGCCACAGGTATAGTCCTGGAACCCAGGCGCGGCGCAGATCCAGACGACATCAGCGCACCGATCAACCCTGATCAGCTTGACCTGGCCGGTGATCGGGGACGAGCCGTCAGCCGCGCAGATCGGCGGCGCTGCGCCGCCAGAGATCTCGATCCCCGTTGATCGGGCAGCTAGCGTGGGAGCGTGGCGCAGGCGCTGGCGAGGTATGACGAGTTCGCCGAGTGGTACGGGCAGTGGATCGGCGACAAGCCGCCGCTGATCGCGGCGCATGCGGACCTTCTTCCTGCCGCGACGGGCGAACGGGTGCTGGACATCGGCTGCAGGCAGGGCCGGATGAGCCGTTAGCTGGCCCGGCTGGGGGCGGACGTTACCGGAGTCGACATGACTGCCGCCATGCTCGACAAGGCGCGCGGGACCGGCCCGGCTGACATCGCATATGTCTGCGCCGATGGTTCCCGGCACCCAGACTGGTGGGACGGGCGGCCATTCGACGGCTGCACCTGCGAGCTGGCACTGATGGACATCGACGACCTGGCGGGCGCCCTATCTACTGTGACGGCGGTGCTGCGGCAGGGCGGCTGGTTCGGAGCAGAATCTCGGGCCCAGCGACCAGTCGCAAAGCTCCACTACCTCCGGCGGTCCCCGGGCGGTCCGCATCGACCAGCCCCGGCAGCCCGGCCCCAGCGTGTCACTGATGCGCAGTGCACGAGGTGCCCAGGAACCAGCCGTAAACGCTGCGACGATTCGCCTCGTCAGGGCCAAGTCGCATCACGTTATCCCAGGTAAGTCTCGGTTCGGGGACTAGGCGAGACCCCGATATGCCGGGGCGGCACCGTCGCATCCCGAACCATGGTCACCTCGTCAGCGCGACCGCGGCGTCCGCGGCCGAGGCGAACAACTGCCGGCGCGCCGACTCGGCCGTCATCCAACCACGGTGCTGCCACTCCCGGCCAGCCAGCGAGTCCCCGGCCATCACCACCTCACCGAACGGGATAGAGCGGTAGCGGGCGATCGCCATCAGCGCCGACGCTTCCATCTCCACGACCAGACACCCTTCCTCCACCCGGCGTGAGACCCGGGCCCGGGTCTCACGGTAGATGGCGTCCGTTGACCAGCTCAGGCCGCGCACCGTCTCCACCCCATTGGCGCTGAGGGCGTCTGCCAGGGTCTCAGCCGGACCCAGGCCGGCCGAGACGACCCGGCCGGCCGGCAGGTAGTGGAAGGACGTGCCCTCGTCGCGCACAGCGCCGGTCAACACCACCGCGTGCCCCATCACCAGCTCCGGTACCAGCGCCCCTGCCCCGCCGCAGGCGATGACTCCGCGAACCCCGCGGGCAATGATCTGCTCGAGCATCGCGCCGGCCAGCGGCGCTCCGACTCCGGGATGGAACACACCCAGCCGCACACCCCCATGCTCGATCTCCCACAACGATGCCGGACCCATCTCGCTGTGCAGGCGACACACTGGCCGCGCATCCGCCCGGCCCGAAAGTTCCTCGACGACATCCCGGAAGAAGCACGCCACAGCGACCGCCGGCGCGTCGACCGGACGGATCAGCCGACTCGGCTCGATGACCCCCTCGCCGGACAGGTCCTCACCCTCCAGCAGCGGCAGTCGCTGGCGATCAGCCGGCCCAGACAACCTGTGCACCTCCCGCACCTGCATGCTATGCGCACGCCGATCGAGGCTGCCTTTGATGCCGATAAACCCTGTCATGCCGCGTCGGGCGCGCCACTTGTGGCCTGCATCACGGCACGGCGCCGCGCGGTACGACCCATTGCATGGGTTGCCGGGTGACCTGGCCTAGCGGCTGTCCCGCAGCACGAACGCCAACTGGTCCCCATTTGCAGCCGACAAGTCGCCGCAGAACATCAGCGCGCTATCCAGCCACAACCGCGCCGGATTCACCACCACTGGTCACCCCGTGTACTCACGGTCACCGGGCATGGGTCGCACTCTGATGCCCGCCGAGGTGAGGAACTGACGGATCTGGGCGGCATGCTCAGTGACATGCAGCGGCACGCTGCCGACAAGCACCCCGAACAGCATGCCGCGGTATCGATGGGCGCTAGGCAGTGGCCGGTCGGCCAGCTCGTCGGTGAGGGCGTCAAGGGTCAAGCGGACGCGGCCGCGGCACCAATCGACGTACCCGAGCAGCTCCGGCTTGGTGAACATGCGGTTAGGGAAGGAGTAGGTATTGTCGTCAAACGGTTGCGGCGGTGCCCACGGTTCGAACTCTCCACTCAGGTCGTAGTCCAGGCAACTGAGCGCGTGGTAGGCGAGGAACCAGGGTGCCGAGCCGTGCAGGCCCCCGTGCGGTCCGGGACCCGTAGGCGCCTCGTCCGGCCACAAATCCGCCTGCCACAGCTCGTCGGGGCAGTCGGTCAGCGCTGCCTCCATCAACCGCAGCGCCTGTTCGAAGTTATGGGCCATGCTCTGCACAAACGCGTTCGACACCCTGCCTGTATAGCGCATATCAGCGGATCTGGCACTCACGTGAATGCACTCTCTCGCCGCGACCAGAACGCCCGGGACGCCCAACTCGGGCGCGCTGACTGCCTGGCAGGCCGGAAACCCGGGCTGGTCGGGGGATAGGTGAAAGACCGCTGGCCGGATCCGAGTGTTCACTGCATGCAACAGAATCGGCGAAGCTCCCGCTATTTGCCCTCCGCGATGACCCCGATGCCGCGGGTGTTGTCCGTGCGGAGATGCCTGATGGCCTGGTATTCCGGAGAGTCGTACCAGGCGCTGGCGGCAGTCTTTGTGGCAAACCGCAGCACGACGGTCACCTGCCCGGCTGACCCTTCCAGCAACACTGAGTCGCGGTCCACGACAAGAATTTCGGCATCGTGCGCCTGCAGGCTGGGTCCGACAGCCGCAAGGTACTCCTTGTACTCGGCCTGATTCGTGATCGTGTAGTTCGCAACGAAGTACCCAGCCATGACGCCTCCGGTCCGGACAGTGCCGGGCGAGCCGACACCAACTGACTGCCAAACTACATGCGGCCGGGACCGGCCAGCGCTGAGTGGGCAGCGGACGAAGGTCAGTCGTCAGAACGCGGTGCTTGCCAGCCAGCCAGCCACGACGGCGCTGTCGCCGTGAACGGTCACTGCCGGATCGGAAGCCGGCCTTCGCCGCATCAGCACGAGCAGCAAGCTTGCGGCCGGGCCGGTAAGGGCGGCATCGCCCTTGTCATGGCCTGGTTCGACGGTCAGGGCGCCCGCGTCGTGCCGGACCATCCACTCGCCGCGGCCGCCAAGTCCCTCATCGGTTGCGTGTATGTGCAGTGCAGCACCGGCGGGCAGCGCCTTGGTCCGGTGGTCGGCATTGCCGAGAATCCCCCGGGTTAGCAGCGTCAGCCACTCGTCGATGGCATCGGCAGCTACCTCCGCTTCGATGACTGGCTCGGGCTCGGCACCCGCAGCGAGCTGAGCGTCGGCTCGGTGCACTAGCGTCTCGTGCGCCATCCGCCGTATCCAGAAGCTGGCAGGCGCCGGCCCGGTGAACGACCAGACGAGATCACTGCCCGCTTCCCGCACAGCGTCGACGATCCGCGCCGCGCCGGCCCGCAGCCACGCGCGCTGCTCGGCGCGATCATCCGGCAGCTTGCCGTCCGGTACCTCACGGAACGGAATGAACGCGTCAGACCTCGTACGCGTGATCTCGGCCGCCCACCGGTGCGCCCTGCCAACATGCGTGACAAGCTGACGCAGCGTCCATTCCGGGCAGGTGGGGATCGGCAGGCTCTGATCGTGCTCAGCCAAGACCTCCGCCAGCCCGGCTGTGCTTGCCTCGATCTCGGCGAAGTACCGGTCGTCACTGAGCTGCGGCATGGCGTTCCTTCCTGGTCATCTGCGGCGGCTAGCCTAGCCACGCCCTGACTGTAAGCCTGTCCAGGCTCCACAGGGGCCGCGCGCCGGCTGATGAGCAAGGTGCGGGTCGCGCGCATGTTCGCGCTCACCAGGCGGCGCCCAGCCTGAGCCCATTGCCCGTACTATCCTGGCGGGTCTCCTGCGATCAGATGTCGTCGGGACGTCACCGTCGGCTATCCACCTGGCGGAGCATCGCGGTGATTTCGGGCGGGTCGGGCAGGAGTTCCCGGACCTCTTGCGCACAGCGGCAGGCGACGGCGGTCTTGGCAGCCCACTCCAGCGCCTCCTCGCGTGAGGACACGTCAACGACACAGAACCCGCCGATGACTTCCTTGGTCTCCGGGTACGGGCCGTCGGTGACCATTCCGTCGGTGGCCACGACGCTCGCCCGCGGGCTTTCCAGTCCGGCGCCGAAAACCCACGCACCGGCGCTCAGAGCCTCCTGGACCACCTCATACGTGGCCCTGGCCACCTGCGGCATCTCATCCTCGGGGATGTGGTCCATCGCGTCGCCGGAGAACGAAATCAGGTATCGCGTCATCCCAGACTCCTCTTGCTCGGCAGCCTCCTCTGGCCGCCTCTCATCTGTGCTACGAACGCATCGCTCCGGATCGACACTCTGCCAGGAGAAGTTCACGGGACCTCCGTTGCCCCGCCCGCGGGCGTCGTGTGACACCTTCCCGGAGATCACCGCCGCTGCCACCGCAGTTCCATCCGCTCGTCATTGCCAGCGCGCAGCGTTGAGACGCAAGACCACCTCGACGACCGTGCCCTCCTCGATCGCCTCCGCTCGCTGCACCGCTATCTTGACGGGCACGAGGTAGCGGCCGTCCTTGGGGAACAGCGCAGTGGTGAACTCAGTGTCGCCGATGGTGACGCGGACTGGCACCTGGCCCCAGTAGGTCAGCCCGCGGGCTTCCTCCTTGAGATCCTCGCTTTCCTCCGGCGTCATGGCCACGAAGAGGTACGGCGCCGGTCCGCGCCACTCGATCACCTCACCGGTGAAGGTCCACTCCATGCGCCCATCATCGGAGATGCGGCCATGCGTCGGGGACGCGGCTCCATGCCGGATGTGTGTCAGTCGACAAGTACCGGCGGCGGGAAATCCCTGAGAGCAATCCGGGAGTCGGTGTCGGATCGGGGCAGTGTTGTTCGTGGCAGGGGTGAGTGGTCGCCCGCGAGGGGTGCCACCAACCACAGGAGATGGTCCGAGATGGAGCCCGCAGCCCGCCGCCTATACCGGCTTGTTGAGCCGATCCACCTGGTCACCTACTTCTCCGACGAGCCGACCGAGGCGCTCATGGCGCTCGGTCACCGGAACTACTGGGACGGCTACTTCGCCGGACGGGCCGCACCGCTGGGCCGGATCCCGGCCGAGGTGGTCCATGCGATCTTCTACAACTTCGCCGACGGTGAGGTCTCCCGCCACATCCCCCGCGTCTGGGACACCGCCACTCCCGAGGAGGCGCTCGCCGCTCGCGAGCGGGGCAGCGTCGCGGCGCTGAGACGGATCCTCGAGGACCTCGCCGACGCCCCGAATCTGGCACGTGCCGCAGACCTCGCCACCAAGGCGGCGACCGGCGCTGCCACGGAGGGACGAGCCTTGTACGCCGCGCTGCGAGCACTCGCTGTCCCTGAGGATCCCGTGGCCCGCCTCTGGCATGCGGCCACCCTGCTCCGCGAGCACCGCGGGGACGGTCACATCGCAGCCCTGGTGGCCGAGGGCATCGGCGGGACGGAGGCCCATGTGCTGCACGCTCTGTCCGAGGGCATCCCCGCGGAGAAGTTCGGCAGAGTCCACCACCTCCCCGCGGCGCGGCTGGCCGCGGTTGTGGACGGGATGCGCGCCCGCGGCCTCATCGATGCCTCGGGCTGGCTCAGTGACGCTGGCCGGGACAGCAAGGCGCGGATCGAGTCGCTCACCGACGACCTCGCAGCACCGGCGTACAACAGTCTGACGCCGAGCGAACTCGATCAGCTCATCTCGGACCTCAAGCCCATCTCCGCAGCGCTCGACGCGGCCGGCTCGCGGTAAATCCGACCACGTCCGACCCAGCGACGACGCCGGTGGCCGGGCCTCAGTTGTGGTCTAGGCCAGGCCCAGCGCGAGGGCGTGCAAGGCCAGGCCGACGCCGGCTCCTACTACCGTGCCGTTGATGCGGATGTACTGCAGATCGCGCCCGAGCAGCAATTCCAGCTGGCTTGACGTCTGTGCCGCGTCCCACCGCTCGATGGTTCCAGTGACAAGGCCAGCGAGCTCGTCGTGGAACTGGTTGGCGAGCGCCCGGACACCTGACTCGACGATACGCAGCAGGCTCTCCTGCAGCCGGGGGTCTGATCCGAGCCGCCGACCGGCCCCCGCCAGCGCGCTGGCCAGTCCGCGGCGCAGCTCGGACTCCGGGTCGGCGGCCTGAGTCCGCAGTGTGTCCTTGGCATGGCTCCACAGCGCCGAGGTCCAGCCCCGCAGCTCGTCGCTAGCCAGGATCTCGCGCTTGACGCGCTCGCCGCGCTCGCGCAGCTCAGGGGATGTCTCGAGGCGATCAGGGAGGCTAGCAATCCAATCGTCGAACTGACGCCGCGCCTCGTCGCCCGGATCTGCCGCCATTGCCGCTAGCCGATGGCGCAGGCGGTCGTACAGGCGGTCGAACACCCGCCGGTAAACCGCGTCCGGCACCCAGCGGGGTGACTCGCCCTCGAACAGGTCACGAAGCTCCGCGTAGTGATCTGCGAGATACCGATCGGCGCCGGACACGATGGCGGTGAATAGCCCCGCGTGGTGGCCGCCCGCGATGATGACCCGCAGGGCCCGCCCGGCCAGCGGCGCCAGCTCGACGGTCTCCGCCGCCCGGGTCAACTCGGCCGTCAGCACCCGCTGGGCATCCTCATCGCGGAGAGCCTCGGCCAGCGTGACTACCAGATCCGCGGCGTGACCAGCGAAGCCAGCCACGTGAGCGTCGTCGGCCAGCCAGGCAGCCAAGCGCGGAACGAGCCGTGCGGACCGCATCCGCTCCGCAAGAACATCGGCGTTGAGGAAGTTCTCTTGCACGAACTGGCCGAGAGTGGCCGCGAACTGGTCTTTGCGCTCGACGAGCAACGCGGTGTGCGGGATCGGCAGGCCTAGCGGCCGGCGGAACAAAGCCGTCACCGCGAACCAGTCCGCAACACCGCCGACCATGGCCGCCGCGGCGCCGGCCTGCACGTAGCCAAGCGCCGTCCCGTGGGCGCCAGCCACTGTCACGGCCACGAAGGCAACAGTCACCGCGGCAAGCAGGGCGGTCGCCCGCCGACGCGCCGCGGCCAGCCGGCGCACCCGCAACTCCGCCGACTCGCGGCCGGGCGCGGATACTGGCGAAGCCGGCATCGTCACGGCAGGTCCACCTGGCAGCCCCGTTGGTCGGGCCGCAGCGCAGGGCAGCAAGCCGCAGCCATGTCAGACGAGAAATCCTCTCCGCAAAGCAGCCTCAGTCTTGCAGGATCTGCCCGAGCACTCGCATCAGGAGCAGGCCGGGAAAGATAATTCGATCCCGCCAACCGCGACTAGGGTCACATCCCGGCTGGTGACCGAGCATCGCGCCGAATCGAGGCCACCGCCCGAACCGCCCCGACCATCAGCAGGTTTGCCAGCAACGGCTCCCGGCCCGGCTATCGTTCTGGCTACACTCGGCCCGTGCTGAAGTTCGGCGTGGTGGTGCTCGGGGTCGCCGACATGCAGCGAGCGGCACAGTTCTGGTCAGCGGCCCTCGGTTACACGCTGCGCGAGGATGGGTTCGGCGGATGGGCGAGGGTGCTCATGCCGCCCGACGAAGCCGGAACAGCGATCGCCCTCCAGCTCAGCGAATCGCCGCCGCAGCCGCACCCGCGGCTGCACTGCGACCTGCACGTCGCCGACAGCAGCGAACAGGAGGCCGAGGCAGCGCGACTGGTGTCGCTCGGCGCCCGGCGGGTGGACTGGGACAGCTACCCGCAGGATCCGGACTTCATCGTGCTGGAAGATCCCGATGGGAACCGGTTCTGCATTGTTGACCTGAGTCACGAGCATCGGTAGCAAGCCCAGTGGCCGACGGCCGCCGGCGGCGCCGCAGGACCCGATCGCTGAGCCCGATCCCTCGCCGAGCCTGGCACCATCCGGCTGAGCCATGCCACGAGTCGGGCGCGATGATCGCCGCAGCCGACTTCAGTCGCAGTAGTCGGAAGTGACCATATTCAGCCCGTTATGAGCACTTGCTCACGGCCCCCGAGGCCGCTTGGGCCGCGGGCTTATGCTGGAGGGGTCATCGAGCGACTGAGCGGTTCGGGGGAGCCAATGGAGGCGGAGTACGGCTATCCAGCGGCAGGCGGCGACCACCTTGGGAGGATGCGGGCCGCTGACGCGGACCGCGACCGCGTGGCGGAACTCCTGAACACGGCCTATGTCGAGGGCCGACTGGCCAAGGACGAGTATGACGCCCGGCTGGGCAGTGCCTTGTCCGCGCGTACTTACGCCGACCTGGACCAGCTCGTGATCGACCTGCCTCGCGCGACGCCGAGCGGTCTGATCCCGGCCGAGACCAGCCCGGTGATTCCGGTGCCCGCCACCAACGGGCTGGCGGTGGCCAGCCTCGTCTGCGGAGTCGGGCAGTTCGTCGTCGGGCCGCTGGCGACCATCCCGGCGATCGCCTTGGGCCATATGGCCCGCCGGCAAATCCAGCGCACCGGCCAGCAGGGCGCCAGCCTGGCGCTCATGGGTTTGCTCCTCGGCTGGTTCGCGGTGATCCTGGGCGTCGTCGCCGTCGCTGGCCTGGCGGTATTCGCCGGAACGCATGCCATGCCCGCGCACGGCATCGTGCGGCCCGAGCCACCGTAGGCAGCCAACTCTGGTAGTCCTGACGGTGCGTGCGAGCCTCTGCATGCGCGTAACGTCTACCGTCCGCCCGGATTCATTAGGAACGTAGGCGCTCCAGGTCGGCGTCGCGTCTTCGGTCGGCGCATTGTCGTACTTTCCGGTGCCGACTTACCCGTGATGGATGGAGATTGTGGCAGGCGCCCGCGGCCGTCTTTGCATTAGTTTGCCCTCATGACTAAGGCACTGGTGTTGAGCGGCGGCGGAGCCGTAGGGATCGCCTGGGAGATCGGGGTGGCTGCAGGGCTGGCCAGGGGCGGGATCGACGTACGGGACGCCGACTTCATCGTGGGGACTTCGGCCGGATCAGCCGTCGGCGCACAGCTAGCCCTGGGCCGGGACTTCGAGGGTCTCGTCAGCCGGCAACGCCGGACAGACCGCACCTCAGCACCGGAGGGCTCCGGTAGCAGTGCTGGCGGGCCGAATGCCGAGCAGATGCAGCAGCTATTCGCCGTGATCGCGCAGGCGATGGCCGGCGACGGGCCGGCCGAGGCCCGCAGAGCCGCCATCGGCCGGTTCGCGCTCACCGCCGACGCGTTGCCTGAGGACCAGTTTGTCGCGGCGTTCCGATACCTGAAGGACGAGCCGTGGCCTGCCCAGTTCGCCTGCCCCGCAGTCGATGCGCTCAGCGGCGAGGTCGCGGTCTGGGACATCCGGGCGGGCGTCGAACTTGACCGGGCTGTCGCATCTAGCTGCGCAGTGCCGGGCCTGTTCGCCCCGATTACCATCAACGGCCGGCGCTACCTCGATGGCGGGTTCCGGTCCGGCACGAACGCCGATCTCGCCAGCGGACACGACCGAGTGCTGATCATCACGCTGCTAGGAGCCGTTGCAGCGGCTGGCGGCCAGGACGCGCGCTTCAGTCCCGCTGCACAGCTCGAGAGCGAGACGGCTGCGCTGACCAAGAGCGGAACGGTCGTCCAGGTGATCGCGGCAGACGAAGCTGGCGCCCGGGCAATCGGTGTCAATCTCATGGATCGGGCCGCGATACCTGCAGCTGTAGACGAGGGCATCCGGCAGGGCGAATCCGAGGCGAGGCGGCTGCGGGAGCTGTGGTCTGGCAGCTGACCCGGACAGCACGTCAGGTGCCAGCACGGGCCGAGCGGGGCTGACGACCGCCACCGCATCGCCGCGGACGATTTGACCGCCGGCTTGGACTGTAATATTTTCCAATGAAAGGAAGATACTCCAGCAATAGTTCACTGTGATGCCGCAGCCGTGCCTGCGGGCAACTCGCCCAGCTAGCGGCCGGCAGCACCACGGCCGCGGGTGGCATGGTGCACCCCCGACGCCCGGCCGCCCAGAACCCGACATCCGCCTCGGAGCCCAGCAATGAGCGACATAACCGCACAGCAGGCCGGCCAGGCCATCCGGGCCTCCGACAATGAACGGGACCAGGTAGTGGCGCTGCTGCAGCGTGACTTCGCCGACGGCCGGCTGACCCAGGCCGAACTCGAGGAACGGGTGGGCGCCGCCCTCGCGGCGCGGACCATGGATCAGCTGCGTGCCCTCACCGCAGACCTGCCCGGCGCCGACGTCCGGCCCGCGCGGCCGACGAAGGCGCTGGACCCGGTCCTGCTGTGCCTGCTGCTGTGTCTTTGCCCGCCCGCGGGGATCGCTTACTGGCTGCTGTCACGCCGCGGGATCGGCGCCGGGTGGCTGTTGCAGCGACAGCTGGCCGGCATCCCGAACTGGGCGTGGATGCTGATCCTCGCCGCTGCGGTCACCGCCGCTGCCCGCAGGTGAGCAGCGGCGACGGCCCGGTCCCGGCCCGGCCGGCCGCGGCGAAGGCCTGGCACGGCGTGCACAAGGCGCTTGCCGACCCGCTGCGGATCCGGCTGGTGGAGTGGCTGATGGAGCGACCCCGGTCGGCGCGGGAACTGGCTGACTGCGCCCACCTGCCCGCCGACCGTCTCTACTACCACCTCGGCCAGCTTGAGCAGGCGGGCCTGATCGAGGTCGCCGAGTACCGGCGGCTAGCCCGGGGCAAGGCCGAGCGCGTGTACGCCCCGGCCGAAGCCGAGCCCCCCGGCGACGACGCCAGCCCGCAGGAGACCGCCGCATTCCTCGGATCCGTGCTGGAGGCCACCGCGATGGATATCACGGCGGCATTCCAGGCCAAGCAGGCAGGCCGCCGCCGGGAGGTCGACATGACCCGGGCCGCGCTGCGGCTGACCGACGAGGCGCTGGCCGAACTGCGCGGCCACCTCACCCAGGTCGCCGCCCGGTTCGCCGAACCCGACGCCGAGGGCACTTGGACGCGCCTCGTCCTGGTCCTAGCCGACCTGCAAGACCGCCCCGACCCGGCAACCTCGGCGGCCAGCCCAGCATGAGCAACCGCCGGGCCGACTGCCGTAGCTGCTCGAAGTCGGGCGCGGTGACTCGCTCAGGGCCGGGATGTACCAGTAACGCCCTCTGATGCGATCACTCTGGTTCGGTGTTCATTGAGCGTCGCCCGCCGAGCGGGGAAGATGGCTGGATGACTCGCCACTGGCTCGACCCCACACCGTCGACGACCGTAGATGTGTTCTCCCGTGACCTGCCGCCGGTACTGACCGTCGACCCCGGTGACACGATCGTGCTGCGATCACTGAACGCGTCCGGGCACCTGCAGCCACAGACGTTCCCTGGCGAGAACGTGCCGACGATGACCAGCAAGAGCCGCCGCGGTCATTGCCTGACGGGGCCGATTGCTGTCCGCGGCGCCCTGCCGGGCGAGATGCTTGCGGTGCGCTTCATTTCGATGCGGCCGGATTCCTGGGGATACACCGTCGCCGCGGGCCGCGACACCCCGCTCACCAGGAGACTCGGCTTGCACGAGGGCCCGCCAGCCTGGCTGCTCTGGCAGATCGACGCGGACGCGGGATTAGCTACCAGCGACCAGGGGCACACGGTGCGGATAGCCCCGTTCCACGGCGTGACGGGCGTCGCCTGGGAGGAGCCTGGCGAGCATTCGACCATCCCGCCCAGGCCGGTCGGCGGCGGCAACATCGACTGTAAGGAACTGGTCACCGGGTCGGTCTTGTACCTGCCGGTTGCAGTGCCTGGCGGGCTGCTGAGCATCGGCGACGGCCATGCTGCCCAGGGCGACGGAGAAGTGGCGGGTACCGCCATCGAGTGCGGCATGACGACCGAGTTGCAGCTCGATCTGGTCACGGAGCGGCCGGTTCCAGGAGTGCACGCGCAGACTCCGGCTGGCCAGATCACCTTTGGCTTCAGCCCGGATCTCAACGCAGCGATGGGCGATGCGCTCGATGCGATGCTGACCTGGCTGCAGGCCGGTTACGGAGTCGGCAAGGCAATGGCGCTGGCACTAGCAAGCCCGGTGCTCGACCTGAGGGTGACGCAGGTGGCGAACCAGTCCTGGGGCGTTCACGCGCTTCTTCCGGCGGGCTCGATCAGCTGACAGGAAGATCCTCCGGCGCGGAACTGCCGCGGACCGGGCACCAGGGGGAAGCGCCAGGCACGGCACGCCGCAACTCATTCTGATCAGCCAGCTCCGAGTACTGCCTCCAGGAATGCCAGCACATCGGTATCTGCGGCGATGGCCTTGGCCGTTGGCTTCCCCGCGCCGTGACCGGCGGCCGTGTCGACCCGGATCAGGATCGGCTGGTCTCCGCCCTGAGCGGCCTGCAGCGTGGCCGCGAACTTAAACGAGTGGCCGGGCACCACGCGGTCGTCGTGGTCGCCGGTCAGCAGCAGCGTTGCCGGGTAGCGGGCCCCTGGCCGCACATTATGCAGCGGCGAATACCCGCGCAGCCACTGATACTCGTCCGGGTCGTCGGGGCTGCCAATCTCGCCGGTCCACGCCCAGCCGATCGTGAATCTGTGAAACCTCAGCATGTCGAACACGCCGACGTGCGGGACGCACGCGCCGAACAGCTCAGGATGCTGCGTCAGGCAGGCGCCCACCAGCAGCCCGCCGTTCGAGCCCCCCATGATCGCGATCCGGTCGCGACGTGACCAGCCGGAGGTCGCGAGCCACCCGGCGCACGCGCAGAAGTCGTCGAACACGTTCTGCTTGTTAGCCCGCCGTCCGTCCTCGTGCCAGGCCCGCCCGTACTCGCCCCCGCCGCGCAGGTTCGCCACCGCGAGCAGGCCGCCACTCTCGACCCACGCCGCCATGAGTGGCGAGAACCACGGCGTCAGGGGGATATCGAATCCGCCATAGGCGTACAGCAGCACACGCACCTGCCCGTCCGCCTGCACGTCCCGCCTGCGGGTCAGGAATACCGGCACCCGCGTTCCGTCAGCCGAGGTAACGAGTACCTGCTCGGTGACGAAGTCGGCTGGGTTGATCCGCGCGCTGGACGGCTCGATCTGCCGCGTCTGGCCGGTCGCCAGGTCGTGCTGCCAGATCGCGCCTGACTCGGTGAACGACGTTGCCTTAAAGTGCATCAGGTCCGAGCCCGGGCGGCCCGAGATGGCCCGGCGATCCTGGCCCTCGGCGGGCAGCGAGGCGATGCCAGGCAGCGGAATGTTGCGCAGGTAGCTGCCATCCAGCGCATGGACACGCAGCACGGAATGCGCGTCGCGCAGGTAGTGGCAGACAAGCTGGCCGCCGTAGTGGTAGGCGCTCTCGAGGGTGTCGTCACTCTCGCCGATGACCTCGCTCCAGCTCCCCCGCCCTGGCGACTCGAGGTCGACGGCCACCAGTCGCTTGCGTTCCGCGCCGTGGTCGGTCACCAGGTAGAACGTCGTACCGACGCTCGTCACGACGACGTTGACAGACTCGAAGTCGCCGATGAGCGGCCGCAGTCGCGCTGCCGGGTCACGCAAGTCAAGTACGTGCAGCTGGGTTTCGTCGCCCGCAGCTCGCTCGATCGTGACGACCAGGAACCGTCCGTCTTCCGTAACTTCGGCATACGGCATCCAGCCGGGTTCGTCCGGCGCGGCGAAGACAACCTCGTCGGCGTCCTGAGGCGTCCCGATCCGGTGGAAGAGGATCCTCGGCGGTGCGTTGGCCTCGAGATACTCAGCGCCGGCTGAGGTGGGCTGCATTGCGCCATAGAAGAAGCCAGATCCGTCGCTACCCCACGCAGCGCCGGAGAACTTCGACCACTCGATGGCGTCCGCGAGGTCCTCCCCGGTCGCGACGTCCCGCACCTGCCAGGTCAGCCAGTCCGAGCCGCCGCCGCTCGTGGCGTAGGCCAGCAGCGTGCCATCGTCGCTGACGCTGACGGCGCTGACCGCGGTGGTGCCATCAGCGGACAGTGTGTTGGGGTCGAGCAGCACACGTCCTGTCTCGCCGGTCTGGTTCATGACGTAGAGGACCGGCTGAGCGGCAAGCCCGGGGTTACGTGACTGGAACCACCGGTCGCCGCGCTCGAACGGTACGCTGGCCCGACGGTAATCCCAGAGCCCGGTCAGTTGCTCGCGGATCGACTCACGCGCGGGTACCGCGGCCAGGAAGCTCTCGGTCAGCTCGTTCTCGGCCTTGATCCAGCTGACAGTCTCCGCGTCGGTGGTCGTCTCGAGCCACCGATAAGGATCGGCGATCAGCTCGCCGTGGTAGTCGTCGACAACGCCGCCCATCCGGGCCGTGGGATAGGAGTACACCGCATTCCTCCGGGAAAATGCCGCGGCGCCCCTGGAAGTGCCGCAATCGGTCAGGAGTCTGGTCTACCGGTCCCGGCGAGTGCAACTGCCCGCACTGTCTTCGCCACCTGCCTCCAGTGAGTCCGCTCGTGACGGGCCAGGCGGCTCGCATAGGAGTGCACGGTGAGCTCTTGTGGTCTGCCGCCGCCGGTCACAGTGGCGCTTCGCGACCAGCCCGGGTCTGGCAGCTGTCCGAGCAGAGCGAGCAGCTGATCGCGCTGCTTCCTGAACACCTGCAACGACGCACCGAAGGCTAGCCCGCGATAGTCCGTGCTCTCGATCCAGGTGGTCGGGCTGACGGCTCGGATGGTCGGGTGGTCGGTCGCGGCGATCGTCTCGATCGCCGCACCCCACACGTCGGAACACGACCGGAGATGAGCGACGATCTCGGTGACCGACCACTCGCCAGGCTCGGGCGCGGCGTGCAGCTCGGCCTCGGTCAGGTCGCCGGTCAAACCGCTGAGGCGATCAGGGGTGTCGCGCACGATGGAGAGGATCTCCTCCATCGTCATTAGCTGACGTGCCATCAGGGGAGTCCTCCTCCGGTGCGGTGCTGATCGGCGGCGTTCCCGCGGGTAGCACTGATGCTCTCAGGCCCTACCGTAGGTCCATTTCCGGACGTTCTACGGCCGGAACGGGAACGGGACGTACCTGCCCTTCGATGGCCGGATCGGCGCGACTCTGGTGCTGTCAACACCTCGCCTGCCGTGAAGGCGACGCAAAGGACGGCAGCCCATCGACTTGCTCGGGCAAGGCGCCATCGGCCACCTCGAGCCGACGGTGTAAGGCGCGGCGGGCCGCGCCCGGCGGAACTGGCCTCCAGCCTGGTCAGCACCGGCACCTGGCGAGCGGCAAGCGCGGCGAGGTTGCTGCGGATATCGCCTGTCCGCGTGTCGGCGCCGGTTGCCTTCGCCGGCGGCCTATTCGCCGGGCGCAGGCTCGCGCACAGGCGCAGGGATGCGGCGGGTCCGATTCCACCACAGCGACAACGCGACCGCGGCGCTAGCAAGCAGACCGCCGACTCCTGCGAACAACGGAGCCAGGTCGACCTGCTTGTGAACGATGGTGAAGGCACCGGACAGATGGCTCAGCGCCGTATGGAGCTCAGTCGCGTTCTGGGCCTTGTAGAACATGCCGCCTGTTGTTGCTGCTATCTGCCGGAGCGTGCCGTAGTCAGCGACTAGCGGGTTGTGGCCGCCGAAGCCGCCAAACCCGCCACCACCGCCAAACCCGCCACCGCCGCCGAAGCCACCACCGCCGCCGAAGCCGCCACCGCCGAACTGCGAGTTGCTGCACACGAGCGGCGCGGGGTTGGTGGTGCCGAAGCCGATCGTGAACACCCGTACACGACGCTGGGCGACTTGCCGGGCGGCGGTCTGCGGGCTGACGCCCTGATTATTCGCGCCGTCAGTGAGCACGACGATCACGTCGGGCGCATAGCCCGCACCGCGGACCGCCGACCTGGCGCTGGCGCCCGTCGGCGCCACCGAGGGGTCGACCTGAGCGATGGCGCTGAGCGCGGTCAGCATCGCCTCGCCGATGGCGGTGCCGTTCGAAGTGGTGAGACTGCGCAGCGCGGCGAGCAGCTTCTGGGTGTTGTTTGTCGGCGGCACCAGCAGGCCGGCGGTGCCCGCGAACGCGACCAGGCCGATGCGCGGCCCGCCTGCCTCGGATTGAATGAAGCTGCTGGCGGCCCGCTCGGCCGCGGTGATGCGGTTCGGGCTCACGTCGGTGGAACACATGGAGCCGGAGACGTCGAGGGCCAGGATTATGGTCGCGGACGTCGAGGGGACCGGTACCGTCGCCTCCGGCCGCGCGGCGCCGACCGCGAGTACGGCGAGCCCAGCCGCGAGCAAGACTGGCGGGATGAGCCGCCGCCAGCGGGAGCGGCCCGGCACGGCCGCCCGGATCAGCGCGATAGAGGTCACGCGCACCGCGGAGCGCCGACGCCAGTGCCTGGCCCACCACCAGATCCCGCCGTTCCTGGTTATGGCGACTCAGAACCCGATCGAGTCGGAGGGCACGGCCAGACGGTCCGGACGCCACCCGGGCCAGGGCCGCCGAGCTGATCGCCGTCGCCGAGGACCTGGCCGGCGAGTTCTCGCTGCGGCCGCTGCTGCAGCGCATCCTGCGCCGGTGCACCGAGCTGCTTGGTTGCGAGGCCGGCTCAATCTGCAGCGTGGACGAGGCCGCGGGCAGCTACCGCAAAGAGGCTGATATCGGCGTCTCCTGCCAGTCGGGCCGGGTTTTCCCGCTGACCGAAGGCATGACCGGTGCGGTTGTCGCGCACCGGAAACCGGTGTGGTTTGACCGGTACGACCAGGTTCCAGGCGGCCACGTCGCACCCGCGGAACGAGCCACGCTCCGCGGCGTCATCGGCGTACCGCTGGAGTGGCGCGGCCGGATCATCGGAGCCTGCATCGTCTTCAGCCGCGACGACCACCGGACGTTCGGTCCGGCGGACGCGGAACTGCTGCAGCTCTTCGCCCAGCACGCGGCGATCGCGCTGGCTAATGCCCGGATGCACGAAGCCGCGGAGGAACGCGCCAGGGCCGAGGCGACGGCCGCAGAACGGGACCGGCTGCTCGGCGAGCTGCATGACACGCTCACCCAGCGGCTGGTCAGTGTGCAGGTGCACCTGGACGGCGTGCAACAGGCGCTCACGGCGGGTGCGGCCGGCGACACTGGGACGACGGACGCGGCAGCCACGCCTCCGCTGGCCGGGATATCCGAGCATCTGCGCGAGGCCACCGCGGCCACCAGGGAAGCCATGGCAGCGGCCCGGCAGCCGCTGCTCGGCCTGTCCGTCGCGCCGGACGGGCTGGATCTTGCGGCCGCGCTGCGGTCCGAGGCTGCCTGGGCCGAGACGATCGGCAAGCTCGAGGTGCGCGTCGTGTCGGCCGGCCCGCCGGTGCCCGTCGATGGCCGGCTGGCCAGGGAGCTGACGTCCGTCGCGAGGGAGGCGCTGACCAATATCGTCCGGCACGCGGGAGCGAACAGCGTCCGGATCGGGCTGCTCTACGACCAGGGGGCAGTATCGCTGCTCGTCCAGGATGATGGACAGGGTTTCGACCCGAGCTCCGGCTGGCAGACTCACCAGCTCGGGCTGCGCACCATGACCGTGCGGGCGCGGGAGCTGGGCGCCAGCGTCGACATCGATTCGCTGCCAGGCTGGGGTACCCGGATACGTGCCCGTTTCCCTTATATCCGCGATGAGAGGGAACGAGGTGGCCCGCACCTGCGGGTGCTCGTCGCTGCGCGGCTACCGGTGCTGCGCGCGGGGCTCGCCCGGCTGCTGACGTGGACCGAGCCCGGCGCCGAAATCGTGGGCGAGGTCGCGACCGCCGACGGCGCGCTCGAGGTTTGCCGGGAACTGGAGCCCGACGTCGCTCTTGTCGAGCTCGGCCTGACGCCGCCGCATGACGGTGCCGCGTCCGCTGGAGCCGGCGCCGGGGTCGTCGGCGTGCTGCTGGCCGCGCAGCCACGGCTGGCGGTGGTCGGCCTCTGCGAGGCGGGCGACGACGAGCTAGTCGCCGATGCCGTCCGGGCCGGGGCGCGGGGCTGCGTGGACATCAGCGTGAGCGGGCCGGAGCTGGCCCAGGCAGTGGTCGCGGCGGGGCGCGGCCAGGCGATCCTGTCCGACGTCGTGCTCGGTCAGCTGCACCGGGGCATGCGCGCCGACGATCTTCAGGGGCTGACCGAGCGGGAGCGCGAGGTCCGCGGCCTGATGGAGCAGGGCCTGCCCGATCGGATGATCGCCCAGCGGCTCGTTCTTTCGGTCCGGACGGTGGAAAAGCACGCGGGCGCGGTGCTGCGTAAGACCGGTGCGCGGAACCGGACCGAACTCGCCGCCCTGGCGGGCCGGTCCAGGCCCCGGTAGGGGAACTCCTCACCTCATCTGGGGGATTCCACCGATCCGGAGCGGCTGCCAGGAGGTTAGCGTCGCCCTTATCTCCCGCGGAGGGGTGTGTCGTGCCTGTCGTGCCGCTCAAGGACATCGTCGACCGGGCGTTCGCGGATCGCTACGGCGTCGCGGCCATCAACGTCGTCAACGACCTCACCCTGGAGGCAGTGCTGGCGGCGGCCGTGCAGGAACGCTCGCCGGTGATCATCCAGACGTCGGTCAAGACTGTCCGGTCGATGGGGCGTGACCTGCTGTTCGCGATGTGGCGTGAGCTGACGGCCGGCATCGAGGTGCCGGTCAGCCTGCACCTCGATCACTGTCCGGACCGCGATGTCATCAGCAGCTGCCTGCGGGCCGGCTGGAACTCCGTCCTGTTCGACGCCTCCGCGCTGCCGGTCGAGGAGAACAAGCGGCAGACCATCGAGGTCGTCGCGCAGGCCCGCTCCTACGGCGCCAGCGTGGAGGGCGAGATCGAGTCGATCACCGGCGTCGAGGACGATGTCGGCTCGGCGGAGGAGGCGCACCGGCAGTCGCTGCCAGTGGCACTGGACTTCATCAGGGCAACCGGCGTCGACGTGTTCGCGCCCGCGATTGGCAACGCGCACGGCGTCTACAAGTCCGAGCCCAAGCTGGACGCCCAGCGGATATCGGACATTGTCGCGGCGCAGCCAGTGCCGATCGCGCTGCACGGCGGTACCGGCATGACCGACGCACAGTTCACTGACCTGATCTCGCGTGGCTGTGCGAAGGTCAACATCTCCACGGCGCTCAAGGTCGCCTACATGAAGTCGAATCTGGACTTCCTGCGTGCTGCCGAGCAGCGCGACAGCTGGGATCCACCGTCGCTGTTCACCTCGGTTCGCGCCGCGGTGATGGACATGGCAGCCAGCCACCTGCGCAGGTTCGGCAGCGTCGGCAAGGCCTGGTGAGGCTGGTGCGCGCTGCGACGGACCACGCGCTCGTGCTGGACTGCGACGGCGTGCTGGCCGACACCGAGCGCTACGGGCACCTGGTCGCCTTCAACCAGATGTTCGCCGAGTTTGGTCTGCCGGTCCGCTGGAGCGTTACCGACTACCAGCAGAAGCTGCAGATCGGTGGCGGCAAGGAACGCCTGGCCAGCCTGCTGACGCCGGACTTTGTCGCGGCCGCGGGCCTGCCCTCTGACGAGCCTGGCCAGCAGGCCGCGATCGAGGCCTGGCACAAGCGCAAGACCGAGATCTATACCGAGCTGGTCGAGTCAGGCGCGGTGCCGCCGCGGCCGGGCGTCGCACGCGTCGTGGCGGAGGCGACGCGCGC
>JBAUAR010000061.1:0-7121 GCA_049675875.1 Streptosporangiaceae bacterium
CCACCCGGATCACCAGGTGCACCGGATGGTCAGCCGGCAGCCAGTCCCGCATGTCCGGCGGCAGCAGGAACGGCTGGTCCCGCTCCACCGGCCGGTATCGCTTCGCCACAACCCAATCATCCCAAAGAATCATGAACATGGAGGAAAGCCACGCCGGTCAGCCGAATCGGCAACAGCCCGTATATAGCGCTACTAATCCTCCACCCATGAAGATCATCGTGCCGACCGCTGGCCCCGACCGCTCCCGAGAGCGGGGCAAAGCGGGGATATGGGACTTTCGAGTTGCGCGAGTGGGATCCTCCGGTCGTGTCGACGGAGAATCCCACTCGTTGCGGCAGCTGAGCTTTGGCTTTGGTGCCTCACTCGTTCTTGCTGAACTCCGCGATCGCGATCGACATCATCCCCAGCCCCATGAGGGCCACGATCCCCAGCGACAGCCACAGCGGCACCGGCCAGCCTGCCCAGGTAATGGCCGGCGCGAGGCGGGTGTTGATGGCTGTCGCCACGACGGGCGGCACGCTCAAGTGGCTGAACACCAGGTGCCGCATGGGGCCGACGACGTACGTCAGCGGGTCGAGCCGGGTGAGCACCGTCAGCCAGGCCGGCAGCCCGGTCAGCGGGTACAGCGCCCCGGACAGGAAGAACAACGGCATGACGAGCATCTGCGTCAGCGCCATGAAGGCCTGGAACTGCCGGATCCTGGCCGCCATCATCACGCCGAATGCGGTCAGCGTGAACGACAGCAGCAGCAGCATGCCGACCAGGCCCAGGATCAGCAGCGGGTCGTAGGGGACGTGGGCGTACCAGGCGAGGGCCAGGAAGATGATCCCCTGCAGAGTCGCGATGGTGGCGCCGCCGAGGCACTTGCCGATGACGATCGACGCCCGGCTGACGGGCGCGACCAGAATCTCGCGGAGGAAACCGAATTCCCGGTCCCAGACGATCGAGGCGGCCGAGAAGATCGCCGTGAACAGCACCGACATCGCCAGCACGCCCGGATAGATGAACGTCGTGAAGTCGAAGCCTGTCGAGTGCGGCAGGCCGTGGCCCGCCAGGGTAGACAGTCCGGTGCCGAGGATGAACAGGAACAGGAACGGCTGCACTAGCGAGGTGATGGCCCGCAGCCGGTCGGTCCGGAACCTGATCAGCTCCCGCCGCCAGACGATGCTGACTGCCCGCAGGTCATGGCGCAAGCCCCGGTCGGGCACCGAGACGCGGATCCGCTCGACGACCGCGCCAGACTCGGAGACCGCGGCCGGCTCACTTGTCTGAGTCGCCATAGTTACCGCCGCCCCCCGCCCCGTAGCCGGTGCATGTTCCGCATGAACTCGTTCCCAGCGCCGCCCTCGGCGTCCCTGATGGTCGTGCCGGTGTAGGACATGAACACGTCATCCAGCGACGGCCTGGATACGCTCACCGACCGGATCGCAACGCTGAGTTCACCGAACAGCCGCGGCACGAACTGCTCGCCGGAGGCCACCGCGAACGTAACCGCATCCTCATGCACAGCCGCGTCGATGCCGAAGACCGCGGCGAGTTCGGCTATCGCGGCAGTGTCGTCCGCGGTATGGATCTGCACCCGGTCCTTGCCCACGCTGGCCTTCAGCGCCTCGGGCGTGTCGATCGCGACGATCTTCCCGTGGTCGATGATCGCGATCCGATCGCAGTGCTCTGCCTCGTCCATGTAATGGGTGGTGAGGAAGATGGTGATGTCCTCACGCCGCTTGAGGTCGTTGATGTAGGCCCAGATCGACGATCGTGTCTGCGGGTCGAGGCCGACTGTCGGCTCGTCCAGGAACAGCACGTGCGGGGCGTGCAGCAGGCCCCTGGCGATCTCCAGCCGCCGCTGCATACCACCCGAGTAGGTGCTGACCAGGCTGTCCTTGCGGTCCCATAGGCCCACCATGTCCAGTACCTGGCGCATCCGCGGCTCGACCGCCGCCCTCGGTACCCCGTACAGCTCGGCGTGGAAGCGCAGATTCTGCTCGGCGGTCAGGTAGGTGTCGAGCGTGGTGTCCTGGAAGACCAGGCCGATGTTCCGCCGCACGGCGTCCCGCTCGGTGGCGGCGTCGTGACCGTTGACCAGGGCTGTGCCCGCCGTGGCGGTGGCTAGCGTGCAAAGGATCTTGATGGTTGTGGATTTCCCGGCGCCATTGGGTCCGAGGAACCCGAAGGTCTCGCCCCTGGACACGGTGAAGTCAATGCCGCGCACGGCCGCCACGTCGCCGTACCGCTTCACCAGGCCAGAGACCGCGATCACGGTCTCCGGCTCGTCGCCGTCGAGCAGCGCCGCCGAAGACCCCGCCCCGGCCGGTGCTGCCGTTCTCGTTTGTGTCACTCCTGATCGAGCCTTCCTTGATCAGCTATTCCCGAGCCTAGCCGCGACCGGCGGGCCGTGCGGATGTCAACAATTGTTGACGATGCCGCGCTGGCCGCGCGACCTGACGTCGCGCCGCGGCGTCACTCGCCGTCGCCGGTGCTTTCCTCGTCGGAGGCAAGTATCCGGTACAGCGCCTTGCGGGTATCGGTCAGCAGCTGCCGAGCCTGGGCCGCCTGGGCGTCCGTTCCGGCGCTGACGACCTGCACTGCGGCCATCGCCACCTGGCCGATCAGCCGGCGCATCTCGATCGCGGCGCCTCCGGCGCTCCCGGCCACCACGTCCCACGGCGCGCGCAGCTCGTCCGCGTGCGTCGCCACGTACTGCCGGCCCTCGTCCGTCAGCTGGTAAGCGCGGCGGCCGCCGTCGCCTGCCTCGGCCCTGATCAGCCCTTCGTCCTCGAGCTGCTGCAGCGCCGGATAGACCGAGCCGGGGCTCGGCCGCCACACCTCGCCACTGCGATCGGTGATCTCCTGAATGATCTGGTAGCCGTTCATCGGCTGCTCAGACAGCAGCGCGAGCGCTGCCGCCCGGACGTCACCGCGCCGGGCGCGCGGACCGCGCATCCGGTGCGCCTCGCGCATCCAGGGGCCCACGTGCATCTCCGGGCCCGGGAACACCGGGCCGCCCGGAAAGCCTGGCCCGCCCGGGAATCCCGGACCGCCGAAGCGCGGCCGCGCGCGGGCACGGCCACGTCCGCCGTGCCGCTCGCCGTCGTCGCCGTGCCAGCGGAGGTGCTCCCCGTCGTCGGCAGGCTCCCACCTGCCTGGTCCGCGACGTCGGTCGCGGTCATTGTCGTCACGCATGGGTGACTCCCTTCCCCGGGTGACCGTCCAATAGTACTCGGACTGTCACCGTACTTCTATGATAGCTCAACGATATATCGATATGCATCGTAGCGCAAGCCCGGCATTTGTCGAGACGATGGCGCCGCACCAACCGCGCCGTGGCTGGCCCTTTGGTGCACCTCCGGCGACACCAGGCAGGCATTCACGGGGCAAGGGCGCCGGGAAACCAACGGCGCGGCGCCGGAAACCGAGGGCGGACGCGGAACCGGCTACGCGGCGCGCGGAAACCGAGGGCGGACGCGGAACCGGCTACGCGGCGCCGGAAACCGACGGTGGACGCGGAACCGGCTACGCGGCGCCCGAAACCGGCGGCAGCCGGCGCCGGAACCGAAGGCGCCGGCCTGGGGCGTGCGACACGCGAGGCAACCGAACGCGGCTAACAGGAAGAAAACGACGCCCGGGACAGGCGCGACTAACGTGCCGTCAGCCCCCGATAGCCGACATCGGCCGGGCGGGCTGCAGGAAGCCCGGATCGTTGATCCCGTGTCCGGGCAGCTTGGCCGCCAGGCAGCGGTGCCAGCGGTCGGCTAGCTCGTCGTCGGAGGCCCCGGCGCGCAGCGGCGTGCGCAGGTCGTTTTCGGTCCGGGCGAACAGGCAGTTGCGCAGCTGCCCGTCCGCGGTGAGCCGCACCCGGTCACACGCGCCGCAGAACGGCCTCGTCACCGAGCCGATGATGCCGACCGTCTGCGGCCCGCCGTCCACCAGGAACGCCTCGGCCGGGGCCGAGCCGCGCTCGGCCGGGTCGGCCGCGACCAGGCTGAACTGTGTTTGCAGGGTAGCCAGGATCTCATCGGCGGTGACCATCTCGGCGCGCCGCCAGCCATGCTGCGCGTCCAGCGGCATCTGCTCGATGAACCGCAGCTCGTAGCCACTGCCGAGACAGAATCGCAGCAGATCCGCCGCCTCGTGATCGTTGACGCCGCGCATGAGCACGGTGTTGACCTTCACCGGCGCCAGCCCGGTCTCGGCGGCCGCAACCAGGCCCTTCAGGACGTCACCGAGCCGGTTGCGGCGGGCAAGGGCGACAAAGGTCTCCGGCGACAGCGTGTCGAGGGAGACGTTAATCCGGTCCAGACCGGCTACATGCAGCGGTCCAGCCAGCTTGTCCAGGCCGATCCCGTTGGTCGTCAGGGAGATCTGCGGCCGCGGACTGAGCGCGGCGACGCGCTCCACGATTCCGGTGAGGCCCCGCCGCAGCAGCGGCTCGCCGCCGGTGAACCGCACTTCGGTGACGCCGAGCCGGGTGACGGCCAGCCCCACCAGCCGGACGAGCTCGTCGTCGGTGAGCAATTCGGGCCGGGGCAGCCAGTCAAGACCCTCGGCAGGCATGCAGTACGCGCACCGCAGATTGCACCGGTCGGTCACCGAGACCCGCAGATCGGTCGCGGTCCGCCCGTACGAATCGGTGAGCGCCATGCTTTCCACCTTACGGCCCGCCCGTCCCAGCCGCACCAGCCAGCGCCACGGGTAGTCGAGTGCCTCGGCTAGTGCAGCGCGGCGGGCGCCAGAATGCTTCCGTACCGCCCTAAATACGGGAACGAAGCCGTCTTCGGCTAGGCGACCTGGTCGGCGCTCGCCGCGAACGGCGGCCAGCCCCGGTTCGCATAGTCGGTGAAATCAGGCTGACGACGCTCATACCGGCGGCCGAACAGCGGCGAAGAGATCATGTAGTCCGCGCTCGACCGGTTGCACGCGACCGGGATGTTCCAGGCCACGGCGAGTCGCAGCAGCGCCTTGCCGTCGGGATCGTGCGGATGCGGCTCCAGCGGATCCCAGAAGAAGATGAGCACGTCCACTTCGCCGTCGGCGATCCGCGCCCCGATCTGCTGATCGCCGCCGAGCGGCCCGCTGCGCAGACAGGTAACCGGCAAGCCGAGCTCAGCCGCCAGCAGCTGGCCCGTCGTTCCGGTTGCGAGCAGGTCATGCTGTGCCAGCAGGGCGCGGTTGAACCTGGCCCACTCAGCAATGTCGCACTTCTTGTTGTCGTGCGCGATCAGCGCGATCCTGCGCCGTACCTGGTTCTCCCCCATGCTCCTAGCCTGCAGCAGCGGTGTTTCTGCGCCGGGAACGCCGGATTGCCGGCACGTTTCCGGCTGGCCATACTTCGGACCCGGCCAGCCCTGCCGCGCCCGCTATCCGGGCCGGCGTCCCCTACGATGCAGTCGGCAGCAGCAGGCCGACCCGATCGGCTGATCCAGGATGGTCTCATGACGGTGACCGGCGCTATCTGGCGTGACCAGCTCACCCCGGACGAGCGCGCCGTACTCGGCCGCGCCGAGCCCAGCATCGCTGGAGCGAGGCCGGACGTGCTGGTCGTCGGCGGCGGCATCGTGGGCGTGACCACGGCGTTCGCGTGCGCCGACGCCGGCCTCGGAGAGGTGCTGCTGATCGAGACGGGCCGACTCGGCGCCGGCGCGACCGGCGGCGCCACTGGCCTGCTTATCCCCGAGCCGCATCAGTGGAGCGACCCAGAACCGTTCGTCGACCTCGAGCGCGCATCGCTGGAACGCTGGCGAGACCTGCAGCAGTCGCTGCCCGGCGGGGTTGGCCTGGTGGAGCTCGACTGGCTCGGGCTGGCGCCGCACGACGGCGGCTTCGCCGCCCATCAGCCGCGTGACGTGGAGTGGCTCAATCCCGGTCAGGTGGCCCAGCTTGTCCCCGGCCTGGCCCGTCCGATGGAAGGTGCACTCATCCGCCGCCAGGCCCGGATCAACCCGCTGCGGGCCGTGGCCAGGCTCGCCGCGCGGCTGCCCGCTGTCGCGACCGGCGTCGCCGCGACATCCGTGGAGATCAGCGGCGACCGGGTGGTCGGGGTCGGAACGTCGAGCGGTCACATTAGCCCCGGCGCAGTCGTGTTCGCCACCGGCGGGCCGCCGGTGCTCGACGGGTTGCCACTGCACATTCCCGCTGACCGCGTGAAGGGTCACCTGCTGGTGACCGAGCCGACCGACGTCACGCTGCCGGGTATCGTCGCGCCCGTCGCCACCCAGATCGAGAACGGCCAGTTGCTGGCCGGCGGCACGTTCGACGCCGGTGACGAGACCCCGGCAGTTCGTCCTGACGTCATCGACGCGATAACGGCCGGCCTGACCGCCGTGCTGCCACGGCTCGGCGGACTCGGCGTTGCCTATCAGTGGTGCTGCTTCCGGCCGCGGCACCCTGATCGCCGGCCGGTCATCGACAAGGTGCCCGGCCTCGACAACGCGTGGCTGACGTCCGGGCACTTCCGCACCGGGATTCTCAATGCCCCCGCCACGGCCGCTGTGCTGTCCCGGTGGATCTCCAGGGACGCACCGCCGACGGACGCCCGTACCTGGTCAGCGACTCGCTTCGGCGCGCGCTAGCCGTCGGCAGCGGCCGTTGCGACCGCGCGCGGCGGAGCCTGCGCAGCGATGGCCGACGGCTGGCCCGGCTGCGCCCTGACCAGTCTGCGGTCGTCGGCGAGCCGCTCGGTGATCCCCGCCGAGTCGAGGAACTCCAGCAACGGGATCGCCGTGCGCCGGGTTGTGCCCAGCGCCTGTCTGGCCTCGGCGGCCGTGAACGGTTGTGCCAGCGAGGCCAGAATCGCGGCGGCCGCCGCGGCAGCACCCGGCGCCAGCACAACCTGATCGCTGATGCGCAGGAGCTGGCCGGCCCGGACGGCGGCAGCGATGCTGTGCCCGTCCAGGCCCAGCTTGCGCAGCCGACCGGCGTCCGGGGACACGAACGGGGCCGCGGCGAGATCGGCGTGCAGCACCTGGATGGCGGCCAGCACAGCCTCCGGTAGCTGCTGGCCGGCCGCCATGGTAGCGGCGCCGATCTGCACCGCACCGCAGGAGATCCGGAACGGCGGCCTCGCCAGCGCTATGACCAGCCGCCGGTCCGGCAGGTCGAGCGCCGTGCGGGCCGCCTCGATC
>JBAUAR010000062.1:0-5687 GCA_049675875.1 Streptosporangiaceae bacterium
CCCGGCGACGTCACGGCGCTGGGCAAGCTGCAGCGTGACCTGCTGGGCGCAGCGCTCGACGCCGCACGGCCCGGCGGCGTGGTCGGCTACATCACGTGCTCGCCGCACGTCGCCGAGACCCGCGACGTGGTGGCCGACGTGCTCGCGCGCCGCGCGGACGCATCGGTGCTCGACGCTGCGGCAGCGCTGCCGGACGTGCCCGATATCCGCTGCGGTCCGGCTGGACAGTACGTGCAGTTCTGGCCGCACCGGCACGGCACCGACGCCATTTTCCTGGCGTTGCTGCGGCGGCGCTGAGACGGTCAGCGAGTCAGCTGGCGAGCGGGCCGGCCCGCGAGGCGGCCGGAGCCTATGTCGGCGCGCCTGCCCTGCGAGTATCCGGCGCCATAGCCGTTGCCGCTGTAGGTCACCCGCGCTGTCCTGGTCTGCGGGTAGGCGTGCGCGACCCGCCGGCGGATGACCACCGCACGGTCGGCGAGCACGAGAGCCGTGCGTCCGGGCTCACCGCCGGGGGTGGCGGCGGACTGCTCGGCGCCCTGCTCCGCTGCCCGGACGCGGGCGATCACGGCAGCGGTGAACCCCAGCAGCCAGCTCCGGCGCCAGGCCCGGATGCGGCCCGCGCTGCCTGCTCCGGTGGCGACCGGGACCTGCGCGGCCACCAGGCCGTGCCACATCTGCACCAGCACCGACGTATAGAGCAGGTCGGCTCGCTCAATGTCAGATACGAAACCGAACACATGCACCCGCTGCCCGGCCGGCGACGGCAGCAGGATGCACTGGCAGCGCAGCGCCGCGGCCAGCCCGCACAGCAAGTGGGCCTGCACCCTGGCCCACGGGTTGTACAGCTGCACGATCCGGTCGCCCGGCCGGTCGGTCTCCGGCCGGCGCGCAGCCAGCAGTGCCCGGTCGATGCCGTACTTCGCCATCAGCTCGGCGGCCTTGGCCGTCAGCGCCTGCGCCTCGGCGGCGGTGACCCCCTCGGCTTCGGCCTTGGCCAGCAGCTTGCGGACCCGGTCCAGCAGGCGGTCGGGGGTCTCGCTGGTCCTGGTCGCGCTCGGTGCGGGCATCGGATGACTCTTTCTCGGCGACGGCTGCGCGGTTAGAACCTAGCGGCATGCACCGACAGCGGGACGCCACCTCGCCGCGCGGTGCACACGGCCGCGGCCGCTGAACCCGCGTTCCCTACAATCGGGGGCAGGATGAGCATTCAGATGGCGCCGAGCCTGCTGGCGGCCGACTTCGCCCGGCTCGCGGACGAAGCGTACGCGGTCGCCGAGACGGCTGACTGGCTGCATATCGACGTCATGGACGGACATTTTGTCCCGAACCTCACGATTGGCCTGCCCGTTGTCGAGGCGCTGATGCGACACGCCCGGCTGCCGCTCGACTGCCATCTGATGATCGAGAATCCTGATCGGTGGGCGCCGGGCTACGCCGAGGCTGGGGCACGCAACGTCACCATCCACGCCGAGGCCGCCACGGCGCCGATCCGGACCCTCCGAGCCATCCGGTCGGCAGGTGGCCGGGCCGGGCTGGCATTCAACCCGGCCACCTCGGTGCAGCCGTACGCTGACCTGCTGCCGGAGATCGACATGGTGCTGCTCATGACCATCGAGCCCGGTTTCGGCGGCCAGGAGTTCATGGCCTACCTGCTGCCGAAGATCCGCAATGCCAGGGAACTGATCAGCGCGCACGGCGGCGAGATCTGGCTTCAGGTAGACGGCGGCGTGACTGAGGAGACGATCGGCCGCTGCGCCGAGGCAGGCGCGGACATGTTCGTCGCCGGCTCGGCGGTCTTTGGTGCCGAGGATCCGGCCGAGGCGGTCAGCACGCTGCGCCAGCTGGCCGTGACCGGAGCCGCAGCGGCCACGGACGGGCGGATCGGCGGCCATGGCTAGCGGGGCCGAGGAGCGTGCCGATGTCCGGCTGACCAATCTCGACGAGGAACTCTTCGACGGTGCGCAGGCGACCAAACGGGAGCTGATCGACTACCTGGACGCTGTCCGCGAGCTGTTCCTCCCGGTGCTGGCGGACCGGCCGCTATCAGTGATCAGGGTGCTGCGCGGCCAGCAGGCTTTCATGCAGAAAAACGTGCCGGCCTACACCCCGGAGTTCGTCCGCACCGTCACCCTCTGGGCGGAGAGCTCGCACCGCGAGGTGTCCTACGCGCTCTGCAACGACCGGCGCACGCTGCTGTGGTTCGGCAACCAGCGGGCGATCGAATACCACCCGACGCTGGTGCGCGCCGACCGGTGGGACAGCCCGGACTTCCTGGTGCTGGACATCGACCCGCCGGCTGGCGGCACCTTCGACGTGGTAGTGCAGGCGGTCCAGCTCGTCCGCGAGGCGCTCGCGTCGGCGGGCCTGGCCGGGGCGGTGAAGACCAGCGGCGCCAAGGGCGCGCACGTGTTCGTGCCGCTGTCGGACGGGCAGCCCAGCGCGGACGCGGCCGCGGCGACCAGGGCGATTGCAGCCAGGGCGGAGCTGCTCGCGCCGGACCTGGCGACCACCGCGTTCGTCAAGGCCGACCGCGGCGGAAAGGTCTTCCTCGACGCCACCAGGGCAGGTGGCGCCACCGTGGTCGCGGCCTACAGCCCGCGCGCGCGGCCCGGAACTCCGGTGTCATTCCCGGTCGGCTGGGACGAGCTGGCCAATGTTCGGCCTGCCGACTTCACCATCGCGACTGCGGCTGGGCTGCTGCGCGGCCGGGACGCGTGGGCAGACTCGCTGCCCCGGCCGCAGCGGCTGCCGGACGACCTGATCGCTGAGGGTCACGCCATCCCCATTGCCAGGGTCGCGGCCATGCACGAGGGCAAGCGCCGGGCCAGGGCGCGCCGGGCTGAGGGTTCGCCGGCCGAATAGCGAAATCGCGCCGTCGATCGGGGGTAGTTACCTGACCCCGTAGAGGTGCTCGAGGGCGAGCTGGTCAAGCTGCTCGAAGGCCATTCCGCGCTCCGCCAGCTTCGCCACATCGGGCACGAACTCGGCAACGTCGCGCCAGGTCTCGCCTGCCGCCAGTGTCGGGACAGCGAGCTGGTCCACGCGCGCGGCTCGCAGCGCCTGCTGCACCTGCGGGTCGGCCCGGAACGCGCGCACCTTCTCACGCAGGATGAGGTAGTTGCGCATACACGCTGCCGCCGAGTCCCACACGCCGCCGTCGTCCTCGGTGCGCGGCGGCTTGTAGTCGAAGTGCACCGGGCCGTCGTAGCCGCCTGCTTCGAGCGCATCGACGATCCAGAAAGCGCCGCGGGCGTTGCCCGCGCCGAACCGCAGGTCCTGGTCGTACCGTGGGCCGTTCTGGCCGTTGAGGTCGATATGGAACAGCTTGCCGTGCCAGAGCGCCTGGCTGATGGCGTGCGCGTAGTTGAGCCCCGCCATCTCCTCGTGACCGACCTCCGGGTTGATGCCGACCAGCTCGGGGTGCTCCAGCTCGGTGATGAACGCGAGCGCGTGCCCGGCTGTCGGGAGCAAGATGTCGCCGCGCGGCTCGTTCGGCTTGGGCTCGATCGCGAACCGGAGCGAGTATCCGTGGTCGATGACGTACTGGCTCAGCACGTCGAACGCTTCCTTGTACCGCGCGAGTGCGGCACGTACGTCCTTGCTGGCCCCCGACTCCGCGCCTTCCCGGCCGCCCCAGCACACGTACACGCTGGCCCCGAGCTCAGCGGCAAGGTCGAGGTTGCGCATCACCTTTGCCAGCGCGAACCGGCGGACCTCCCGGTCGTTGGCGGTGAAGGCACCCTCCTTGAAGATGGGGTGGCTGAACAGGTTGGTAGTGGCCGTCGTCACGACCAGGCCGGTGTCGGCGAGGGCCTGCCTGAATTCACCGATCCGCTTGTCCTGGTCGGTTGCGCTGGCGTCGAAGTCGAAGACGTCGTTGTCGTGGAAATTGACCCCGTAGGCGCCCAGCTCGGCGAGCTTGCGGACGGCCCGGTCGGCCGGCATGGGCGGGCGCACCGCGGGACCGAACACGTCGACCCCCTGCCAGCCCACCGTCCAGATGCCGAACGAGAAGCGGTCAGCGCGCGTCGGTGCGTACCGGTCTGCGGTCATGGTCATCGTTCCTTCCTTCCTTCCGGGACTGGCAGGCCTCCGGCCCAGGACGACGTCGCCGCGCGCAATGCCGCGAAGCGCTCCCGCACGCGTGGCTGTGGGTTGCCGGAATAGCGCCGGGCGGGCGGCCGCGGCCAGTCTGGCGGCTGCGGCGCGCCGGTCAGTACCCACGCGGCCTGCCGCGCGGCGCCGAGCGCGACGTACTCCTTCGGCGCTGGCACGTCGACGTCCGCACCGAAGATGCCAGGCGCGAGCGCGCAGACGGCTTCCGAGCGCGCTCCGCCACCGATGAGCAGAATCCGGCGCGGCTTGACTCCGAGCAGCTCCACCGCGTCAGCCAGCGAGCAGAGCACGGCCTCGACCGCTGCCCGCGCCAGGTTCTCCGCCGTTCCGTTCGTGGTCGTCAGCCCGGTGATCACGCCTGTGGCTAGCGGAAGGTTGGGCGTCCGCTCTCCGTCGAAGTAGGGCAGGAGGGTAACGCCGGACGCGCCAGAATCGGCGGCCAGAGCGCGGGCGGCCAGTCCGGCCAGATCCGTTCCGGTCATGGCGGCTGCGGCCGCCAGCACCAGCCCCGCGTTGACCGTGCACACCAGGGGCAGGAAGCTGCCGGTCGCGTTGGCGAAGCCGGCCACCGCGCCCGAAGGATCGGCAGAGGCGATGTCCGTCACCGCGAATGCCGTGCCAGACGTGCCCACCGATACCGCTACCTCGCCGGTTTCCAAGCCCAGGCCAAGCGCGGCCGCCATGTTGTCGCCGGTACCCGGCGCGAGTACGGCACCACCGGGCGTGTGCCCGACCACCTCGGCTGGTGCCGCCACCCGCGGCAGCGCTGGCTCGTGGCCGAGTGCCGCAGCGGCCACGTCGGGCAGCCATTCGCCCTTCGCCGTCGCGAGGTACCCCGTCCCGGACGCGTCGCCGCGGTCGGTGACCGGCTCGGACGCGCCGAGCTGCATGGTCAGCCAGTCGTGCGGCAGCAGCACCCGGGCGACCCGCGCGGCGTTATCCGGCTCGTGCTCCGCCAGCCAGCGCAGCTTGGTGACGGTGAATGACGCCGTGGGCACGCTCCCGGTGGTATCGGCCCACCACCGCGGCCCGCCGAACTCTGCGACGAGTTCCGCAGCGGCTGCGGCCGACCGCATGTCGTTCCATAGCAGGGCCGGACGGACTACCGAGCCGTCAACGTCCAGTAGCACCGACCCGTGCTGCTGACCCGCGACCGCGACGGCAGCGGCCCGGCTCAGCAGGCCGTCGCCCGCCTTGTGCAGCGCGTCCCACCATGCCCGCGGGTCAACCTCGGTGCCGGCCGGGTGCGGCGCACTGCCTGCACCGACCACCGTGCCGTCCGCGGCGTCGCACAGCACCACCTTGGTCGACTGTGTCGAGGAATCTATCCCCGCAACCAGCATCCGGTGCCTCCGAACATCGGGCATCGCTCAGCGGCCAGGCAGGCCAGCACGCAGTTCCGTCGGCCCCGACCCGTGCCGGGACTGCGGCGTTCGGCTATGCCAGCCGTTAGCGGAGCTCTGATGCCGTCGCGAGATTCAGACATCTCGTATCGCTCCGGCTTGCTGTAGTGGTCGCCGTGTCCAGCACCGAGGCAAGCTCGCTCACACTGAGAGCCTCGATGCTGACAC
>JBAUAR010000063.1:0-7057 GCA_049675875.1 Streptosporangiaceae bacterium
CACACCGGTCTTGATGTGATCAGCCAGGGCTGGTCCCTGCGGTACATCCCGGTCAACCTGGCAACCGGGTCGTCACCGTCGTCGGTGGACGCGTTCGCCCACCAGCAGTACCGGTGGTGCCTGGGCAGCACGACGCCGTTGCGGCGGCTCTGGAAGCTGCCCATTCCGGCCAGGGCTAAGGCGGCCTACCTGTCAGGGTTCCTGTACTACCTGTTTACCGCGCTACTGCTGTTCGTGGTACCGATGATCGCGATCGGGATCCTGGTGTTTATTCCGCAGGACATTCGCCTCCAGGACTACCTAGCGCTGGCACCGGCCGTGCTGAACGGCTTCGTCTTGTACCCGGTGTGGCACCGGTCGGAGTTTGGCTGGGCGACGTGGGCGCTGGAGATTGTCCGGTCCTGGTCGCACGCGCTGGCGATCTGGGATCACTTTCGCGGGAACGTCATGCCGTGGCAGCCGACTGGCACCAGCGTGTCGCCGGTGCGGCGGCTATGGGCGGCGCTGATCATGTGGAACTGCGGAACCGCGGTGGCCTGGCTGGGCCTGGCGGCCCTGCGGACGTGGCAGTTCCGCACCGACCGATTCGCCGTTGTCTTCCTGTTCGGCGTCATCTACGTGGCGCCCGTCGTCTGGACCCTGTGGGATCGGAGGGTCAGCCCCCGATGACCAATCGCGCCAAAGTCGTCGCCACCGTCGCCGCCACGATCCTGGTCGTGGTTGGCGCCGGGGCGACCCTGATTGCCAGCATGAGGCACTACGACCGACAGGCTGGCGCAGGTCGCACAGCGGCCCAGCAGGCCGTCGGCAGCACGCCAGCGGCAAGCGTCCCGTCCGCCGCATCGGTGCCCAAGGTTGTGCGGGCAAGCCTGCCGACTACGGCGTTCAGTTACCTGGGTGTCTACGAAGGCAGCGACACCTCCGTCGGTCAGTACACGGGGGTCGAGCAGTTCGCTCAGGCCGTCGGCCGGCAGCCGAACATCGTGATGTATTACAGCTCCTGGGGCGAACCGTTCAGCATTCCCTTTGCCCAGGCGGCATGGCAGCACGGAGCGACCCTGCTCATCGACATTGACCCCACTAGCGCCTCATGCGCCACTATCGCCGCTGGTCAGCAGGACGCCTTCCTGCAGTCCTACGCCCAGTCGGTCAAGGCATTCGGTCACCCGGTGATCATCAGTTTCGGGCACGAAATGAACGGCACCTGGTACCCCTGGGGATGGACGCACACCCAGCCTTCGGCCTTCGTCCAGGCGTGGCGGCACGTCGTTGATGTGTTCCGGCAGGCCGGAGCCGACAACGTCACGTGGCTCTGGACGATCAATGCCGTCAGTTCGTACGAAGGACCGATCGCCGACTACTGGCCGGGGAGTAACTACGTCACCTGGGTCGCCTTCGATGCCTACTACTACTTTCCAGATGACGACTTCAGCGGGGTATACGAGCCAACGATCACGGCTATCCGGCAGCTTACCCAGAAGCCCATACTCATCGGCGAAACGGCTATCGGCCAGGTATCTGGACAGGCCGCGAATATTCCCAGTCTGTTCGCCGGGGTGAGCAGCTCCGGCTTGCTCGGGTTTGTCTGGTACGACGTGGCCCAGAACTACGGGATCTACCACCAGGACTGGCGGCTGGAAGGTGACCCCGACGCTGTCGCCGAATTCCGCGCCGCCGTCGCCACCTACCTGAAATAGCCGACAGAACGAGACCGGGCCCGCGCATATCCGGTGTACAAGGTGGTAGGCCTGAGCAAGACTCACAGGCATGCCACACGCTGATGACAAGCAGACGTTGCACCAGTACCTGCAGACCTCGCGCGAGGTCCTGCTATGGAAACTCGAGGGACTGTCCGACTACGACGTCCGGCGGCCGATGACGCCCACCGGCACCAACCTGCTCGGCTTGGTCAAGCACTGCGCGGGGGTGGAATGCCAGTATTTCGGCGGAGTGGTCGACCGGCCGTTCTCAGCCGAGAACGAGCTGGACTGGGGCGAGGACGACGACGCCGAGCTGAGCGGTCACATGTACGCAACCGCGACCGAGTCACGCGCGCAGGTGACGGACTTCTACCGGCGGGTATGGGCGCACTCCGACGCCAGCATCGAGGAGCTGCCACTGGATGCACGCGGCACTGTGCCATGGTGGCCAGCCGAGGCGAGGCACCCGACGCTGCACACGCTGCTCGTCCACACGATCCAGGAGACCGCGCGGCATGCCGGTCATGCGGACATCGTCAGGGAATACATCGACGGCGCTGCCGGACTTCTCGAGGGCGTGAGCAACATGCCGCCAGATGCCGGTGCCGCCGAATGGAAACAGCACTACGACAAACTGGAGAGCATCGCTCGATCCGGCCGGGGAGCTAGCGCAACTCGGCGGTGACGCCCGCGGCCGAGGGCGGCTTTGACGACGGCCGGCGTGACGGCGGCACCGGTCAGGCACTTCACGGCGAGCAGCGCCACTGAGAGTCCCACCAGGCCGTTCCACCGCGCGCCGAGCACGAGTGCTGCCATCTCCACTGTCGCGGCCACCGTCATAACGCTGGCAGCCTGCGATATCTTGCCGGTCGCCCGAGCCACAGCGACGTAGTGGGTGCGTGGAATCGTGGGAACGTACGCGAGTACTAGCAATGAGAGCGGCAGCGCAGCCTCATGCACGTAAGCAGGACCGAAGATGCTCAGTACCCAGTGGCCGCCAAGACCGAGGATGGCCATCCCGGGAATACCAATCAGAAGCGATACCGCCAGGGTGAAACGAAGCTTCCTCGCGAGCGACCGAGGGTTGTTAGATGCGACCGCAAACAGAACCGTTGAGAGGTGAGTCGGAATGAGAAAGAGCATGCTTACCATCATCCACGCGGCGTAGAATGCGCCATTAGCGACCGGCGAGACCAGCACGGTTACGAGGATTGGGGTTAGCAGAGCGGGCGTGGCCACACCGAGCCCGAGCCAGTTATAGGCCAAGACAGTTCCGCGCATGCGACTTAGTGCACGCCAGTCCGGCTGCCCGAAGACACGGGTGCCCTTCTGCCACAGCCAGATACCAAGGGCCATGATCGATATCACCGTGCCCGCGACCCAGGACAGCGCGATACCGTAGCCAAATTGATCGTGCAGGACGTACGCTGCCACGGGCAGCACCAGGAGCTTTGCTAATGCCAGGACAACATTACGCGACAACTGCAGTCCGCCGCGGAGCAAGGCAATAGACGCCTGGTCAAATACAAAGGTAGCGGCGGTCACTACCACGCCCGCGACCACAATCAGCCCGCCGGTCAGCGTGCCTTCAGATTCTCGCAGGTTCACGCTCACGTGGGGCGCCACCAGCACGAAGGTGACTCCGACGAGCGATGACCCGAGAGCCGCAGCGATCATGGCGGCCGCGACGAGACTGGCCCGGGCGCGCAGCTTCGGAAGTTCGGCAATCAGGAAGGTGCCCAGACCGAACATCCCGATTGTTCCCAGCAGAGTCATCGCGGACGTGGCGGCGGCCGCGTAGCCAATGGCGGCCTGACTGAACAAATGCGCGGCGAGTGCCCAGAATGCGAACCCCAAGGCCGCGGACAAGCCGGCCGTCGCGACCAGAGTGCCGGCATTGCCAAGGATCTCCGTATTCTGCCGCCAGGCGGGACCACCCGGATCTGTTGCGATGCGCGCCGCAGCTGCCGACTCGGCGCGCCCGCGAGTGTCCGCGCGTTCGGTGCTCATCACGGCGCGCGACTATGCGAGACGGCTCGCGGCGGCGAGCTGTCAAAGCCGACTTGTACTGGTTGCGGGTCGCCCCCTGCGGATCGGATGTGGCGGCGCATAGCGTGCCAAGCCAGTCGCTTCATTTCGGAAGACAATCGAGCTGCCGGAGTCGTGGAGCTCGCGAGAAGCCGCGAGAAACCGTTTATTCCGATTCCCCCGTCGACGGTCATCCGTGGCAGCGTGAACCGGTCAGCCGTACCAGACACCGGCAGGTCGCCTACCGCACAGGCGTAGGAGTATCCGGCGGCGCGCACACTAGATCGAACGTTCCCATTCCAGTACCCGAACGGGTACGCGAAGCCCTCTATCGGTATGCCGAGATTGTCCTCGAGTAACCCGCGGGAGCGCTGCAACTCAGCACGGACTGCTGGCAGCGGAAGACGGTCTAGCTGCGGATGAGTGTGGCTATGCGAGGCAACCTCGATCCCCGCCGAGACAACATCGCGAAGCGCGCGCCAGGACAGGATAGGCCGCTGGTCTTCGCCGCAGTCGCGAAGCCAGGATGCGGTCCGTCCGGCGTACGCGGTTGGGACATACAGCGTGGCCGGGAACTGGTGTTTCTGCAGGATCGGCAGCACCGCAGTCTCAAAGTCACTAAACCCGTCATCAAACGTGAGCACGACCGGTCGAGCGGGCAGGTTGCCGCTGGCCTGCCTGCTTACAAGATCAAGAGCGGTAATGGGCTGATATCCGTTGGCTGCCAGATGACCCATCTGAGCGTCGAATTCCGTCGGACGGACAACGAAACGGGCAAACCGCGGAGCAGCGCTATCAGCAATGCTGTGGTACATGAGTATGGGCACATCATCCGCCGGCTCCCTGGCGCCCGTGCCAACGCAATCTGCTGCTCTTTGGGATCTGCCGGGCGTTCGACGATGCATTTCTGACAATGCCTCTCAGGTAAGCGACGGGTCCGGCGAGCAGCCCGCGGCCCCTCGCCGGCACCGGCGGGAGACCGAGCGCGGGGGAGACCACTGGCGAGCGGGCCGAGCTCAAGAAGCGAATGGCATCGGGTAGCAGTTTCACGAGGCCAGTGAGAACCCATGGTCGGCGGCGTATCAGGGCGACGTAATAGGCCGTCAGCCCAACCCGATAACCGTGCAACTGCCTGGCCAGACCGGTGAACGTGCGGTAGTGATAGTGCCGGACGAACGCGGCCGGCTCGTAGGCGATCTTGAGGCCAGCGAGCATAACGAGGGTGAAGGCCAGGGTGTCCTCGGCTCCGAGCGCTGGAGTGCCGGCGCCGAGGGCCGTATCGAAACGACCGACTCGCAGGAGGGTCTCTCGACGGAAGGCCATGTTGCCCCCGGCACCGAACGGGGGCCTCGGGTACAACGGGCTCTGCGGTCCTTGGCGGGAGAAGACGGCGGGCTTAAAGCCGCGATCCTTGCTGTGCCCGCCGAGTTCCTCGAACAGGACCTGCGCCGCGGTGTCCAGACATGCTGGCAGTATCAACCCTGTCACGCAGCCCACATCGCTGCCGCGCGCGAAGCCGCGCGCTAGCGCGGCCAGCCAGAAAGCATCTGGCTCCTCGTCGTCGTCGAGGAAAGCCACGACGTCGCCAGCAGCGACTGAGACACCCGTGTTGCGCGCTCGCGACAGGCCGACCCGCGGTTCGGCGACGTAGTGGTACCGGGGATCGCCGAGCGCCGCGACATGTTCCCGCGCTGCGCCTGTTTTCGGATCATTGTCAACGACGATGACCTCGAAGGCAGGGTAGTGCTGCCGCCGCAGCTGCTCGAGGCACACCCGTAGCCGATCTGGCCGGCGGTAGGTGCAGATGACGACGCTGATGTAAGGAGGCGCTTCGAGAACTTTGGATCGGGTCTGCAGGAAGGGCCACGAATGAGGGTCCGCGTCGAGGCCGCCGCCGGTTAGCGCCTGCGGCGCTGGGATGCCGGCCGCAGCGAACCGCTCTGCGATGGCCTCGCCCATGGCGTGCCAGAGAATCTCGCCGAGTTGGCCGGGACTCAGGTCGCCGGACTCCAGATCGACCGTGCAGGTCCCGATCGGCTCGGTATGCAGGCGCGCAAGCACCCAGAGTCGCTGGTACGTGCCATCGAAGCCGACGGCGGGCAGCGGCCGGCAGAGCTCGACCTCCATGACCTTCATTGCGTCGCGGCCGTCGACGCGGCGCGTGAGCGCTTCCGGTGCCGACCGGAATGATCGAGCGGTCAATGTGCCTGCCTTAGCGACACCGGGGTGGCGAGCTCACGCGCCGGATCTATGCTCAGCCGAAAGCCCTCGTATGCCGAATGGCCCGATGCGCGCTGGCGGGCCGCTGCGTCGCGCGCAGCCGACCGGGCGGCTGCGGGGAGTTGCCATGCGCGCACGATGGCCCGACGAAGAGGACCGGCCGGGTCGTGATGAGTCAGCGAGACCACCTGGCAGGCTTCCGGGAAGAGCGCACTCAGACCCGCGAACTTTGCGTCATAGTAGGCAGACTTGCTCAGGCACACAGCGGGAACCCCCTGCGCAAGCCCGTATACGGCAGCGTGGTAGCTGCCCGTAACTACGACACGACACTGAGCCGACGCCGACATGAGCTCGGCTGGCGATGACAGGTCCGCCAGGGCCACTTCCCTGCTGGCTTGCCGGCGTTCCAGGCACTCACCGATGACCGCGAGATCAGAGGTCGTCGCATACCGAGAAACAGGGAGACCGACTATGGGCGCCCCGAGTTCGTGAGCTACGCCGACAACGCATCTGCCGATAGCGGCCGCCGCGTCCCGACCGATGCCCGAGTAGTCAGCCGCCCGAATATTGAAGCCCAGCGCGCTCCCGGCCGCTGCAGCGGTGTCAGGGATGACCTCGATGGCTTCATCGCCGGTGATCGTTATGACATCCGGCCGCACTCCACAAGACAGGGCCAGTCCAAGCCCGGTTACTTCTTCGCGCAGGCCAAGTGCGGCCAGCCGCGGCAAGACCCAGCTAGCCATGGCTTGCAAGGCCCGGCCGCGAAGCGGGCCGACGCCCTGTCCAAACATCGCGGTCGGCTTGCCCAGGCTCTGTGCCAATGCAAGCACGCTGAGAACACCGGCCGCATGCCACCACCAGGTGTCCGTCAGATAACCACCGCCACTCGCCACGACGACGTCAGCCCAGTGCACCCCCTGGACGGCGGTTCGGGGCCATGTCTTTGGGACGGCATCTCGCGGCTCGCTACGGCTGAGGCGGCCATGGAGCGGTGGCCCAGCGATCTTCCAAAGCTGTTCCGATGCGTATCGCGCCTTTCGGGGAAAGACCTTCAGACCGCGAAGCTCGGCAAATGTTGGCAGTATGGCAGTCGTATCTGGGCAATACCG
>JBAUAR010000064.1:0-4111 GCA_049675875.1 Streptosporangiaceae bacterium
CGGCCGGGCCCGGGCCAGCGCCTGTGCCGGTGCTCGCGCCCGCGCGCCCGGCGTCAGGCGGGCCAGCCTGAGGATCAGTCATCTGCCCTCCCGGAAAGTGGAGATCGCCCCGCCATCCTGTCGTCGCCGAGTTCCCGTGATCATCACCCGTCGCGGGTGAACACGCGTGCGCTGTCCTAGACTTCGCAGCAGTACCCACCCGCATCGTGCCAGCGGCAGTCACATTTCCCAGGAAGCGATCCCAGGTGAAGACCGACCTCGAAGAGCTGAGCCCGACCAGGATCAGGCTGACCATCGAAGTTCCGTTCGCCGAGCTCAAGCCGAACCTGGACAAGGCGTACCGGGAAGTGGCACGGCAGGTCAGGGTGCCCGGATTCCGGCCCGGCCACGTGCCACCGCGGGTAATTGATGTCCGCATCGGCCGCGGTGTCGTGCTCGAGCAGGCCGTGAACGACGCGGTGCCCGAGCTGTACAGCAAGGCCGTGTCAGAGCACGACGTGGTGCCGCTCAGTCAGCCCGAGGTTGAGGTAATCAAGCTGGACGACGGCAAGGAACTGACGTTCACGGCCGAGGTCGACGTCCGCCCCAGCTTCGACCTGCCCGTCCTGGACGCGCTGTCGGTGACCGTCGACAACGCCGACGTCGATCCCGATCAGGTCGAGGAGTACATGGGCGCGCTGCGCGAGCGGTTCGCCTCGCTGCGCACCGTTGACCGGCCGGCGGAGAGCGGGGACTTTGCGTCCATCGACCTGGCCGCCACCGTCGACGGCACTGCCGTCGAGGACGCGCAGACCACGGGCTACTCCTATGAGGTCGGCAGCGAATCCATGCTGGACGGGCTCGACGAGGCGCTGACCGGGATGACCGCCGGCGAGACCAAGACCTTCGCCGCCGAGCTGGCCGGCGGCTCGCAGGCCGGGAACATGGCCGACATTCAGGTCACCGTCAACTCGGTGAAGGTCAAGGACCTGCCGGAGCTTGACGACGAGTTCGCGCAGTCGGCCAGCGAGTTCGACACCATCGGCGAGCTGCGTGCCTCGACGCGCAGGCAGCTGGCGGCGGTTCGGCAGGCCGGGCAGGCGGGTCAGGCGCGGCAGCGCGTGCTGGACGCGCTGATCGACCAGCTCGACATCCCGCTGCCGGAGCGCCTCGTTGAGTCCGAGGTCGACCACCGCCGGCACAGCCTGCAGGACCAGCTGACCCGGGCCGGCCTGACCGTGCAGGCCTATCTGGAATCCGCCGGCACCACGCAGGCCAAGCTCGACGAGGACTTCCTGGCCGATGCCCGCCGGTCGGTCAAGGCCGGGTTCATCCTGGACAAGGTCGCCAGCCAGGAGGACATTACGGTCACCCCGGACGACCTCAGCGCCTATGTGACCGAGCAGGCCTACCGGATGGGGGTCGCCCCGGACCAGCTGGCCAAGCAGCTCACTGACAACGGCCAGCTTCCGGCCGTGGCGGCCGACGTGCTCCGCGGTAACGCGCTGACGTGGCTTGCCGTGCACGCCAGCGTCGTCGACGAGGCGGGCCGCGCGGTCGACATCAGCGCTGGCACGGGCGCTGCGGCCGAGGACAGTGCGGAGGACAATGCCGCCGAGGACGATGCGGCGGAGGACAGTGCCGCCGCGGACACTGCAGCGACGGACAGCGCCGGCGAAGACGCCGGTGCTGGCGACGCCGGTGACGGCGGCCAGGGCAGCTGACGGCCAGCCTGAGGGAAGCCCGTTCCCTTGCTGATTGACGTTCCGCCGTTCGGCGCCGGGAAAGGCACCCTGCCTGCGCCGTCAGCGAACAGCGGGGATCGGCGGCAACGGTGGTCCGGGGCGCGGGTTATGGTCACAGTCAACGACAGGCGCGGCGCGAACGACAGCGAGGAGAGCACAGTGACGACGCCTCCCCAGGACCACCGGCAGATCGTCAGTCCGCAGGCCAGGACCGCGGAAGCTGTGCTGCCGCTGGGTGACATGCTGTTCCAGCGCCTGCTCCGGCATCGGATCATCTTCCTGGGCCAGCAGGTGGACGACGACCTGGCGAACCGGATCTGCGCCGAGCTGATCCTGCTGTCGTCCGAAGATGACAAGAGAGACATCAGCCTCTATATCAACTCGCCGGGCGGCTCGGTTTATGCCGGAATGGCGATTTATGACGTCATGCAGTTCGTGCCGAATGACGTGGTCACCTACGCCATGGGCATGGCGGCATCGATGGGCCAGTTCCTGCTGTGCGCCGGCGCGGCCGGCAAGCGGTACGCGATGCCGCACGCGGCGGTTTTGATGCACCAGCCGAGCGGCGGCATCGGCGGCACCGCGACCGACATCAGGATCCAGGCCGAGCAAAGCCTGTACATCAAGCGGCTGATGGCCGAGCGCATCGCCATGCACACCGGCAAGACGGTGGAGCAGATCGAGGAAGACTCCGACCGGGACCGCTGGTTCACCGCGGAGCAGGCGCGCGACTACGGGTTCGTCGACCACGTGGTCAGGAGCGCTCGAGAGGTGCCGAACGGCAGCCCCGGTTCATGAGCGCTCAGGCAATGCAGGCACAGCAAGGAGGTCCGACAGTGACCGCTGGTGACGCCGGGCTGGACCGGCCACGGCCCACGCAGGCGCGGTACGTGCTGCCGTCCTTTGTGGAGCGGACGTCGTATGGCGTCAAGGAGATGAATCCGTACAACAAGCTCTTCGAGGAGCGGATCATCTTTCTCGGCGTGCAGATCGACGACGCGTCGGCCAATGACGTCATGGCGCAGCTCATCACCCTCGAGTCGATGGATCCCGGCCGGGACATCCTGATCTACATCAACTCGCCGGGCGGGTCCATGACCTCGATGATGGCGATCTACGACACCATGCAGTACATCCAGCCGGAGATCCAGACCTACTGCCTGGGTCAGGCGGCATCGGCGGCGGCGGTCCTGCTCGCGGCCGGTACCAAGGGCAAGCGCTTCGCGCTGCCGAACGCGCGGATCCTGATCCACCAGCCGGCCGTGGAGAGTGGCTACGGCCAGTCAAGTGACCTGGAGATTCAGGCCCGAGAGATCCTGCGAATGCGGTCGGCCATGGAGATGATCATCTCCCGGCACACCGGCCAGGACGAGGACAGGGTGCGGCACGACATCGAGCGGGACAAGTTCTTCAGCGCGCAGGAGGCGCAGGAGTACGGCCTGGTCGATGAAGTTCTGACGATGCTGAAGCGCAAGCCGGAGGTAGTGTCGTCCTAGACGGTCGGCGTCGGCGCTCGCAGCGGGCGACTGCTGCGGCGGCCGGCGCGCCGGCCAGGTGTTCCTAAGGCCATCCCTAGGGTCACCGAGGCGGTACCGTCTAGGTTTTACAGGCATCAGGGTTCGGTCGATGTGGTCCGTGCAGCGGGTCGGCGCAGCCGGCCAGCTGGGCTTGAGGGAGTAACTAGGTGGCACGCATCGGTGATGGCGGTGACCTGCTGAAGTGCTCGTTCTGCGGAAAGAGCCAGAAGCAGGTCAAGAAGCTCATTGCCGGTCCCGGCGTGTACATCTGCGATGAGTGCATCGACCTGTGCAACGAGATCATCGAGGAGGAGCTGGCCGAGCCCGCCGAGCTGAAGTGGGACAGCCTGCCGAAGCCCCGCGAGATCTATGAGTTCCTCGACTCCTACGTGATCGGCCAGGACAAGGCCAAGAAGGGCCTCTCGGTCGCCGTCTACAACCACTACAAGCGCATCCAGTCCGGCGGCGACCGGGTCGGCGCGACCGAGGACGGCGTCGAGCTGGCCAAGTCGAACATCCTGCTGCTCGGGCCGACCGGGTCGGGCAAGACCCTGCTGGCCCAGACGCTCGCCAGGCTGCTGAACGTGCCGTTCGCCATCGCCGACGCCACCGCGCTGACGGAGGCCGGGTACGTCGGCGAGGACGTTGAGAACATCCTGCTCAAGCTCATCCAGGCAGCTGACTACGACGTCAAGAAGGCCGAGACCGGGATCATCTACATCGACGAGATCGACAAGATCGCGCGCAAGAGCGAGAACCCGTCGATCACCCGCGATGTCTCCGGCGAGGGTGTCCAGCAGGCGCTGCTGAAGATCCTTGAGGGCACGACCGCCTCGGTGCCGCCGCAGGGCGGGCGGAAGCACCCCCATC
>JBAUAR010000065.1:0-10004 GCA_049675875.1 Streptosporangiaceae bacterium
CCGCAGCGGCGATGCCCGCCTGGGCCCAGGCGGCCTGGCGCTGCCAGCCCAGCAGCACGCCGATCTGCTCGGAATCGGATAGCCCGGCGTAGCCAGCGGCGGTCACGCTGTCCAGCGCCTCAGCCAGCCACGGGCCTGGCGCTAGCTGATCCAGTGTCCCGCCCGCGGCGAAGCCGGCCCCGGCTGGCCCGCCGTCGTCGCGGTGCGTGAACCCGACGCCGATGGCCTCCCCGGCTCCGGTGTACGGGCCGGCCAGGTAGTCGGCGCGGATGTCGTCGGGTAGCCCGGCGAGCCATGCAGCGTGCTCGGCTTCGACGCTCCAGGTGAACTCATCGGCTAGCCACTGCGGAATCTCGGCCGATGGCCGGGGGTCCTCATCGGCGAGCGGCCACTGCTCAGGGTCATCATCCGGCAGGGCCAGCAAGTCGAACGGCGCCTCATCGTCGGCCGGCGGCCAGGGGTCGGCGAGCAATTCATCGCTCATGTGTCCGATCACCGCCTCCTGGTACCTTAGCTATCGCTCATACTATCGAGCACTGCCGACAATTCCCGGCCACCGCGGCCAACGAACCCCGTCAGTAGTCGGCCTCGTGATTGAAGATCACGATCAGGCTGACGATCTTGCCGTCCCGGACGCTGAAGTAGTTAGACAGGATGACATCCGCGGGCAGGTTGGTCTTGTCGAACTGGCCGTCGTAGCCGCCGCGCAGGATCGTGTCGCCGTAGTGGTGGAGTACCGCACGGACGTCGATACGAACCTGGTCACCGACGATCTCCCTGGCCACCCACCGGCGGATAGCGGCAGTCCCGACGAATTCCCGGCGGGCGTCGTTGACGTAGGCGTCTGGTGCGAACGTCGCCATGATCGCGTCGGTGTCCGCCGCGTTGATAGCGGCGATGTGGTCGGCGATAACGCCGGAAAGCTCGGTGGGCTCCATGACTGCTGGTCCTCCTTCGATCGACGCTGACGAACAGCACCGACACAACCAGCTGCCGCGGGTGGAGTAGCAAGGTGCGGCGGCGCGCTTCTGTCTCCCCTTGGTGGAGGTATCAGACTGGGGTCATGCCTACCTCGCTGCCGATCGGCGACTTCTCCCGGGCGACCCACATGAGTATCAAGACGTTGCGGCACTATCACCGAGTCGGGCTGCTCGAGCCGGCTGATGTGGACACTCGCACGGGCCACCGGCGGTACACGACAGACCAGATCCCGACAGCGCAAGTGATCAGGCGATTCCGGGACCTGGACATGCCTATCGAGCAGATCCGCGGCATTCTGGTGGCGCCCGATGTGAGCACCCGGAACGACCTGATCGCCGGTCATCTGGCCAGCCTCGAAGGCAGCCTTACCCGGACGCAGAGCGCCGTCGCCGCGCTGAGCGACCTGCTCCACCACCCGATCGATCCGGCACAGGAGCCGATCAGCCATCGCAGCGTGCCGGCCACCCGCGCGGCGGCGGTGACCGATGTGATTGATAACGAGGACGCCGGTCCCTGGTACGCGGGAGCTCTCGGCGAACTCCGCGGCGTCATCAGTGCTCAGGACCTGACCTCGTGCGGGCCTCCTGGCGGCATCTACGCCACGGACCTGTTCACCTTCGAGCGCGGCCAGGCCACTGTGTTCATTCCGTGCACCGGTCCGGTTCGCCCGGTCGGCCGGGTCGACCAGGTCGACGTGCCGGCCGCCGAACTGGCGGTGATCGTGCACCGGGGCCCGCTGGCGGGGGCTGACCGCGCCTATGGCGTACTGGCGACGCACGTCGCCCGGCATGCGCTGGCGGTGGACGGCCCGATCCGCGAGTACTACCTCACCGGGCGTGGCGACACGGCCGACGAGTCGGCCTGGCGGACCGAGATCGGCTGGCCCATCTTTCAGACCGGCGGACCGGAGCCGGCCGGTCTTGCCGGTGCTGTCACTCCAGCGGACGGCGGCCGAGGGCAGTCGGCTCGCGGCCGGCCAGGAGCCAGCCGCCGATGACGCCAGCCAGCGGCATGCCGACGAGAGTCAGCAGCAGGTTGGCCACCGGGACGCTGCGGAGCGCGGAGAGCGAGTCCAGCTGGCTGGTACGGAAGAAACCGATCGCCGCGATATACCCGCCGGCCGTACCGGCGAGCGCGCCGGTCAGGGCGAGCGCGCCGGCGGTGGTCGCGGAGATGGCGCGGCGAGCGGTGCCGCTAGCCCCGGCGGCGGTCAGCGTGCGCAGCTGGGTCGCGGTCTCGCTGCGGATAAGGCCGACGCTCATGGCGAGGATGCCGAGCGCGAGCAGCGCGGCGAAGACCGTGGCCACGTCGACGATCTCGGCGAGCGTGGGGATGCTGTTGCGGGTCTCGACGGTCATTCCGGCCGCCCCCGCGGCCCGCTGCGCCGCGCTGACCTGGGCGGCAGTCAGCGGGCTGGTCGTCTGAATGAGCCAGCCCACCGTGGTTGTCGGCAGGCCAAGCTGGTGCACCGCGTGCTCGGTGATGACGGTATTCGGCGCCGAGGTGCCCGGTGGCAGGGCGCTGACCTCCTCGATCTTCGGGTTGGGCAGGCACGAGCTCGGGGGGCACGGCCATGCACCGCCGGCCGGTTCTGCGTCGTTACTGGCGCCGGGGCCGTAGTCCAGTTGCATCCTTGTCGTCGTCGACAGTCCCGGCCGCATGGTGAGGATGTCCGCGGCACCGACCCGAGCTGCGGACATGCCGTACCCGTGCAGCAATTGCGGGGTTGCCACGTAGATGGTCCCGGTCCAGTTTCGCCCCGCGACGGAGTGCCGGAGGGTTGCGCTGGTCGTCTCCAGCTGGATGACGTCCGCGGAGCCGAGCGATGCGGCGATGCCGCGCGCATGTGCCGCCATGGCAGCCAGGTCAGCGGCGGTCAGTGGACCGCCGGGAGGGGGCGTCCCGCGCGTCCGCGGTTTGCCGTGCGGGCTGCGGGCTGGCACCGCCGCCGGGGCGGGGCCTGCTGGCACGTGCACGATGAGCTGATTGGCCGCGAGGTTCGGTCCGGCGTAGTCGAGTGTGTTGCCGAACCGGGCCGCGGATATCACGCAGATGATCACCGCGATCAGCACGCTGATGCTGATCGCGGCGAGCGCTGCCCCGGACCTCAGCTGGTATCGGGCAAGATCCCGGAGCGCCAGCCGTACCACGACCGGCCCTCGCCGGGCAGCCCTGGCCAGCAGCGTCAGGCACGCTGGCGCAACCAGCACAACACCCGCGCACAGCGCGATGAGACCGCCGATCAGCGCGATAAACGGCTGCCCGCCGCCACCCGAGGACGCCTTCTCGCTGGCGAGGCCGATGAGGAAGAACGCTATGACGAGCAGGACCAGGCCGGCTGGCACCGCCCCGCGGCGAGCTTGCCGCGGCGCCGGAGGGCGCCCCGCCAGGGCAGCGACAATCGGAATCCGGGCGATGGCCCGCGCGGGTCGCGCTGCGGCCAGGTAGGCCGCAACCACGGCCAGCGCCATGGCGATGACGATCACCAGCCATGGCAGCTGGAACGCGCCCATGAGGTGGTGGGCGCTGGCTTCAGCGCGCGGCCGGTAGGCGAGCCAGGCCAGCAGGCCTAGCGCGGCTCCGGCCACGGCGCCGACGACGCCGGTCGCGAGGCCGTTGGCGCGCACGACGAGGCCAATGTGCCGGTCGGTGGCGCCCTGCGCGCCGAGCATGCCGATCGAGCGCAGCCGTCGCTGCGCGAGGACGGTGAATCCGCCGATACTCACCAGTGCGATCAGCAGCATTCCGAGGGTGGCGCCAGCGAGCGAGATAGTCGTCGGATTGATCGCGTTCGCGCTCGCTGCGGACGCGCGCGTCTGCACGGTGGCGCCAGTCAGCGCGGCGGGTACGGTGCGCAGCCGGGGTGCGTCGAATAGCACGGTGACCTGCGTGGGCTCGGTGACCTGGCCGGGCGCGACGAGGGCGAACTCATCGAGCAGGTTCTGCGGGTTGGCGACGATACCGACGACGCGCCGGACTGTGCCGTCGGCTCGCCAGGTGCCGCCGATCTTCAGGCCAAGGTCCGCGGCGACACCGCTGGTCAGGGCGACCTGCCCGGCGCCGCTCGGATAGTGCCCGGTCACCAGCGAGAGCATGGGCTGCCCGAACGGCTCCTGCGGACGCTGCGCCCGGAGACTATAGGTCACGACCGATCCGGGCACCGCCAGTGTCTGGTTCTCGATGACGCCGACCCTGCCAACGTCGTGTGCCAGGGTCGCGATTCTGGCCGGCAGGTCCGCGGTTGAGCCGGGGAAGCTGGCAAGGTCATTGGCGGCGCCGAAGGTTGCGGCCGCCGGGACTGGCGTGTTGGTGGCCACCGCCGCGCCGACGAAGGTCGCCGCGACAGCGGCGGTGATCAGCGCCAGGATCAGCAGCTGCTGCCGCCACTCCCGGCGGAGCAGCCGCCAGGCCCAGCGGATCACCGCGCGCCGCGCGGGGACGCCCCCGTTGACGGCCCCCGCGCTGGCGGACCGCTCGTCGACCGCGGCCGTCACGGTGCCTGCTCCGGTGCGAGCAACGACTCCGGACCGGGCACCGGGGCCGTCTGGTCGGTGATCCGGCCGTCCCGCAGGAACACCACGCGGTCGGCCCACGAGGCGAGCTGCGCGTCGTGCGTCACGACGATGACCGCCATGCCGTCGTTCTTGCACGCCTCGTGCACCAGCCGCATCACCGCCTCGGCGTTGCCCGAGTCGAGCGCCCCGGACGGCTCGTCAGCCAGCAGCAGCCTGCGCTCACCCACGACGGCGCGGGCGATGGCGACGCGCTGTCGCTCGCCGCCGGACAGCTCGTCCGGAAAGCGCCCGGCGCGGTCTGCGAGGCCCAGCTTGTCGAGCGCCGCCAGCCCGGCGGCGTGGGCCTTACGAGCGGGCAGCCCGTCGAGTTCGAGCGGCAGGCTGACATTCTCCGCCGCGGTCAGGCCGGGCAGCAGATTGAAGTCCTGGAACACGTAGCCGATCGTGCGCCGGCGCAGCCGTGCCCGGCCGGCTCGAGACATGCCCGCCAGCGCGGTGCCGCAGATGAGCACATCGCCGGACGTCGGCTCCTCCAGGCTGCCCGCGATCGTCAGCAGCGTGCTCTTGCCCGACCCGCTCGGCCCCATCACGGCGACCATCGAGCCCTCGTCGACGGCGAGGCTGACCCGGTCCAGCGCGCGCACTTCGGCTGGCCCCTCGCCGTAGACCCTGGACACCTGCCGCAGTTCCAGCATGGTCATCCCCGTACTCCCGTTCTCCTTCGCTGCTTCGGCAGTGGCGCCTGCGCAGGCTGGGAGCTCGTGGTGTCGGCCGCGGCCCGCGCCAGCCTGGCCTCTGCCGAATCGAGCCACCGGACCACCGAGTCCAGCCGGAACAGCTCGGCATCGATCGCCAGCGCGACGCTGAGATCGCTGTCCGCGTCGCTGTCCTCGATCCGTCGCCACTGCTGCATCAGCTGGACGAGGTAACGCCGGTGAGCTTGGATCACGGCGTGCACGTCCGTGCCCGGCAGCCGGATCGCCACCAGGATCTTCATGACCAGCTCGTCGCGCGGTGGCGAGCTCAGATCCGGCGGCGTGCGCAGCCAGCGGGCTAGCTCGGCGGCGCCTGCACCAGTGATCTGGAACGCCTTTTGCGGGCCCTCGTCGCCGCCCTCGGACTCCACCAGCCCGTCGCGTTCGAGCCGCTGCAAGGTTGTGTAGACCTGGCCCACGTTCAGCGGCCAGACCTCACCGGTGCGCGCCTCAAATTCCTCCCGGAGCTGAAGGCCGTACTTAGGCCCTTCGCTCAGCAGGGCGAGGAGCGCGTGCCGCACGCTCATGGCCGGGCTTCGCTTCGTATCATGCGCAGTAGCATACTCGGTATACAGGCCGACGCAAGGCCCGCCAGAACGAGAGTCGTCACGCTGCTAGGGCAGCGCTCCGAGCAGTACCTCAACAGCGGCCGGATCATCGGCCGGCAGCGCCAGCACCGCACCCTGCACGAAGGGTCCGGCCGCCGCGAGCAACTCGGCCGCCATGGTCACGCCGGTCCGCGCCGCGTCCGGGCCGGCCTGCTCGAGCGCCCGGAGCGCGGATGCCGGGATCCGGACGTCGGGGACCTCGTGGCTGAGGTAGTCGGCTTGCTCGAAGCTGCGCAGCGGCACGACGGAGATCAGCACGGGGACGTCGGCGCCGGCGAGTCCGGCCATGACCTGGCGCAGCCCGTCCAGCTCGTGGACCGGCCGGCTGACGAGGACCTGCGCGCCCGCCCTGACCTTGCGAAGGGTCCGGGCTATCTCAGCGTCAATGTCGTCCGCCCCCGGGTTGAACCGGGCGCCGGCCAGGAACGCGGTCCGCGTCGCCAGCGGCAGTCCGTTGCAGTCGATGCCCTTGTTCAGGCCGGCCACCAGCTCGATCAGGCCGACCGAGTCGACATCCCAGATGCCGTCCACGTTCGGGTAGTCGCCGAGCAGCGGCGGGTTCCCCGTCTCGCAGACGATGTTTCTGATGCCGAGCGCGTTGGCGCCGAGCAGGTCCGCCTGCAGCGCCATGATCGTCTTGTCCCAGGTCGTTACCGTGGCGATCGCGTCGGCTTCCACCCGTTGCTGGAGCTGGAACGCCAGGTCGATGGTGCTCAGCTGGGCGCGGGGGCTCGGCCGGGAGGCGAGGAAGAAGGTGTCGATGCCCCGCTCGCGCAGCCGCGCGGCCTGTTCGGCGGCCTCGTCCGCGGTGCCGCCGAGCGGCGCCGTGAGCATGGCCGCGACCGCGAACGTGCCGGCCGCCAGGTGTCCGTAGAGGCCGCCGCCGGGTGACAGCCTGACGGGCGACTCGGGACGGACCGCGGCCGTGCGAGCGGCCCGCTGCACGCGCACCGGTACCATGCCGCCGATCTCAGCGGCAGCCGCCTGGATCTGGGCCGGGGTGGTGCCGCAGCAGCCGCCGACGAGGGTCACGCCGGCCTCGACGAGCCGGCGCGCGTACCGGGCGAAGTACTCGTCGTCGGCGCTGTACTCGAACCGGCGGCCGCCGACGCGCCGGGGGAGCCCGGCGTTGGGCTGGGCGCTGACGGGCAGCGGCGTGTGCGGCACCAGCGCTTCGATGATCGACAGCACGCCCTGCGGGCCGAGGATGCAGTTGGTGCCGAGCATCGCGACCGGCAGGCCGCTGAGTACCTCGCCCACCTCGCGCGGGCTCTCGCCGCCCAGTGTGCGCCCGTCGGTGGCGAACGTTGCCTGCGCAATGATGGGCAGCGCGGAGATCTCGGCAGTGACGGCCACTGCCTCGGCCAGCTCCTCGAGGTAGCCGAATGTCTCCAGGATGATGGCGTCGACGCCGCTTCGGTCGAGCGCCTCGATCTGCTCGCGCAGCGCCTCGACCCGCTCGGCCCGCTCCACCCGGCGGCGCAGGCTCGGAGTCACAGCCGGGCCTACCGAGCCCGCTACGAATACGGGCCGGCCGGCCGCGTCCCGCGCGCGCCGGGCGAGCTGGGCGCCAGCGTGGTTGATCTCGGTGACCAGATCGCCGAACCCCTGCTCGGCCAGCCGGAGCCGGCTGGCGCCGAAGGTGTTGGTGAGGATCACGTCGGCGCCGGCGCTGAGGTAGCTGTCGTGAATCGTGCTGACCAGGCCGGGGTTGGACAGGTTGAGCTCGGTCAGCGCGCGATCCAGCGAGTTGCCCGCGGCGTGCAGCATGGTTCCCATCGCGCCGTCGCAGATGAGCACGCGCTCCTGCAGCGCGGTCAGCAAGTCAGGGCCTCGGACCCGGTCCGGGTCGCTCATCTCGGCACCCTCTCGGGAGCGTGCAGCACGTCGATGCCGCCTTCTGTTGCGGCCACGATCTCGATGGCGACCTGAGCCATCAGCCGGTCGCGGTAGGTGTCGAGCCGCAGGCCGGTGATCTCCTGGACCCGCCTGATCCGGTAGGCGACCGTATTGGGATGCACGTGCAGGCTCTGCGCGGTCCGCTGCGGGCTGTTGTTCTCCCGGAAGTAGCAGGCCAGCGTTGCCAGCAACTCGGCGCCGCGCTGCGGGTCCTGGCGGTCCAGCTCGCCCAGTATCTCGGTCGCGAACGACTTCAGCTCCGCCAGGTCGGGGACCTGAAGCAGCAGCCGGTGGATGCCGAGGTCCGCGAACGCCACCGCCTGGCCTTGCCGTCCGAGCCGTACGACGGCGTCGATGGTCCGCCGGGCCTGCCCGTACGAGCGCGCGATCTCGGCCGGGTCCCGGCACGAGCCGCCGATGCCGATGGTGACCACGGCCTCCGGGAACAGGTCCCGCATCCGGGCCAGGCAGGCCGCGCTGAGCCGGCCTGCCTCGGTGGCCGGCGGCGGATGACCGGCACGGGCGGCAGACGCTCCCGAGCCCGCCGCGGTGCTGGCCCGAAGGGACGACCCCCCGGAGCCCCCCGCGGTGCTGGCCCGAAGGGACGACCCGCCGGAGCCCCCGGCGGTGCTGGCCCGGCTGGACGACCCGCCGGATACCCCTGCGGGTCCGTCGGGGTCGGGGACAACGATGACGATCTCGCCCTCTCGGATGGCGATGATCGCGCCGGGCATCCGGGACGCGAAGAAGTGGTCGATCGCGGTCGCCACCCGCTTCCACAGCGCGGCGGCGCTGCCGGAGGCACCGGCGGAACCGGTGGTCTCGATGGCCACCGCCAGGATGCGATGCTCGCGGCTGGCGTCGTAGCCAAGGTGGCGGGCCCACCTGCCGACCTCGCCGTTGCCATGGCTCGCTCCGAGCAACAGCCCCTCGACCAGGTCGTCTCGGACCTGCCGGGCGGCGGCGGCGACGACGCGCTCCCGGCCGAGGATCACCCCGCAGATGGTCGCCGCGTGCTCGGTTACCAGCAGGCTCATGTCGCCGCCGTCGGCGCCCGCCTTGCTGAAGGTGAGCAGGTAGGCCGGGACGTCGTCGCCGACGAGGATGGGCGCCACGATGACGCCCGCAGAGTCCGCGGTGTCGGGTAGCCGGAGCGACCGGCGCGTCTGCGCGGTGCTGTTCAGCACGGTGCCGAGCCGCCTGGCGGCCACGTAGTCCCTGACGTTCCCGGCCACCTCGTCGTCGGACAGGTCAGGCCCGGCCGCCGCGAGTACCTCGAGACCGCGGCTGACGACGGCGACCGTCGCAGCGGTACGGGTGGCGAGCAACTGCAGGACCGTGGACACGTCCGCGTCCTGGAGGGTGAGACCAGTGAGGTGCTGGTAGACGGTCACCAACTCGCGCAGCAGCGCGTTCTCGCGCTGGACCGCTCGCTCGTCCAGCACCACCGAAGGCTGGCGAGCCACGTGTGAGGTGCCCACCTGAGACATAACCTAGACCGCCACCGCCGAGCTGCCGTGCGCTTCCCGACTAGTCCTGTGTCAGGACACAAATCTGCGCGCCTATGCGTATTTCCTCAAGGGCAGGTTATCGCAGAAGTGCTGTCCGCAGGGCAGTCGTTGCCGCCAGGCGGCAGAATTCCTGCATTGTGTGGCAGCACAGGGGGAGAACAGATCGCGATCACTCGACGGCCGGCGCCTCCGCGCTGCCGCGCAGCAGGTAGGCCGAGCGGAGCAGGTCCGGCTGGTCGCGCAGCTCGCTGGCGGCGCCAGCGAACCGGATCCGGCCGCCCTCCAGGATGTAGGCCCTGGTCGCGAGGCCGAGGGCGACGGCGGTGAACTGCTCGATCAGCAGCACGCCGATGCCATCCGCCGCGATGGCGCGAATGGTCGGCACCAGCCGGTTGATGATCACCGGGGCCAGGCCGAGCGACAGCTCGTCGATGAGGAGATAGCGCGGCGACGAGATGAGCGCCTGTGCCAGCACCAGCATCTGCTGCTCGCCGCCGGACAGCGCGCGGGCGGGCGCGGACAGCCGGCGGGACAGCTCCGGGAACAGCTCGAGCACCCGGCCGCGGCCGGACTTGGCCCCCTCCGCCGACAGCGAGTAGGCGGCGACTCGGATGTTGTCTTCGACGGTCAGGTCGGGCAGCAGCCGGCGTCCCTCCGGCACGATCGCCACGCCCGCCCGCCGGATCAGCTCCGGGCGCTGCCGGGCCAGGTCGCGGCCGCCGAGCCGGACCGAGC
>JBAUAR010000066.1:0-5390 GCA_049675875.1 Streptosporangiaceae bacterium
CCCCGCTGCCGCCGGCGACCCCGCTGCCGCCGACAACCCCGCTGCAGTCGGCGACCCTGCTGCCGGAGGCTCTGCTGAACCCGCTCCCGCGCCAACCGCCGGAGGCAGCCCCGCCGAACCGGCCGCCGCGCCGAGAGCCGAGGGAGACCCGCCTTGACCCCCCGCAGTCGCACGGTCGTCCGCCATCGGTCCATGATGATGGACCGATGGGCACGGCGACCAGCCAGGGAAGGGAGCACCCGGACGTGGCACCATACTTCGGCGGCCGGATCGGTACCGACTGGCGAGACTCGCAGCCCTGGTGGCCGCCCGCCCCGGTGCCACCGGATGGCGCGCCCAATGTCCTGCTCGTGGTGCTCGACGACGTCGGCTACGCGCAGCTGGGCTGCTACGGCTCCGACATCGCCACGCCGGTGCTAGACGGCCTGGCGGCGGGCGGCGTCCGGCTGGCGAACTTTCACACCACCGCGCTGTGCTCGCCGACCCGCGTCTGCCTGCTCACTGGCCGGAACCACCATCGCAGCGGCATGGGCCGGGTCGCCGACCTCGCCATCGGCTTCCCCGGCTACTGGGGCACGCCGCCGCGGGAGAACGGCTACCTGTCGGAGATCCTGCGGGCCGCGGGATACGCCTGTTACGCCGTCGGGAAGTGGCACCTGTCCCCCGAGGATGAGACGAACATGGCCGCCTCCCGCGCGACCTGGCCGCTCGCGCGCGGCTTCGACCGCTGGTACGGGTTCCATGGCGGCGAGACGCACCAGTTCGTCCCCGCGCTGTTCCACGACAACCATGCCGTGCGCCCGCCGCGTTCCGTTGCGGACGGCTATCACCTCACCGAGGACCTGGCGGATCGGGCTATCGAATTCCTCGGCGACCTGCGCGCGGTGGACGCGGACCAGCCGTTCTTCCTCTACCTCGCCACCGGCGCGTGCCACTCCCCGCACCAGCCACCGCCGCGCTGGCTGGCGCGCTACCGCGGCCGGTTCGAGCTGGGCTGGGACGCCTGGCGGTCGGCCGTCTTCGAGCGGCAACTCGTCTCAGGCCTGCTGCCGCGATCGACGGCTCTGTCGCCACGACCGGCCTGGGTGCCGTCCTGGGACTCGCTGAGCCAGCGCGACCAGGCGGTGGCGGCGCGCTTCATGGAGTGCTTCGCCGGGTTCCTCTCGCACGCCGACGAGCAGGTCGGGCGCGTGCTGGACTTCCTCCGGGACCGGGGTGAGCTCGACAACACCATCGTCTGCGTCGTCTCCGACAACGGCGCCAGCGCCGAAGGCGGCGCCGAAGGATCCATCAACGACATGCGGCTGCAGAACCTCGACCCGGCCGGACCCGACGAGATGGCCGCCAGGATCGACGAGATCGGCGGCCCGCTCACCCACAACAACTACCCGTGGGGCTGGACGATGGCGGGCAACACGCCGTTCCGCCGGTGGAAGCGCGAGGTGCACGAGGGTGGTGTCGCCGACCCGTGCATCCTGTCCTGGCCCGCCGGAGCGGCCAGCGGCGTGGTCGAGCCGGGTGCAGTCCGCCATCAGTTCGCGCACGCGATCGATGTGCTCCCGACGGTACTCGAGCTGACCGGCGTCGCGGCGCCGGGCGGGCTCGACGGCGTGACGCAGACGCCGCTGGACGGGGTCAGCTTCGGCTACGTGCTGTCCGCCGCCGGGGCCGGCGCCGCCGAGCAGCACGAGACTCAGTACTTTGAGATGCTCGGCTCGCGGGCGATCTACTACCGCGGCTGGAAGGCAGTCACGTTCCATCCGGTCGGGCCCTTGTACGACGACCAGAACCCGAACGCGCCGTTCGACGAGGACGTCTGGGAGCTGTACAACGTCGCCGTGGATCTGTCGGAAACCCGCGATCTCGCGGCGCAGCAGCCCGGCAGGCTGGCCGAGCTGGTGGCGCTCTGGTGGCAGGAGGCCAGCCGCAATCAGGTGCTGCCGCTCGACAACCGGCCGCTATGGGCGCTGGTGCACCCCAAGCCGGACCGTCGCAGGCCGCGCTCGGAGTACTGGTACACCCAGGGTGGTGCGCCGGTTCCCGAGTCGGTAGCCGTCAACGTGCGCAACCGCTCGCATCTGCTGGTGGTTGACGTTGTCGTCGGCGCGGAGCCGGACGGGGTGCTGCTGGCTCTCGGCTCTGTTCTCGGCGGCTGGTCGCTGCACATCCTTGATGGCCGGCTGCGATATGTGCACAACCTGTACGGCAAGGAGCGGCACGTCGTCACCTCGGCTCCGGTAATCACGCCGGGTGCGCATCGGCTGGAGTACGCGTTCACGAAGGACTCCGGGGCGGGCGGGACTGGGGTGCTGCGCTGTGACGGGCACGAGGTCGGCCGGGCCCCGATCCCGCGATTCACCCCATCGGGGTTCAACGGCACCGGCGTGGGCCTGACGTGCGGCTACGAGTGGGGACCTGCGGTGGGCGACGGATATGCCGCGCCGTTCACCTTTGGCGGTGTCATCCAGCGCGCGGTCGTCCGGGTGACCGGCCCGGTGGTCCGCGACCCGCTCGCCGAGCTCGAAGCGATCCTGGCCGAGCAGTGACAGGCTCGGCCGGCTGACAGCCTACGCTGCTGGGTATCGGGCGCCGCGAGCACGCAGAGCCGCCCGGATTTCGGCCACCACCTGCTCCGGATGCCTGGTGATCTCCGCCCAGTTGACGTGGATCACTTCGTATCCCGCCGCGCGGAGCGCCTTGTCACGCCAAAGCTGCGTCCGCGCCCGCTGTGGGTCGCTGTACTTCACGCCACCGTCGACCTCAACGATGAGCTTGTATTTGCGCCACAGGAAGTCCACCCGGCCAATGAACTGGTCACCGTCGTGGATAGGGATCTGAAGCTCCGGAGGCGGAAGCTTAGCTTCGGCGAAGACCACTCGGGCAAGCGACTCCAGCGGCGACTCTGCGAACGCGGTGGCGAACTTCACGACCCGGTCGGCCTTGACGCCGCCCCATGAGTGGCGGCAGTCCGCCGCAACCGCCCACAGGTCTATGGGTAACGCCAGGCCCCGGAACAACGCCGAGTCGGCGGCCACCACGCCCTCGGCGAACGTGAGCGTCCTGGCGAGATCGACAACGGTCCGCGCGACGGTCGTCACCGGCAGCCCGAATCTGCGTGTCACGTGCGCGGGAGGCAAGGGCGTCGAGTAGCGGTGGACGCCGTGCCGGTGGCCCCGACGGCCACCGCGGGCGGTGACACTCACGTCCGCGTCGTGACTATCGAGCATCGCGATGTCATGGAGCAGCGCGGCGCTCTGGTGACTAATGACGCTGCCGGGCCCGGCCAGCACGATGGACCCGGCCGCGCGCAGCACGTGACTGCCGTTGGGTACCGGATCGAACGCCCGAACGATCGCGCGCGGCACATACACTCCACGAGCGATGACCAGCAGCTCGCCCTTGCGGATGCGGGCGCGGATTTGTTCTGGCGACGTTCCCCTGGCCCGCAGTCGGGCCGCGGTGACTACCCGGACTTCGGGTTCCGGCGGTTCGGTCATGGCGGAAGCATCCTGGAACCCACCGACAACGCGACCGCTGTTGCCGATCGCGCTGCATCACGCCATCACCACGCGTCCCGCCCTCGCGCAGGCCGTTCCCGTCGCGAGCCGCCCTCGCCTCGGCCGTTACCCGTCGCGAACCGCCCTCGCGCTGACCGGTCCCCGTCGCGAGCTGCCCTCGCGTCGGCCGTTCCCGTCGCGAACCGCGAGTGCGGCCGTTAACGTCAAATTGACGCCCGGTATGTGTCGATCTGATCCACACTAACGGTCGCACTCGCATCCGGACCTGCCACGGATCACGTCAGCGGTCGCACTTTATCGCCCGGCAGCAGGAATTAGACGACGTGGAACTCGATGCGGTACACGAGCGTCTCGTCGTGCACGGGGCCGGCGTGCGCGGTGCGACGGCGCAGCGACTCCAGATCCTTCTCCCCGGCGCGGTCCAGGTCATCGCGAGTGACCGAGGAGAACGGGACCAGTTCTATGGACTCGACCTCGATGAGCGCGGGGCCGACCGGGTACCGCGCGCCCGCGCGAACCTTCGGCTGGCGCCAGAGCCGGAAGGTTAGCGTAATCTCCCCAGCCACGACCGCCTCACGCAGTTCCCGGCTGAACTCCACGGCTACACCGTACGGGCCTGCGGCCGACCAGCACCGCTCCGGCGGATGAGTACCGCTCCGGCGGATGAGTACCGCTCCGGCAGATGAGTACCGCTCCGGCGGACGAGTACCGCTCCGGCCGATCAACACGGGTACGGCCGACTAGCACTGCTCCGCGACCCCCACCGCCTGGGGCGACCTGCACCGGTCCCGCCGACCAGCACCGCTCCGGGCTACCTGAACCGGTGCCCACGGCGCGCGACCGCACACCCGCGCGAGACCGACATATTGCCCAGCCACCGGGCGCGTAGTAGCGTCCGGGGCGCGGCCTGGGTGTTACCGGCTAGTTTCGGCAGACAGGGGTAGCCATGGCGATCGACGAGGCGACGGCCGGACTGCTCGCGCAGCTCGCAGAGTCCGGAGCACAGCCATTGCACGAGCTGACACCGCAAGCGGGCCGCGAGGTCATGGCAGAGATGAGCGCGCTGGGCGGACCGGGACCCGAAGTCGCCAGCGTCTACGACGAGCAGATCGAGACCGCAGACGGCGACCAGTTCACGGTGCGCGTGCTCGTGCCAGCCGGCGACATTCGCGCGCTGGTGGTGTACCTGCACGGCGGCGGCTGGGTCATCGGCAACCTCGACACCCACGACCACCTGGTCCGGATCCTCGCGACCAGGCTGCAAGCGGCCATCGTGAACGTCGACTACCGGCTGGCGCCCGAGCACCGCTTCCCGGCCGCGGTGGACGACTCATGGGCCGCGCTGCTGTGGGCGAACGAGCGGATGACCGAGATCGCCGGCGGCCCCGTTCCCCTCGTGGTGATGGGAGATAGCGCCGGCGGCAACCTGTCCGCCGTCGTCGCGCGGCGCGCCCGGGACGCAGGCGGACCGCAGCTGGCCAGCCAGGTGCTCATCTATCCGGTGACCGATGCCGACCTCGACACCGCCTCCTACCTCGATCCGGAGAACCAGCTGCTGCTGAAACGGGAGTCGATGATCTGGTTCTGGGATCACTACGCGCCCGACCCCGCCGACCGGAAGCACCCGGACGCCTCGCCGCTGCAAGCCGGCGACCTGAGCGGGCTGCCGCCTGCCATCGTGCTCACCGCCGAGCACGATCCGCTGCGGGACGAGGGCGAGGCGTACGCGGAGCAGCTCGCCGTTGCCGGAGTACCGGTCACGCAGCAGCGATTCGCCGGCCAGATGCACGCGTTCTTCACCATGGTCGGCGTGCTGCCTGGCAGCGCCGCGGGCATCGACTACGTCTGCGAGCACCTCGACCGGCACCTCGG
>JBAUAR010000067.1:0-7241 GCA_049675875.1 Streptosporangiaceae bacterium
CGGCGGTGGCTGGTAACTCGGCGGTGGCTGGTAACTCGGCGGTGGCTGGTAACTCGGCGGCGCCACCGGGGCGGCCGGCTGCTGGTAGGCCCCGTAGCCGGGCTGCTCGGCCTGCGCCGCGGCCGGCGGCTCGTAGGTCTCGTAAGCGGTCGGCTCGGTAGCGGCCGGCTCGGCCGCGGGGGCGGCAGCAGGCGGCTGATAGCTCTCGTACGCGGCCGTCTCCGCGGCCGGGGCGGCGGCGGTCGGCTCAGCAGCCGCGGCCGCCGAGCCGTCCTCGTCGATGACGGCCAGTTCGGCGCCCACAGCCACGGTCTCATCCTCGGCAACGGTGATTCCGCGCAGGACTCCGGAGACGGGGGACGGGATCTCGGTGTCGACCTTATCGGTCGATACCTCGAGCAGCGGCTCGTCGGCCTGGACGTGCTCGCCCTCCCGCTTGAGCCAGCGGGTGACAGTGCCCTCGGTGACGCTCTCCCCGAGCTGTGGCATCGATACTGAGACCGACATGGCTTCGGCGTGGCTCCTTTACGGTGTCATTCGACTGTAGCGCGCGGGTCTGCGGCTCAGCCGTGGTTGTGCAGAGGCTTCCCGGCCAGCGCGAGAAACGCCTCGCCGATGGCCTCGGACTGGGTCGGGTGCGGGTGGATCAGCTGGGCGACGTCGGCGGGCGTGGCCTCCCAGTTCACGATGAGCTGCGCTTCGGCGATGAGGTCGCCCGCCCGGTCGCCCACAACGTGCACGCCGAGGGTCCGCCCGGCAGCGGCATCGCTCGTGCCGCCCTCGACGAGCACCTTCACCGCGCCGGCGGTCTGCAGGATCTGGCTCTTGCCGTTGCCGGCCAGATCGTAGGTGAACCCGGTGAACTCGATGCCGCGGGCTGCGGCGGTCTGCGACGTGATGCCGACCGAGGCGACTTCCGGACTGGAGTAGGTGATCCGCGGCACGCCGTCGTAATCGATCGGCGCCGGGTGCAGGCCAGCGAACTGCTCCGCAACCATGATGCCCTCGGCGAAGCCGACGTGCGCGAGCTGCAGGCCTGGTCGCAGATCACCGATCGCCGAGATGGTCGGGATGTTGGTCCGGCAGAACTCGTCCACGAGTACGAAGCCGCGGTCCATGGCGACCCCGACTTCCTCGTAGCCGAGCTGCGCGGACACCGGCCCGCGGCCGACAGCGACGAGCAGGAGCTCAGCGTCGATCGTCGAGCCATCGCCCAGCTGCACCGTCACGCCATCGCCGTTGTCCTTGACGCTCTCGAACCTGACGCCAGTCTTGAATCCGATGCCGCGGCGCCGGAACGCTCGCTCCAGCAGTTTCGAGCTGGACTCCTCCTCGGTCGGCAGCAGGTGCGGCAGCACCTCGACGATGGTGACCTCGGCACCGAACGAGCGCCACACGCTGGCGAACTCGACGCCGATGACACCGCCGCCGAGCACCACGACCGAGGACGGCACGTGATCGAGCTGGAGCGCGTGCTCGCTGGTGATGATGCGGCGGCCGTCGATCTCCAGGCCGGGCAGCGTCCGGGTGTCGGACCCGGTGGCCAGCACTACGTGGTCGCCGGTGAGGATCCGGTCTCCGACCCGCACCGACGTCGGCGATGCGAGCAGGCCGGTGCCCTCGATGACGTCGATCTTGCGGCTGGCGACCAGGCCGGTCAGGCCCTTCCACAGCCGAGTCACGACCTTGTCCTTGTAGGCATTGACGCCAGCCATGTCGATGCCGCCCACGCTGGACAGCACGCCGACGGCGGGGCCGTCGTGGGCCAGGTCGGCGACCTCGGCGGCATGCAGCAGCGCCTTGGTCGGGATGCACCCGCGGTGCAGGCAGGTGCCGCCTACCTTGTCCTTCTCGACGAGGGCCACCCGCTTGCCCAGCTCGGCCGCGCGCAGCGCGCACGCGTAGCCGCCGCTGCCGCCACCCAGGATGACAAGGTCATAGCGGTCCGGGTCGAAGCCAGCTTCCGTCACGTGAAACTCCTTGTCCTCCGCTGGCGCGGTGCGCCCGCGAGGCGAGGGCAGCCCGCCGTTACAGGTCCCCGTCGGCCACGTCGGCCGCGACCTGGACGAGCAGCCGGACCGCGGCGCCGGTGCCGCCCTTGGGGGTGTATCCGTATGGCTCGCCCTCGTGGAAAGCCGGACCCGCGATGTCCACATGTGCCCAGCGCACACCGTCGGGAACAAATTCCTTGAGGAACAGGCCGCCAACCAGCATGCCGCCGTACCGATCGCCGGTCACGTTCGCGATGTCGGCGACCGCGGAGTCCAGGCCCTTGCGCAACTCGTCCGGCAACGGCATCGGCCAGGCCTGCTCACCGGCCCGGCGAGCGGCGTCCGCAATCGCGGCGGCGACCCCCTCATCACTGCCCATCACCCCGGCGATCCGCGGCCCGAGGGCCACTAGCTGAGCGCCTGTCAGCGTAGCCACGTCGATGAGCAGGTCCGGTGCATCCTCGGCCGACCGGGCGAGCACGTCGGCGAGCACCAGCCGGCCCTCCGCATCGGTGTTGAGTACCTCGACTGTCTTGCCGCCGAAGATCGTGATCACGTCTGAGGGCCGCTGCGCCTGGCCACCCGGCATGTTTTCCGCCATAGCCAGGTAGCCGATCACGTTGACGGCGAGCTTCAGGGCGGCGATCGCCTGTATCGCGCCGAGCACGGCGGCCGCGCCGCTCATGTCGGATTTCATGGCTTCCATGGCCTTGGGGGGCTTCAGCGACAGGCCGCCGGAGTCGAACGTGATGCCCTTGCCGCAGAACACCACGGTCTTCGTCGCGGCCGGGTGCCGGTAGCCGAGGCGGACTAGCCGCGGCGGGTGCACCGACCCCTGGCCGACGCCGCTGAGCCCGCCGTAGCCGCCGCTGATCAGGGCGGCGTGGTCGAGTGCCTGGAACTCCACCTCGGCAGCGCGCGCCACCCGCTCGGCCTCGGCCGCGAACGTCTCCGGGTACAGGTGCGACGGGCTGGTGTTGACCAGGTCGCGGACGAGCGTCATGGCGTCGGCCAGCACCTGCGCGCGCCCGGCCGCGGCCCCGACCGTCGACAGCACGGTGATGTCCGGCTCGCTGGGCATCTCCCCCCCGCGGTACCGGCGGAAGGCGTAGCGGCCGAGCAGCGCGCCGAGCGCTACGGCTTCTGTCTCTAGCTCGTCCCTGGCCGGCAGGCAGATCGCGACCGAGGCCGCCTTGGTGGCTGCTGCCGCCCGCACGGCCGCGCCGGCGGCCCGGCGCAGCGACTCAAGACGGCCCCGTTCCCCGTCCTTATTGTCGGCAGGACCCAGCCCGGCCGCGATGATGAGCGGCGCGGCGATTCGACCGCCCGAGGCGATCCGCGTCAGCTCATCCTGCTTGCCGGTCGCGCCGAGCGCGGCCAGCGTCTGGCCAAGCGTTCCGCCGAGCGCGGCGTCGACGTCAGCTGATCCTGGGGCCGGAACGGGGCCGTCCGGAGTCAGGGTGACGCCGACGACAAGCGCGTCGGCGGCTGCGGTGCGGCCCGCACCGGTGCTGATGGTGAGCGGCTTCGTCACGGAATCTGAGCCTAGTGGCAGCCCCGCCCCTGCGTGGCCCCGGCCCGATCTGGGGGCATCGCGGCAGGCCAGCGGTCACGGACGGTGGCCGGCCCGGACCAGGCGGTGCTCGTAGGCGTACACGACGGCCTGCACCCGGTCCCGCAGGCTGAGCTTGGCCAGCACCCGGCCTACGTGCGTTTTGACCGTGGCCTCCGAGACAAACAGCCGGTGCGCGATCTCGGCGTTCGATAGGCCCTGCGCGACCAGGGTCAGCACCTCGCGCTCCCGCTCGGTGAGGTCGGCGAGCTGGTCCGGCCCGGACTGGTCGCCGCCGGGCAGTAGTGCGGCGAACTGATCGATGAGGCGACGGGTCGTGGACGGCGCGACGACGGAGTCGCCGGAGTGCACGGAGTGGATCGCGAACAGCAGCTCCTCCGGCGGCACGTCCTTGAGCAGGAAGCCGCTGGCGCCGGCCTTCAGCGCGGCGAACGCGTACTCGTCCAGGTCGAACGTTGTCAGCATAAGCACTCTGGGCAGGTCACCGTTCTGCCGGATCCGCCGGGTCGCCTCGACGCCGTCCAGTCGCGGCATCCGGGCGTCCATGATCATGACGTCTGCTTGCAGCCGGCGGGCGAGGTCGATCGCGGCCAGGCCGTCGGCGGCCTCGCCAACCACGCGCATGTCCGGCTGGGCATCCAGCACCATCCGGAATCCGGTCCTGACCAGCTCCTGGTCATCGACAAGGATGATCCTGATCGGGCTGGTCGCCGGGGGAGCGGCCGGCCCATCCGGCCCGGTCATGGCGCCGCCGTGGCGGCCGGAACCGCCTCCTGGGCGTGGCCGGCCCGATCGGCGTGACCCTGATCGGCGTGACCCTCATCGGCCTGACCCTGATCGGCCCGGACAGCCCCCTGGCCAGTAGATTCGCCGTGGCTACGGCACGGGAGCCACGCTCGGACGAGGAACCCGCCGCCAGGCAGCCGCCCCGCGGTCAGCGTGCCGTGGTACATCGCCACTCGTTCGCGCATGCCGGCCAGGCCGTGGCCGCCCGGCTCGTCGGCCGGCGCGGCCATGCCATCATCGGTTACCTGGACTATCAGCCCGTCGGGCTCATAGTCCAGGGTGACCGCGGCGGTGGCGGCGAGGCCGGCGTGCTTGCGGGTGTTGGTCAGAGACTCCTGCACGACCCGGTATGCAGCGAGCTCGGCGCCTTCCGGGAGCTCGCGCGGCCTGCCGGTCAGTGTGTAGGAAACCTCGAGGCCGGCGGCCCGGGCCTGGTCGAGCAGCTCGCGCAGTTCGCCGAGGCCAGGTACAGGAGCAAGATCGGCGTGCTGGTCGCTCGACCGCAGCACGCCGAGCAGCCGCCGCAACTCAGTCAGGGCCTGGCGCCCGGTCGCCGATACGGCCGTGAGCGCTGACGCCGCGCGATCCGGGTCGGACCGAAGCACGTAGCCAGCGCCGTCGGCCTGCACCACCATGACGCTCACGTGGTGCGCGACGACGTCGTGCAGTTCCCTCGCGATCCGGGCTCGCTCCGCAGCGGCGGCCACCTTCGCCTCGGCGTGCCGCTCCGCCTCGAGCCGGGCCGCCCTTTCCTCCAGCGCCGCGTAGTAACCGCGCCGGTAGCGCATGGAATCGCCCAGGATCCAGCACGCGAATGAGATGCCGCCGAACAGGCAGCCGGCGAGGAACAAGCGCTCGGCAAGACCCACCTGACCAGGCACCGGCATCCATACCAGTACGGCGACCAGCGAGCCGCCGACGCACGTGAGCAGCGCAGGAATGGAATAACTGCGCGGCCGGTAGGCGGCCACGGTGTACAGCAGCACCAGCAGCACCACATCGGACGGGAGCGGGCCCGAGTGCCCGGCCGGCCCCCCGCCCGTGTTCACTGCGCCGCCCAGGCCCAGCACCTGCCAGGCTCCGGCGATCACGGCTATCCCGAAAGCCGCCATGGGCGCCCTGCGCCGGAACGCGACCGGGACGATCATGAGCAGGACGATCAGCACTGCATTCCAGGATCGCTGCATCAGCGTACCGAGGCTGATCAGGCCGAGGAAGGCCGCGAGCACACTGTCGACCAGCACCCGGTGCCGGCCAAGCCAGGCGTAGACCGCCGTCATGTGTCCAGGGTAAGCGGGCTGGCGAGCGAAGTCCGTCAGCCTGCCGGCTGGTCCTGGTCAGCCCAGAGGCTGATCTGCGGTGCTGGATCTATGGCAACAGCACGGGCTGCAGCAGGCGCTCGGTGCTGCTGCCACTCCCGTCGGGCTCGACCAGATAGCCGCTGGCCCCGGCGCGGTCGGCGACGATCGCGGTGAGCCCATCGCCGGTGAAGTGGGCACCGGCACCGTCGTCGCAGGCGAGGCCGGCTCCAAGGGTGCCGGCTGCGACGAGCGACTGGAACGCTGGACGCCGAGTCGGCTCACTGCTGTAATGCGGGCAGTAGGAGCCGGGCAGCAGGCCCAGCCCAGCGGTGAACGGGCGGAGCACCGGGCCGAACGAGTCCGTGGTGCCGCCCTCGAACCAGCAGATCGCACCCGCGCTCACCCCGGCCAGCACCACACCCGACTCCCAGGCCCGCCGCATCATGCGATCGACGCCGTGCACTCGCCAGACGGCGACCATGTTGGCCACGCTGCCGCCGCCAACGAAGATCACATCCTGGGACATCAGCAGGTCTTCCGGGTCGGCCACGTTCGGCATCGGGAACAGCTGCAGGTGGCTTACCCGCGCGCCGTGCTGGGACAGCCTCGCGTAGAACCGCTGGTATGAACCCGGGTCGTCGCCGTTCGCCGTGTTGAGCACGCACACGCGTGGGGCCGGTGTGCCGGCCAGGCCGAGCGCGTGCGCGAGAAGGGCCGGCAGCGGCTCGCGTTGCGATAGGGGCGAGCCGATGCCGCCGATCGCCAGTATGTGGCGACGCCCGTCCGTGGCCATGGCGGCAGGTTATCGTCCCTGCAGGGCAGTGTCGTTCCCTGCGGGGGCAGTGTCGTTCCCTGCGGGGGCAGTGTCGCTTGCTCGGGGCGGCAGCCCGGCCCCCGCGGAAAGGTAATGCCATCAGCGACTGCGTGTTCTGCGACATCGCCGTCGGCCGGGTGCCCGCGGACATCGTGCTCGCCGACGACGAAGTGGTGGCGTTCCTGGACGCCCGGCCGGTGTTCAAGGGCCATCTGCTCGTCGCGCCGCGCCAGCACGTGGTGACGCTCGCGGACCTGCCGGTGGCGCGGGTGGGGCCGTTCTTCAGCCGGGTACAGCTCATGAGCGCCGCCATGCCGGCCGCGCTCGGCTGTCAGGGGACATTCGTGGCGCTCAACAACGTGGTCAGCCAGAGCGTGCCGCACTTGCACGTGCACGTGGTGCCCCGCACCCGCGGTGATGGGTTGCGCGGGTTCTTCTGGCCGCGGCAGCGCTACGACTCGCCCGAAGAGGCCGCGCAGTACGCCGACCGGTTGCGAGTTGTGCTGGCTGATGAGGGACTGGCCGGCGAGGGCGCCCCTGATAGCGGTTAGCTGATGGCGATAACCAGCAGGCAGGCGGTCGTGGTCAGCTCAGCGACGGCGCCCAGCACGTCCCCGGTGATGCCGCCAAGACGGCGGACCGCCAGGGCCGTCAGCAACACCGAGCAGGCGAGGCCGGCCGCGACGGCCACCGCGTAGGTCGTGCCGAGCGCGGCCGCGGCGCCTACCGCCATGAGCGCCAGCGCGGCTGCCGCCGCCGGATGGACCGTGCCGGCC
>JBAUAR010000068.1:0-4381 GCA_049675875.1 Streptosporangiaceae bacterium
GGCCGTCGCCGGTGTACTCCCACGAGTTCGAGCTGACCTTGAAGGTCTTGCCGATGCCGCCCGTGGCCAGGATCACCGTCGGGGCCTGGAACAGCACGAACTGGCCGGACTCCCGGATGTAGCCGAACGCGCCGGCGATCCGGCCGTCGCCGTCCTTGATCAGCCGGGTGATCGTGGTCTCGGCATAGACCTTGATCATCGCCTCCGGGTCGCCGTGCGTGACAGCGTCGTCCTGCTGTAGCGCGACGACCTTCTGCTGCAGCGTGCGGATCATCTCCAGGCCGGTTCGGTCACCGACGTGCGCGAGCCGCGGGTACTCATGGCCGCCGAAGTTCCGCTGGCTGATCTTGCCGTCCTTGGTGCGGTCGAACAGCGCGCCCCACGCCTCGAGCTCGTAGACGCGCTCCGGCGCCTCCTTGGCGTGCAGCTCGGCCATCCGCGGATCGTTGAGGAACTTTCCGCCGCGCATGGTGTCGCGGAAGTGCACCATCCAGTTGTCGTTCGGGTTCATGTTGCCCATCGCCGCGGCGCAGCCACCCTCGGCCATGACCGTGTGCGCCTTGCCGAACAGCGACTTGGAGATGATCGCCGTCCGCTTGCCCGCCAGCCGCGCCTCGATGGCCGCCCGCAGCCCGGATCCGCCGGCGCCGATCACCACGACGTCGTAGGGGAGCCGCAGCACGTCGCTGTGCCCGATGTCAGCCATGTGAAGTCGCCTGCCTCACTGCCTTAGTTGAAGATCCGCGGATCGTTGAACACCCCGGCCGCCACGAGCCAGATGTACAGGTCAGTCAGCATCAGCGTGCCGAGCGTGGTCCACGCCAGCTGCATGTGCCGGGCGTTCAGCCATGAGACCTTCGTCCATATCCAGTATCGGACCGGGTGGGAGGAGAAGTTGTTCAGCCGTCCCGCGGTGATGTGGCGGCAGGAGTGGCAGGACAGCGAGTAGCCCCACAGCAGGACGACGTTCGTCAGCATGATCAGCGTGCCGAGGCCCAGCCCGAAGCTACCGTCCGGGCCGCGGAAGGCCTGGGCGACGTCGTAGGTGTTGAGGATTGAGACCAGGATCACCATGTAGAAGAAGTAGCGGTGCAGGTTCTGCATGATCAGCGGGAACCTGGTCTCGCCGGAATAGGTGGCGTGCGGCTCGCGGACCGCGCACGCGGCAGGTGCCCGCCAGAACGCCCGGTAGTACGCGCGCCGGTAGTAATAGCAGCTCAGCCGGAACCCGAGCACGAACGGCAGCGACACGAACGCGTACGGGATGATCGGAGGCAGGCTGCCGATCCAGGTACCCAGGCTGGCCGACCCCGGCGCGCACTCGCCGCTGACGCACGGCGAGTAAAACGGCGTGAGGTAGTGGTACCGCGGCACCCAGTAGTACTTGCCGATGAACACGTGCACGATCGCGTAGCTGACCCAGATGGTCAGCAGCACCGCGGTGATCGCCGGAGACCGCCACCATGGATCGGTGCGCAGCGTCTTCTGGCTGATCTGCGCCCTTGTCTTGGCTGGCGCGTCCGTTATTTGCGTCATTCGTCGACGTCTCCGCCCTGGAATTCATGGGATCGGCCCGAGCCCGGCTCACGATCTGACGGAGCCGCCCCGATCAGGGCGAACAGCCGGCGTCGCTGCGGGCACGCGTCGCGTGGAAACCCTATTCCACTGAATACCACTGCGCGGCCGCCGGCAGGTGGTTCCCATCGTGTGACACTTGCTACATACGACCGCTTCCCCCGCCGGGCTGGTCGGCCCGCGCCAGCACCGCGCGGAGGTGGTCTACGCGCACCGCCCGCCTGATGTGGCCGCGGTAGCCGGTGGTGGTCACGGCAGTCAGGACCGAGTTGAGTATCGCCTCCTCGGTCGCCTCGATCGCCGCCGTGAATATCACATCGAGGTCTTTTTGGGGAACGGAGCCGTCCGGCCTGGTCGCTTCGCGCCCGGACGCGGTGCTGATCGCCAGCGCGTAGTCCCCGCTGTTACCGGAGAAGTCCGAGCCAGCCCTGGCCATTCCGGCGAACGCCCGGTTCGCTACCCGCCGCAGCTCACGCGAACCGAGCGGCACATCGATCGCGAGCACGATCACGCAGCTGCCACCCGGCGGCCCGGGCTCAGTTGGCCCATCGGCCGGCGGCGGGATCGCCACGCCGCCGACGGTCAGCACGCCGCCGAAGTTCGCCTGTACCAGCGCACCGAGCACAGCCGGGCCGGTCCCGGCGGATAGCTCGAGCAGCCGCGACGAGGTGCCGACACCGGCCTTGTAGCCGAGCGCTCCGGTGCCGGTGCCGGCCCCGACGCAGCCCTCGGCGACCGGGCCGCCAGCCGCCCCGTCCAGCGCGGCTCGCACGTGCGCCGGACCGATAGGCCGGGCCCAGATGTCGGACAGGTAACCGTCGTTGGTCTCCGCGACTACCGGGTTCAGCGAGCCATCACCCGCGAAGGCAGGCAGTTCGTGCAGGTAAGACAGCAGCGCGTCGGCGACCCGGAAGACCGACAGCGTGGCTGTCAGCAGCACCGGGGTCTCGACGATGCCCAGCTCGTCGATCTGCGTGGTACCGACCATCTTGCCGAACCCGTTGAAGACGGCCAGGCCCGCGGGCAGTGCGCGCCGTCCGTCTGGGCTCGCGCCGATCAGGGCGTCGTGCACGACGGCGGTGACGCCGGTCCTGATGGTGGCGCCTTCGATCAGCGTCGTGTGACCGACCCGGATGCCTGGCACGTCCGTGATGGCGTTCACTGGGCCTGGCGACAGCGCTCCCGGAGCGACGCCCAGGTCGCGGGCCCTGACCCGGTCGCGGTCGGGTGTCACGGCAGCACGTGTGTCGGGCTCGGGACCTCGATCGTCACGGACTGCGCCGGGATGCCGGTATCCGGGTCGATCGCCATGCACGTCACCTCGTGCGACCGCTCGTTCGCCACGTACAGCCTCGCGTCGTTGAGCGCGATGTGCCGCGGCCAGTCGCCGGTGGCGACCTCGCCGACATAGCGCGGCGCGTCGTGCTGGATATCGAACACTGTCACGGTGTTGGGGCCGCGGTTGGCAACGTAGAGGTAGCGGCCGTCGCTAACGAGCTCGGAGGGCTGGTTCGGGCCTGGTGTCGCGCTGGCGGGTATCGCGCCCGCGAGCTGCTGGCCGGCGTCATAAACCAGCACCTGACCGCTCAGCTCGGCCGTGACGTAGTACCGGCTGCCGACCGGCAGCACGTGTCGCGGCCCCGATGCCTTCGGCGCGACCATGACCCCGCCGAGGGTCAGCCGACCGTCGTCGGCCAGCCAGTACCGGTAGATAGCGTCCCCGCCCAGGTCGGTCACCAGCAGCTCGGCAGTTGCGAAGGACGCGGCGTCGGCCGGGGGCATAGCCGACCCCGTAGGCCCGGAACCCGCCGCGGCACCCGCCACGGAACCGGCCGCGGGGCGGGCCACGGCAAGGATCATGTGCGGGTGGGCGGTGGCCTGGCGCGGATGCTCGCCGTGCACCTGATGCTGGACCAGGTCGGTGCGCTCGCCGATGCTGCCGTCCGAGCCGAGCCGGTGCACGCTGAGGCTGCCGCCCGTGTAGTTCGCGGTGATCAGGAACCGGCCGGAGGGGTCGACCGTCAGGTGCGCGGGCTCCGCGCCGCCGGTCGCCCCGGTACCGAGCGGATCGGCGGGCACGCCGTCCTCGAGCGCCCACGCATGCACGTGCCCCTCGTCGGTCTCGGCGACCGCATACAGCACCGACAGCCGCGGATGCCGGGTCAGCCAGGAGGGCGAATCAGCCGGGACCGTCGCGACGACCTCGTCGCCGTCCAGGACGGTGATGCCGGTGCCCTTGCCTTTCGCGCCGGAGTACCCGCCCACCAGCAGTCTGGTCACCCAGCGGTGATACCCAATGCCGTGCGCAGGAAGTCAACCTGCACCAGCATCAGGTTCGCCGCCACGTCCTCCTGGGCGCCCGACATGTGCGTCACGCCCGACAACGGCAGCACGCTGTGCGGCCGGCCGGCGGCCAGCAGCGCCGAAGACAGCCGCAGCGTGTGGGCCACCACCACGTTGTCATCGGCCAGGCCGTGCACGAGCAGCAGTGGTCTGGTCAGTTTCGCGGCGTCATCGAGCAGCGAGCTGCGGGCGTAATTTTCCGGGTGAGTGCCGGGTTGGCCCAGGTAGCGCTCGGTGTAGCAGGTGTCGTACAGCTGCCAGTCGGTCGGCGGCGCGCCGGCCACGGCCGCGTGGAACACGTCGGGCCGCCGCAGCACCGCGAGCGCCGCCAGGTAGCCGCCGAACGACCAGCCCCTGATGGCGACCCGGCTCAGATCCAGGTCGGCGCACTGCTGTGCGGCGGACTGGAGGGCCTCGACCTGATCGTCGAGCACCGGGCCGGCGAGGTCGCCAGCCACCGCCC
>JBAUAR010000069.1:0-1673 GCA_049675875.1 Streptosporangiaceae bacterium
CCCATGAGGCTCCGCAGACGGTGCATGTCGGCCATGTGTTGTCGTGTGCGTCCAGGTAGCTCTGGAGCCACCAGACGCGCCGATCGCCCAGCTGAGGTCCGGCCAGCGATCGGGGTAGACCTTTCCCCATCCTGGCTTGCCCGACCGTCTCATACACCTGACCCGGCCTGCGCGCGGATGCTGTCGCTCACGTGTCGGTGGTCTTCGCGGATCTGTTCGGCGTCGCGGCGACGGTCCCACTTGTCTAGTTGTAAGACGATCGGCTTGGCGGAGCGCAATAGCAGCAGTGCTTGGCCGAACGCCAGCTCGCGGATCATCGAGGGTCTGAGGATCCGTTCGTCGCGGTGGCTCTCGGAGGTGCTGGACTGCAAGTGGCCGGGCTGCCAGGAGCGGGTCCGGTCGCTGGTGCGGTACTCGCCGAGGACGTGTGAGACGTCCTCGAGATCGTCCTTGTTGTCATTGCCGCCGAGAATCAGCTTTACGGTCGCGGCGTCCCAGATGCCCTGGGCCTCGTCGCGGCCCCACCGAGCGCGTGCGAGCGCCATCGATTGCACGACTGCGATTGTCGTGATTCCCGTGCCGCCGCCTTCGGACATCAGTGAGGGCAGCGAGGGCAGCGGGAAGTTCACCGCTTCGTCGAGGATTAGCCCCGTTGTTGGCCCCCGGTTGGCCCCCGAGCCAGCTCTGTGGAGCTGACGCAAACCGAAATCCCCTGCTTTGCACGTCTTTCGTCGATGCCGGAGGAGGTGTCTGGACTCAGGACATATGTCCCAGGTGATATGTCCCTCGTGTCTCGGGACATAGGTCACATCTGGTCTCGGGTTGGGGGTTGCGGCGGTCGTCGTGGAGGCGCAGCCCGGAGGGCTGTGCCGCAACGGCGATCGCCGGCGCGCCGCCGGGGCGGCGGTCAGTTTGCCGGGGCATGTCCCGTGCTCATGTTGCTGTTCTGAAGGTCGCCTCTGGCGAGTTGTCTGTGACCAGGTCCGCTGCCGAGTACGGGTTCTCCCGCCGGCATCTACACCGTCTGCTGGCCCGTTACCGGAGAGGAGGCTTGAAGGCGCTCGAGCCTCGCTCGCGGCGCCCGAAGAGCTCACCGATCGCAACGTCTGAGGACGTTCGCCGGCGGGTGATCGAGCTGCGCGGACGGCTGACCGCTGACGGGCTGGACGCCGGGCCGGTCACGATCGCCTGGCACCTAGAGCGGGAGGGACTCAAGGCGCCTGCTCCGGCGACGATCAGCCGGATCCTGAATGGGGCCGGGTTGATCACTCCGCAGCCGCGCAAACGCCCCCGGTCCTCCTACACGCGCTTTGAGGCCGCGCAGCCGAACGAGACCTGGCAATCGGACTTCATGCACCACCGCCTCGCTGACGGAGCTGATGTGGAGATCCTGAGCTGGCTCGATGATCACTCCCGCTACCTGTTGGGCTGCACCGCGCATCAGCCGGTCACCGGCGATGACGTGGTGGCCGGATTCCTTTTGGCCGTCGACAAGCACGGCCCGCCGGCCAGCACCCTCACGGATAACGGCCGGGTCTACACCGCCCGGTTCGGAGGCGGCCGCAACGCGTTCGAATACCTGCTGCCGGTCCTCGGTGTCCGGCAGACGAACGGATCCCCCGGACACCCCCAAACCCAAGGCAAAATCGAGCGGTTCCACCAGACCCTGCAAC
>JBAUAR010000070.1:0-2903 GCA_049675875.1 Streptosporangiaceae bacterium
CATGAAAGTCGTCCGAACTCGGATAATCGTCGCGCTCGCCAGTTCAGCGGTTTTGGCCGGTGGCCTCAGCTTCAGTGTCGCAGCGGTCGCAGCCAGTTCTGCTAGCTCTGCAGCCGTCACTATCGCCGGCGGCTCGTCCTCAGGGACGTCGCCAACTCCGAACGTGGCGGTAATAGACCCGTGACGGCCCGGCTGTGGCGGTCGCTTGGCCACCATGACCCCGCTCCTCATTGCCGGCGCGGCAGACCTACATCGTCGGTGACTGCGGTGCCTGGGGTAGCTGTTCGCCGGCAGAGTCTGAAATTTACTGGATAGTACAAATAGATAATCTACGCAAATCACGGAGCTGAGTGCGGATTTGGATATGCGTACATCCACATGCCGCTCATGTCGCAAGAGCAGCAGTCTAGGTACTTCATCAGCTCTTGGTGCTTTCTCGCGGGTTGCTGGTCGGTAAGCTGGGCTCCAGCGATCGGCGAGCCTGGATGAGTTGATGCCACGTAGCAACAACGTGCGGCCTGATGGCCGTCGCGCCGCCTCGGATTACCTTCGCGAGTTGCTGCTCAAGCCAGGCCGCTACCGCGTGGCTTGGGAGCAGCACGCGATGCGCGAGCGTCGCGGCACTATCAACCAGCTCGCCGTAGCCGAGGTGCTGGCCCATCACCTTCAGTCCGCGCCGCGGTCGCCGTCCGACCCTACTGTGACCCCACACCAGCTCAAGGACACTGTGTCCAGGGCCCTCACCGGTCGCCTGCTGAGCCGTTCGGCGCTGACGCTCTTCATCGACTCGTTTGGGCTGTCTGAGCACGAAGCCGGACGGTTGTGGCGGCTCTGGAATGGCGCGGCGACGATTGGTGTAATGAGCGGCACACACGCGGTACCAGCCGCCGCAGAGCAGGACGTGGACGCGGCTATCGGCCCGCGGCGGCATCAGACTCTCGCCCTGCATGATCACATCTGGGTGGGCCTGGATGGCCGGATCGATGGCGCTCGGACGATGCATGTGATCGAGGCCATCGCACCGGGTGTTGACCGGATTCCGTTCGTGTGCGACACCAACGTGCTCACGTTGGAGGTAGGCCAGGGCTGCAAGGAACTGACCGGGCAGGTTCGGCGGATTGGCGGAGATCTCTTCGCGACCGAGATCCTGCTGTCACGCACGCTGGACATCGGCGAGACCCTGACCCTCGAGTATTGGCTCTCCTACCGCTGGACCGGCGATCCCGGTGACCCGTCGGCGCGTGAGTACCGCCGCGCTGTTATGCGGCAGCTTCACAATTTGGATGTAAGGGTCGAATTCCATCCAGATCGGCTGCCTCGTCAGGTCTGGTGGGCGCACTGGGACGGTACAGACGGCCGCGTGCTTGAGCGCGAAGCCGTCACGCTGGACAGTCAGTATTCGGCGCACAGGTATCTGAGATCGCTGGAGCGGACCGCGGCGGGTTTCTATTGGGAGTGGGACGTCGGCGCGCCAGGTTAGCCAGTAGTTGCATTTATTAGCTTATTTGCGATCTATCGCAGCTGAGGCGCATACCATGGCAAGTGCCAGACTCCGATCCGGCGGAAGAGCACGCGCATGAGCGATGCAGCCCGATTGACGGCACAGCGAGCGGCTGCTGAGTACCTGCGACAGCTGCTGTTGAAGCCTGGGGCCTGCCGTGAGGCATGGCAGCGCCATATTGCGAAGCCTCGGGACGATGTCATCAACCAGCTCGCCGTCGCCGAGGTCATTGCAAGCCACTTAACGTTCGGGCGCGCCGGTGAGGCTCCGGTGATGCCGTACCAACTTCGCGACATCGTGTCGGGTGCGCTCTCCGGTTCGCAGCTGAGCACGGAGACGCTCGACTGGTTCATCGGGGCCTTCAGATTTACCGAGCAGGAGACCGGCCAGCTGCGGCGACTACTTGCTGGCTCATCGCGCATCGGAGTGCTATCAGGGACGCACGCCGTCCCGCTCAGCGTCGAGCCCGACGTCGACGCCGCGATAGGTCCGCGGCGGCACCAGACGCTGTCCCTGCATGATCACATCTGGGTGGGGCAGGATGGCCGGATCGACCGCAGCCGGACCCTCCACGTGATCGAGGCCATCGCGCCTGGCGTCGACCGCCTCCCGTTCGTCTGCGACACCAATGTGCTGGCGCTTGAGGTGGGCCACGGTTGTAAGGAGCTTGCTGGACAACTTCGGTGGATTGGCGGGGACTTCTTCGCGACCGAGATCCTGCTGTCTCGCACGCTGGACGTTGGCGAGACGCTGACCCTCGAGTACTGGCTGTCCTACCGATGGCGTGGCGGTCCCGAGGAGCCATCGGCGCGCGAGTACCGTCGCGCTGTCATGCGTCAGCTGCACAATTTAGATGTCCGGGTCGAGTTCCATCCTTCATGGCTGCCCAGCAAAGTCTGGTGGGCGCATTGGGACGGTGGCGACGACCGCATACTTGAGCGCGAGCCTATGACGCTGGACAGCCAGCACTCTGTGCATCGGTATTTGCGTTCGCTGGAGAGGACGGTCGCGGGTTTCTGCTGGGAGCGCGATGGCGACTGACCGAACTAGTTGATCGAGTTCACAGTTGTCGGCACTCCACATCCGGCGCTCGGCAGACGAGTAGGTCGGGGCATTTGGGAACGCAGCGTTGTTGGCTGCTGTCAGCGCTGGCGACGACCCCGCCCAGGGCGGTAACACCTGGGCAACGCCGTGGTCATGGTCATATGGCTACAGTCCGGCCGTGGGCACATCTCTAGGCCAGCCGCCGAGTGACGGACTCGACGTGATCGTTGCGAACCCCGACGGTGCCATCGACGAGAACGCGGACGTTGCTAGCGCCGCCGAACAGCCTGAGCCCGCACCCGGTGATCTGCCGATGCGGCAAGCGAGCCGCTGTCTGCCGGTGCAGCGTATTCGGTGC
>JBAUAR010000071.1:0-2759 GCA_049675875.1 Streptosporangiaceae bacterium
GTCCCGCGGCATGCTGCAGCGGCTCGGCTTGGCCTGCGCCCTGGTGGGCGACCCGGAGCTGCTAATCCTGGACGAGCCGATGTCTGCGCTGGACCCGGCTGGCCGTGCGGAAATGCTCGAGCTTGTCGCGGCTATGCGCGGTACCCGCACGGTGATCTTCTCCAGCCACATTCTGGCCGACGTGCAGCGAGTTGCCGACCAGGTCGGCATCCTGCGGGAGGGCCGCCTGCTCTACGAGGGCAGCGCCAGGGCGCTGATGGACACCTACCTGACGCCGAGCTGGCTGCTGCGCCTGGCCGGCGGAGTCGATGCGGTCGCGGCCGCTCTGGCCGGGCAGCCCTGGGTCACCAAGGTCGAGCCGGCGCAGCCGGATGTGCTGCGGATAGAGGCCACCAGCATCGAAGACGGCGAGCGCGGCATCCCGGCCGTCATCGCCGGGTGCGGCGGCCGCCAGGTGTCGTGCGAGCCCGCCGCCGCTGACCTGGAGTCGGCGTACCTCGCGCTGACTGGCGCGAGCTAAGGAGGAGAGTTGACTACCTCGGATCCGGCCATGAGCCTGTGGCGGCTGGAGTGGCTGCGGCTGGTGCGCACACCGCGCGCGCTGTCGCTCGCGATCGTGTTCCTGGCCATCGGCCTGATCGAGCCGGTCGCCACCAGGTACGCCAGCACGCTGCTCGCGCACGCCGGCCACGGCGCAGCGATCCGGCTGCCCAAGCCGACACCGGCCGACGCGCTGAGCAGCTATGTGAGCGAGGCCGCGCTCGTCGGGCTGATCGTCCTGGTCGTCGTCGCGGCCAGCGCGCTGGGTTTCGATTCCAGCCCGGGGCTGGCGGCGTTCTTCCGCACCAGGGTGCCGAGTATGTGGCGGCTGATCGCGCCGCGGTTCACCGCGTACGCGGTGACCGGGTCGCTTGCCTACCTGCTCGGGACGCTCGCCGCCTGGTACGAGACGCGCCTGCTGATCGGCTCGCTGCCGGTGGCGGGCCTGTTCGGCGGCGTGCTGTGCGGCGCGGTATACCTGTCGTTTGCGGTCGCAGTCACCACGCTCGCCGCCTCGCTCGCCCGGAACACCGTGGCATCGGCGGGCCTGACGCTGGCGATCCTGCTGGCCCTGCCGCTGCTCGCTGACGTCCGTGTCATCTCCAGCTGGGTGCCGAGCGCACTAGTCGGCGCGCCGGCCGACCTGGTGGCCGGCTCCCACCAGCTCCCCCACTACCTGCCCGCCATGGCAGTGGCCGCGGTCGCAGGCGCGGCTGCGCTGGCGCTCGGAACACGTCAGCTGCAGACTCGGGAGATCTGACATGCGATCGCGCTGCCAAGCCACAAAGATGGAGCAATGGCTCTAACAGATCGCGCCGCCGCCGTTGTGTACCGGGCCGGCTGGCTGGCTGTCCGGCAGCTCCCGGAGCCGGCGGCGCGCTGGGCGTTCGCCCGGATCGCTGACTACCTGTGGCGCAGGCGCGGCAAGGCCATGCGGCAGCTGGAGGCCAACCTGGGCCGGGTCGTGCCCGGCGCCAGCGACGCCGAGTTGCGGCAGCTGTCGCGCGCGGCGATGAGGTCCTACCTGCGGTACTGGGTGGAGGCATTCAGGCTGCCGAGCATGCCGATGGAACGGATCACAACCGGGATGTCCGTAGCCGGCGAGGAGCAGACGGCGCTGGCGCACATCAAGGCCGGGCGCGGCGTGATCTTCGCGCTGCCGCATACCGGCAACGTCGACGTGGCCGCCGCGTGGATCATGACTCGCGGGTTCGGACAGATCAGCGTTATCGCCGAGCGACTCAAGCCGGAGTCGGTTTTCCAGCAGTTCGTGGCCTACCGGCAGAGCCTGGGAATGGAGGTGATCCCGCACACCGGCGGCCCTAGCCCGTTCGGCGTCATGGCGCAGCGGTTGCGGCAGGGCCGGCTGGTATGCATCGTCGCCGACCGCGATCTGAGCGCGGGCGGGGTTGAGGTCCAGTTGTTCGGCCAGCCGGCTCGCATCGGCGCCGGGCCGGCCGCGCTCGCGGCCCGCACCGGCGCCGCCCTCATGCCGGTGACGCTCTGGTTTGAGGGCGACGACTGGCGCGGTCGCATCTACCCGGAGATCGCTGCGCCTGACGACGGGACCCAGGTGCAGAAGGTGGCGGCGATGAGCCAGCAGCTCGCCCGCGTGTGGCAGGCAGGCATTGCCGAGCATCCGCAGGACTGGCACATGCTGCAGAAGGTCTTCGTCGCCGATCTTGACGCCACCCGCCTGCCACAGCCCGAGGCCGCCGCCTCGGGCGGCAACGCGACCTAGTACTGCGGTACGGCCGGTACTGCGCCACGGCCGTTAGTGTTCGCGTGGTCGGTGCAGCCAGACCGGGACCGCGAGCGCGCCAGCCACGACAGCTGCGGCGAGCGCGACGACCCGGACGACCGCGGACGTCGACCCCGACGGCAAGGCCGGCACGGCTGCGGCGCCCACCGCGAGGGCCAGCAGCCCAAGCCCGGCAGCGAGCAGCGGAAGCTGGGGCCTGAGCACGCTTGCCCTGGCCTGGGTCTCGACGAGGTGCACGGCGAACAGGTAGCCGAGCAGCGCCACGCCGAGCAGGCCGGTGTGCCACGCCCTGGGCCGGTGCTGGACCTCCAGGACGAGCACGGCGACCGTCATGACTTCGGCCCACGGGATCGTCTGGATCCAGCTGACGACGCGCGCGATGGTCCGCTCCGGAATCGAGCTGACCGGGTCGGCGGATGGCGGCACGCCGGCGAGCGCGAGCTGGATCAGGCCGGCC
>JBAUAR010000072.1:0-26922 GCA_049675875.1 Streptosporangiaceae bacterium
GTCCAGGCCCGTCACGGCCACCGACCCGGCTGCAGCGCCGAGCGCTGCCGCGATGGCTTCCTGCGCGCCATCGGCCACGGTCAGCAGCCCGGACAGTGGCCCGAGCACGCCATCGAAGGTGCCCGGCTCGGCCAGCAGCACCTCGGCTGCGTCTGCGCCGCTGCTGACCGCCTCGGTTAGCGCCTGCACCCTGGCGCGCAGCCCGGCGCGCTGGTCGCTAGCCGTGTGTTCCGCACTGCGCAGCTCGGCCACCCGCGCCCTGGTCGCGGTCACCGCCGCAGCGGCTGCTTCGTGCGCGGCCGCTAGCTCGGTCCGGCCGTGCTCTCGGTCTGCCTCCCGGTCCTGCAGTGCCGCGTATTCGACTTGCGCCTGCTCAGCTCTGGCCCTGGCCTGCTCGGCCACCTCGGCGAGCCGCCCGGCCTCCTCCTGCGCTGCGCTGGCCCGGCTGAGGGCGGCCTCGACCTGACTGCGCAGCCGGCCGAGGCGGTCGGCGCGCTGCGCCGCGGCCTCGGCGTCAGCCGCCAGCCGCCGTTCGTTCTCGGCTAGCGCTGCCTCGGTCTGCTGCCGCTGCGCGATCGCCGTGGTCAGCTGTTCGCGGGCGACTGTGAGCCGATCGGTCAGGCCCTTTTCCTCGGCGCGCAGCTCCGCGGCCTCCCGCTCCAGCTCGTCTGGGTCGCGCCCAGCGCGCTGGGGCTCGGGCGCTGTCAGGTACCGCTGTCGCTCGGTGGCCAGGCCGAGCACGCCGCGCATCCGCTCGGCCAGGCCGGATAGCGCGAAAAACGCGTCCTGCGCGGCCGCCAGCCGGGGCGCATGCTGCAGCTCGGCGGCCTCGAGCGCCGCCTCCTCCGCCCGGGCCCGCGCGAGCGCGGTTTCCAGCGTGGTCCGCAGCTGCGCCGCCGCGGCCTCGTCCGCCTGGTCCCGCTCGAGTTCGGCGGCGAGCGTCAGGTAGTCGTCGGCCAGCAGCCGCAGCCGGGCGTCGCGCAGCTCGGCCTGGATGAGCACGGCCCTCTTGGCGATCTCCGCCTGCCTGCCGAGCGGTTTGAGCCGACGGCCGAGCTCGCCGGTCAGGTCGACGAGCCGGGTCAGGTTCGCCTGCATAGCGTCGAGCTTGCGGACCGCCTTTTCCTTGCGCCGTCGGTGCTTGAGCACGCCCGCCGCTTCCTCGATCAGCGCGCGGCGTGCCTCCGGCCCTGCGTTGAGCACCTCGTCGAGCTGGCCCTGCCCGACGATGACGTGCATCTCCCGGCCGAGGCCTGTATCGGAAAGCAGCTCGGCGACGTCGAGCAGCCGGCACTGATCGCCGTTAATGGCGTACTCGCTCTGCCCTGACCGGAACAGCAGCCGGCTGATCGTGACCTCGGAGTAGTCGATAGGCAGCGCGCCGTCGCTGTTGTCGATGGTGAGCGCCACCTCGGCCCGGCCGAGGGCAGGCCGCCCGGCCGTGCCGGCGAAGACGACGTCTTCCATCTTGCCGCCGCGCAGTGGCTTGACGCCCTGCTCACCCATCACCCACGCGAAAGCGTCGACGACGTTGGATTTCCCCGAGCCGTTCGGGCCGACTATGCACGTGATGCCGGGCTCGAACCGCAGTGTGGTGGTAGTGGCGAAGGACTTGAAGCCGCGCAGGGTCAGGGTCTTCAGGTACACCTGCAGACTCCTCCCCGGGGCCGCCTACGTTGGCACCCTAATACCAGGGAAGCAGCAACCGAGCCAGGACCCGCGATGACCGGCTGGAAAACCGAAGAGGGACGCCTAAGCGTCCCTCGCCTTTCGGATTCGTGGCACCAACGCCGAGATTAGGCGAGCGCTGGCTCGCGGACCGGAACTAGCAGGTCATGACCCGCCGAAGCGACTAGCACATCGTTCTCATCCTGAAGCCGGGCAAGCTCGGCTTCCAGGTCGCGTACTCGTTGCTGAAGGCGGCGCATCTCTGCGACCATGCGGGGATCCGGCCCGCCGACGTGGCCGAGTAGAGCCTTTGCCATTGTGTAAGGTCCTCCACACTGAGTGACCAGGGTGGGCACTGCGCGCAGAACGCCGGGCAGCAGGCTCCAGACAGAACGAACTCTCCGGGCAGAACTATCCGCACAGAACTATCTGCACACGGGAGCTGCGCGCTTGTTAACACCTCTATGGTCCCACCGTCAAGGCTATTAGGTCAAGTTTGACGATCATGCAGGTCAGGGGCAGGGCGTAGACCACTGCGGGCCGCCGACAGGCTCACCGCTCAGCGAATCCGGCCAGGCTGCCCGCTGCCTGCGCCCATCGATGGGTCACCCGGCTGACCCGGCCGGGCCGTCGTGGCCAGCCTTCCGCTTCGAGCCGGGCAAGCAGCTCGCGGCAGCCGCATCCGGCTCCCTCAGCGACGACCTTGACCCGGCCGTCCGCCAGATTCTCCGCATACCCGGTCATCCCGAGCTCGAGCGCGTTGGCGCGCACCCACCAGCGGAACCCCACGCCCTGCACGCGCCCCTCCACCCACACCGTCAGCCTGCGGTCCGCAGTGCTCTCTAGCGGCGGAACGCCCGCAGCGCCGCCTACCACCGGCCGGACCGTGGTCGTGGCTGACAGTGCGGGCACGTGTAGGACGAGCGGTTCATGAACGCATCTCGGCGGATCGGAGTGCCGCACCGCGGGCACGGCTCACCCGCGCGCCCGTAGACGTTCAGCGACCGGTCGAAGTACCCGCTTTCGCCGTTAACGTTCACGTACAGGCTGTCGAAGCTCGTACCGCCGTCTTTGAGCGCCGCGCCGAACACGTCCGCTACGGCCCCCATCACGCTCGCGATCTCGCCCCGCCGCAGCCGGTCGGTCGCCCTCGCGTAGTGCAGCTTGGCTCGCCACAGCGCCTCGTCGGCGTAGATGTTGCCGATGCCGCTCACCAGGGACTGGTCGAGCAGCGCCCGCTTGACGCCGGTCCGGCGCGCACGCATCCGGGTGGTCAGCCAGCGCAGGTCGAACGCGTCCTCGAGCGGGTCGGGCGCGATGTGCGCGATCACCGACGGCAGCTGCGCGCCGTCGGCGGACACGAGCAGGTGGCCGAACGTGCGCTGGTCGGTGAACCGCAGGTCCGTGCCGCCGTCGGTGAAGGTGAAGCGGACCCGCACGTGCGGTGACAGTGGGGCCACGGCCGGCCCGACGAGCAGCTGGCCGCTCATGCCGAGATGGGCCAGCAGCGCGTCGTCCCCGATGGGCAGCCACAGGTACTTGCCGCGTCGCCGGGTGCCGTCGACAACCCGGCCGGCCAGCCTGGCCGCGAAGTCAGCGGGTCCGGCCAGATGGCGCCGCACCGCGCGCGGATGCAGGACAGTCACGTCGGCAATGCGCCGACCGACGACGAACTGCTGGAGCCCACGCCGAATCACCTCGACCTCAGGCAGCTCTGGCACCGGCTAGATCACCGGCGCGTCGGCCTCGGGCGAGCCCGTCCGTCCCTCGGTGATGGCCGTCCAGGCCGCCTCGGCCGCCTGCTGCTCAGCTTCCTTCTTTGACCGGCCCTCGCCCCGGCCGTAGGTGCGCGAGCCGATCCGGACCGAGGCGCGGAAGAACTTCTGGTGATCCGGACCGCTCTCTTCGACGTGATACTCGGGCACGCCGAGCATCTCGGCTGCGGTCAGTTCCTGCAGCGACGTCTTCCAGTCCAGGCCGGCGCCAAGCCGAGCCGACCGCGCGATCACCGGGTCAAACAACCGGTGCACGAGCCCGTCAGCGACGGCGAGTCCCTGATCCAGGTAGACCGCGCCGATCACCGCCTCGAGCGTGTCGGCGAGGATGGACGACTTGTCCCGGCCGCCGGTCCCCTCCTCGCCCTTGCCAAGCCGTACGTAGGCGCCGAGGTCCAGGCTCCGGGCCACGCCCGCCAGGGCGCGCATGTTGACAACCGCGGCGCGCAGCTTGGCCAGCTGGCCTTCCGGCAGGTCCGGGTAGGAGCGGAACAGGGTATCGGTCACGATCAGGCCGAGGACCGAGTCACCCAGGAACTCCAGCCGCTCGTTGGTCGGCAGCCCGCCGTTCTCGTAGGCGTAGGAGCGGTGCATGAGCGCTCGCTCCAGCAGCTCAGCGGTGATCTCAACGTGCAGCGCGCCGAGCAGGCGCGCGGCGGCGGGAGACGGCACAGACCCGGCGGGCCTGCCAGCTGCATCAGTCACCTGCCCGCCCTTCCCAGCAGTAACGGCACCCTCAGCTACCCGTCCTGGCCCCGATCATCGTCCGGCTCGTCTGCCCGGAAGTCCTTCAGCACCGACCACACCGCGCTGCGTTCCTCGTGCCCGTGACCTGGCTCGGCGTCAGCGAGCCGCACCCCGCACTCCGCGCACAGCCCTTGGCAGCCGTCCTCGCACAGCGGCGAGAGCGGCAGTTCGAGCACTACAGCGTCCCGCAACGCCGGCCCGAGGTCCAGCAGACCGCTGGCATCGAGCCGATAGCTGTCCGCGCCATCCAGGTCGTCGACCGCCGAGTCGTCAGCCCGGGCGAACAGCTCCTGGAACCGAACCTGCAGCGGGGCGGAGAACGGCTCCAGGCACCGTGCGCACTCACCCGCCAGCGGCCCGGTGACGGTAGCCGTCACCAGCACGCCCTCGGCAACTCCCTCGAGCTGCAGGTCAAGCGCGAGCTCGGCGCCCGCCGGGACCCTGGCCAGCTCGACGCCCAGGTGGTCAGGCGCCGCCACCTGCCGGGTCAGCGCGCGTGCCGACCCAGGTCCAAGATCCCTGGTATCGAAGACCAGCGGGCCCCGGACATCACGGTGGTGACGGGCTGACGAGTGTGGCGGCATGGCAGTCGGTAGTAGTGGCACAGTGTCTGCTTAGCCTACCGGCCGGTCTGCGGCAATCCCAAAACGCCGCGATCACCTCGGACGGTGGCCTCGGGACTGAGACAGCGCCCTCAGGACTGAGACGGCGCCCTCAGGACTGAGACAGTCTCGCGTGCAACTGGTCGAGCACGTTGGCCGGGACCAGGCCGCTGACGTCGCCGCCGTACTTGCAGAAGTCCTTGACCAGGCTCGACGACAGGAACGCGTAGAGCGGGTTGGTGGTCATGAACAGCGTCTCGACCCCCGCCTGGCTGTAGTTCATCTGGGCCATCTGCATCTCGTAGTCGAAGTCACTGACGGCGCGCAGCCCCTTGACGATCGCCGAGATGTCGTTCTGGCGGCAGAAATCCACGGTCAGCCCGTCGAATTGGTCCACCCGCACGTTGCCGAGCTCCTTGGTGGCCTCCCGGATGAGCTCGACCCGCTCGCTCGGGGTGAACAGGGTCACCTTGGTGACGTTGGCGCCTACCGCGACAACAACCTCGTCGTACAGCTGGGCGGCGCGACTGATGATGTCGAGGTGGCCATTGGTCACCGGGTCGAAAGAGCCTGGGCAGACAACGCGCCGCACTCCGGTTCACGCTCCCGTCGGGGACATAGCAGCAGGCTGTGCGCCTGCCGCGAGACCGTACCAGATTGTCGCCTCGCCGTATCTGCGGGACCTGTCTGCTTCGTACCCAGCTGGCCAGGTTGGTGCACCTGATCGGGTCGCCCGCTCGACCGCCACCAGCGCGCCCGGCGCCAGCCAGCCCGCCAGCAGCGCGGTCAGCATGTCCTGGAGCTCCCCGTCGTCGACCCGGTACGGCGGATCGGCAAACACGAAGTCCCGCGGCCGCTCCCCCGCCGGGCCGGCAGCGAGCGCCCGCGCCACTCCGGCGTTGACCACCCGCGCCCCGGCCAGTCCGAGCGCGGCGACGTTCGCGCGGATGACCCGCGCGGCCTTGGCGTCGGCCTCAACCAGGAGCACATCGGTGGCGCCGCGGGACAGCGCCTCGAGCCCGACCGCCCCCGAGCCCGCGTACAGGTCAAGCACCGCCGCTCCGGCCAGTCCCCCGCGAATCGCCTCGACGGTGGCGAAAAGGCCCTCCCGAGTGCGATCGCTGGTGGGCCGGGTGACCCGGCCAGGCACCACCGCCAGCCGGCGTCCGCCGACCGACCCGGCGATGATCCGCGGACTCACGCCTTCTCCAGGAACGAGGCTTGCTCGGCGTCGATGAGCGTTCGCACCGCCGCGGCGAGGCCTGGCTGGCGGGCCAGCGCCGGGTCGGCGTCCACCAGCGCGACAGCCTCCTCGCGGGCCTGGCCGATCAGCTCCTCGTCGCGCAGCAGCTGCAGCAGCTTCAGGCTCGACTTGCGCCCGGCCTGGGCCGTGCCGAGCACGTCGCCCTCCCGGCGCTGCTCCAGATCGATCCGCGACAGCGCGAACCCGTCGGCGATGGAAGCGACCGCGTCCAGCCGGTCGCGGGCCGGCGCGCCCTCGGGCATCGCCGTCACCAGCAGGCACAGACCGGGTTCGCCGCCACGGCCGACCCGGCCGCGGAGCTGGTGCAGCTGGGAGACGCCGAACCGGTCGGCATCCATGATCACCATGACCGTCGCATTCGGCACGTCGACGCCGACCTCGACGACGGTGGTGGTGACCAGCACATCCACCAGCCCGTCGGCGAAGGCCAGCATGACCTTCTCCTTCTCCTCGGCCGGCAGCCTGCCGTGCAGGATGGCGAGCCGCAGGCCGGCTAGCGGTCCGGCGGACAGCTCAGCCGCGAGCTCGAGTACCGCCGCCGGAGCCCCGTCGGTCTCCTCGTCGTCCAGGCCGATTCGCGGGCACACCACGTAGGCCTGGCGGCCGGCCGCGACCTCCTCCGTGATCCGCTCCCACGTCCTGCTCAGGTAGTGCGGTCGCTCCGCCACCGGGACGACGTGCGTGCTAATCGGCGCACGGCCGACCGGCAGCTCCGTCAGCGTCGACACGTCCAGGTCGCCGAACACCGTCATCGCCACCGTGCGCGGGATTGGCGTCGCAGTCATGACGAGCATGTGCGGCCGTCCGTCGCCGGCCTTGTCGCGCAGCGCGTCGCGCTGCTCCACGCCGAATCGGTGCTGCTCGTCGATGACGACCAGGGCCAGATCGGCGAACTGCACCCGGTCCTCAAGCAGGGCGTGCGTGCCGAGGACGATTCCGGCCTCGCCCGACGCAGCCGCTAGCAGTGCGCGGCGGCGGGCCGCCGCGCCAAGTGACCCAGTCAGCAGCGTGAGCCTGGTGGCGTGGTCGGCCCCGCCGAGCTGGCCGGCCATGCCGAGCGGACCGAGCATGGCGGCGATCGACCGGTAGTGCTGCTGCGCGAGTACCTCGGTCGGAGCCAGCAGCACGGCCTGGCCGGCGGCATCGACCGCCTGCAGCATCGCCCGCACCGCGATCACGGTCTTGCCGGAGCCGACCTCGCCTTGTAGCAGCCGGTGCATCGGGTGGTCACCGGCCAGGTCGGCCGCGATGGTGACACCGGCCAGCTGCTGGCCGATGGTGAGCTCGAACGGCAGCACGGCGTCGAACGCGGCGAGCAGACCGTCCGGCACCGGCGGTCGCGGGATCGCGCTGCAGCTCACGGCGGCGAGCCTGCGCTGGGCGAGCAGCACCTGGAGGGTGAACGCTTCGTCCCACTTCAGCCGCTTCCTGGCCCGCCGGAAATCGGCCTCGTCGACCGGGCGGTGGATGCCCCGCATCGCGTCGGCGTAGCCGCACAGCCCGTGTGTGGCCCGGACCGAGGCGGGCAGCGGGTCATCCGGGACGTCGAGAACGTCGAGCGCGATGCGCACCGAGTCGGCGATCTTCCACGATGACAGCTGGCTGGTGGCCGGGTAGACGGGAATGAGCTCGGCGGCGAACTCGGCAGCCCGGGCGCCTGAGTGGCCGGGACCGAGCAGCTCGTAGTCCGGGTGGGTGAGCTGGCGCTTACCGCGGAAGCTGGAGACCTGACCCGAGAACAGGCCGCGGACGCCGGGGCTCAGCTCCCGCTGCCGCCAGTCCTGACCGCCGTGACCGAAGAACGTGAGCGTCAGCGTGCCGTGCCCGTCGGTGACGACGGCCTCGAAGATCGAGCCGGACCGGTTGCGCATCCGCCGGGTCGAGCCCGAGGCGACCTCAGCCTGCACCGTGACGTGGTCGCCGTCACGCAGGCCGGCCAGGTCGGTCAGCTCGCCCCGCTTGTCGTACCGGCGCGGGTAATAGCCGAGCAGGTCGCCGACCGTGTGCACGTCGAGCGCAGCGGCGAGGCGCTTGGCTGCCTTGTCGCCGACGACCAGGCGCAGCGGATCTGCGAGCACGGCCATGCGGCCAGGATAGGCTGGGGTAGCGTCATCACGGGCTCGGCGCGAGCGAGAAGGCCCTGCTGGCCGTGCTATTCTGCATCGACTATCTCCCCTGGAACTGGAGCGATCCCGTGGCTTCCGTCTGCGATGTGTGCGGCAAGCGGCCGAGCTTCGGCAAGAACGTGTCGTTTTCGCACCGCCGGACCTCGCGGCGCTTCAACCCCAACATTCAGCGCGTGCGCGCCATGGTCGGTAAGACCCCGCGCCACCTGAACGTGTGCACGTCCTGCATCAAGGCTGGCAAGGTCACCCGCCAGGTGGCGCGCGGCTAGCACAGTCAGCCGTCAGGGCAGGTGCGCGGCGGCCCGCAGCCGCCATCCATGGTCAACTGGGCCGATCCCGGCGCCCAGTGGGAAGCCGGCCGCGATCGCGCCGGTCACATAGTCTTTCGCCGCCTTGACCGCGGTGGCCATGTCGTCGCCGATCGCTAGCCGGGACGCGATCGCCGAGGCTAGGGTGCAGCCGGTCCCGTGGGTGTGCACGCTGCTAATCCGCTCGGCAGGGAAGCGGAGCGCCGTGTCGCCGGTCACCAGCAGGTCCACCGGGCTGCCCGCCAGATGCCCGCCCTTCACCAGCACCCATTGCGGTCCCATCGCGAGCAGGGCCCGCGCCGCCAGCAGCATTTCCCCCTCGCCGGAGATGCTCCGGCCGGTGAGCAGCTCGGCCTCCAGCAGATTGGGCGTCACGACCGTTGCCAGCGGCAGCAGCCGGTCCCGTATCGCCTCCAGCGTGCCCGCCGACAGCAGGCTGTCGCCGTGCTTGGACACCGCGACCGGGTCTACCACGATGGGTGCCGCGACCTCCCGCAGCGCCTCAGCCACCGTGCCGACCAGCACGGGTGAGGCGAGCATCCCGGTTTTGACGGCCTGGGTGCCGATGTCGGTCAGCACGGACTCAAGCTGGGCGCGCACCGCCTCCGCTGGCAGCTCCCAGTAGCCTTGCACGCCGACCGAGTTCTGCGCGGTGACCGCGCAGACAACGGTCATGCCGTGCACGCCGAGCGCCAGCATGGTCTTGAGGTCGGCCTGGATGCCCGCCCCGCCGCCGGAGTCCGAGCCGGCGATGGCGAGGACACGCGGCGGCGAGCTGGACATGAGCCCCAATCTAGAACACCTTGAGGGCCCGGGCCGCGGTCAGCGCCCCCTCATCTCCGGTCGCCTGCACCCCGAGCTCGGCCCAGCCGCCACGCTGTGTCACCCAGCGGACGAGTGCCGGCGCGTCGGACCGAATGGTGGCTACCGGCCGACCCGACCCGAACGATAGTGACCGCGCCCCCGCGCCAGTCACCTCGAGCTCGAGCGTGCACGCCGCGGCCGCGGCCGGGTTCTGCTGCGGGAGCGCCGCCTCGATCCAGTCCAGCACCGGGGCAAGCCGCTCCGCGTCCGATGGCGGCGGGGTACCCCGGAGCGGTCCGCGCGGCTCGAACAGGTCGGCCCTGATATGGGTGTAGTGGTCGAAGCTATAGGCCGTGGGCAGCAGCGCGGCCGGGTACGTGCCGAGATCGCCGAGCGGCACCTCCATGGTGAGGGCCGCCACCTCGGCCAGCTTCTCCAGCGCGGGCCCGACGACCTGCTCGTAGTCTGCGAGCGCCGCCGCCCCGGAAGTGGCCCGCCTGGCCAGAACCGCGGCCTCGTTCACTTGCTCGACCGGTACGCCGTCGACAGGAGGGAGCTTCGTTGGGTCGACGAGAATCCAGAACAGGTTCGCCAGGTGGGTGACGACGTCTTGCACTCGCCAGCCCTGGCACCCCGACGGCGCCTGCCATTGCTGCTCGGTGAGCCCGGCTCCGATGTCCAGCAGCGCAGCGCCATCCGCCCGCACCGTCTCCAGAGCAGTGTGTACAGCTGTTCCGTGCATAGTGGTCCTCCGTGTCGTAGCATCACTCTTGTACATAGTGTCACTATGTCACCGCGCGCCGATGTGCGCAACTGGCCGACGATGAGCTAGACAGTGGACATGGCCGACGAACAACACTCGCTCCGGTCGGAGCAGGTGGCGCAGACGCGTGCCGCCCTGGTGACCGCCGGCCGGCGGCTGTTCGGCGCCAGCGGCTTCGCGGCAACCTCGGTCGAGGACATCGCCCGTGAGGCACGGGTAACCACCGGCGCGCTCTACCACCACTTCCCGAACAAGGCCGCCGTGTTCGAGGCGGTGTTCGAGCAGGTACACGCGGACTTGTCAGCCGACTTCGTCCCGCCGGAGTCGGCTGATGCGGTCGAGCTCCTGGTCGCGGGCATCGGCGCGTTCCTGGACAAGCTGCTGGAGCCGGAGGTCGCCAGGATCATCGTGACCGAGGCGCCGTCCGTGCTGGGTCTGGAGCGCTTCACCGAGCTCGATGAGCGTTACGCGCTGGCGGCCACCATTGCCGCGCTGGAGGCGGCCAACGATTCTGGCGCCCTGGCCGTCGACGACCCGCCGACGCTGGCCAGACTGCTGTTCGGCGCGCTCACCCGGGCTGGCTTGCTCATCGCCAGTTCGCCGGAACCGACCGCGACCAGGGACGCTGTGGCTGCCACCCTGCGAGCGCTCATCACCGGCTTGAGGCCGCAGCCGGGCGAGGCAACTAGCCCAGGCTGAACTGACACGCCGCCCCGTTATAGCCGCAGCTTTCCGGAGCGGCCGGCGTGCCGTCGGCGTCCACAATGAGGTACACGGCATCGGGCTGACCGCGAGCGCTGTCGATCTCGTCCTCGGGCGTCGGCATGCCGGAGGCGGACGTGCTGCGCCCAGCAGCAGGCCCGTAGCTGTCGGCGATGGTCGTCCCGCTCGCAGTGCCGCCATCGGTGCCCGACGGTTGCCAGTCCGCGCCGAGCACTCTGACGTCAGTGGCGCCCGGGATCACGAATGCCAGCCGCCAGTTGCCGATGGCCTTCTTGCCGGTCACGGTCAATACCATCTGGAACATGCCGTGGGTGTGCCAGTTCACCGCATACCTGAAGGTCAGGCCATCAGTCACAGCCGCGGGGCCGGTCGCTGGACTAGCCGCCACCGGCCCAGCGCCGGTGCCCGCTGGGAGCGGCGGCGCGCCTTGCTCGGTGGTCGGGTGACACTGGGCCAGCGTGCACTGGGTCACGCCGATCGCGTTCCCGAACTCAAGCTCGGCGTGCGGCGCGTAGATGAACGCCCCGGCGGCGACGACAAAGCCGGCCCCGGCGGCGAACCACGGGGAGACCAGGAGCCCGCGAACGGCCCCGGACAGCACGTGCCGCCGATACGGCCGAAGCCAGGCACCCAGGGCGATCAGACGATCAGACGAGCCGGTACCTATCGCGCGCCACGCGACGCTGACCCGGCTGGGGCCGGTGGCTGTCCTGGCGTGCCCCGGCGGCCGCGCAGTGACAGCGTGAAACTGGACGCGTCGGGCGCGCCGACGCGCGGGCCGCTGCGCCCTGTGTCGCGGCTCACGCTCGATGCGATGGCGGGGCATCAAGGGGATGTATATCAAGCCGACAGCAGATTCCACTAGTGCAATGTGCATCTGCACAGCCCATTCCCAGGATTCTCAGCTGGCGGGGAAGTGGTCCCAGCCGCCGCCACCGCGCCAGGGCTGCCCGTCGACGGCAACCCCTGTCCCGGCCAGGACTCTGCCGATGACCGTCCAGCCTGGTGGCAGACGCACATCCGGCGGGAACGAAGCCGCGAGGGCGTGATCTTCCCCGCCACGGAGGGCCCAGGCGCGCCAGTCGGCGCCAAGCTGACGGGCGGCGGATTGCAGGCTGGCGGTCGCCAGGCGCTCTGACCGGATCTCGATGCCGACACCGCTCGCGGCCGCGATGTGGCCGAGGTCGGCCACCACACCGTCGCTGATATCGATCATCGCGGTGGCGCCGGCCGCCGCCGCCACCGGGGCGGCCTGGTAGTCGGGCTGCGGCCGCCGGTGCGCAGCCACGAGCTCGGCGAGGCCGGCGCCGCTCCCCGGCTCGAGGCCCGATTGCAACACGGCGAGCCCGGCCGCGGACTGGCCGACCGCTCCGCGGATGGCGACGACGTCACCCGGCCGGGCACCGCCACGAGTCACCGGCGCGCGTCCGGCCAGCGTCCCGAGCGCGGTGATGCCCAGCATCACCGTGTCTGCGCCCGTGACGTCCCCGCCCGCGATGACGGCCCCGGCTCGCTCGCACTCCGCCAGCAGGCCCCCGGTCAGCTCGAGCACCCAGGTCACCGCCGTGGCGGCCGGTACGGCCAGGCCGAAAAGCAGCGCCGTCGGCGCCGCGCCCATCGCCGCGATGTCGGCGAGGTTCTGGGCGGCGGCCTTGGTGCCGATGTCCCGCGCGCTCGACCAGTCACGCCGGAAGTGCCTGCCCTCGATCAGCAAGTCCGTGCTCGCGACCGTCCGGCCGTCCGGTGCGGGCAGCACGGCGGCATCGTCGCCGATGCCGACGATTGCGGTCACATCCGGCGGCAGCATCTCCCGGATGGCCGCGATCAGCCCGAATTCACCCACGTCGGCAACGGTGATGGCGGCCTCCCGCGATAGCGTTAGCAGACGACCACGAGTGTGGAGGGGCGCAATGGTGCAGGCTTACATTCTCGTGCAGACCGAGGTGGGTAAGGCGGCCGAGGTAGCAACCGCCATCGGCAACATCCCGGGCGTCACGCAGGCTGACGACGTGACCGGACCCTACGACGTGATCGTCAGGGCCGAGTCGGAGAACGTCGACGAGCTCGGCCGCATGGTGGTTGCGCAGATTCAGGGCGTGCCCGGCATCACCAGGACCCTCACCTGCCCGATCGTGCACATATAAGGCCGGTGCGGTCCTGACCCGCCTCATGGCGTCCCCTCCCCACCGGGGGGCCCTGCAGGCCGTCAGGCTGAGACGCGAGTATGCCTGTCACTCCCGGCGGTGGCAGGGGGACTTACAGGCAAGCTGGCGGCGCTGGTCGTTGCCAGCGGTGCGTCAGAGGCTGCTCCGTGTGATGATCTGGCTCGGCGGCGGTGGAGTCACCGGCGGCACCGAGTTCCATTCCGAGAATGTCACGCTGCCGTATGTCGGGCTCGAGATGAGCACGGGATACGGGGGGCCGGTCCTGGCGACGTCGACCGTCTGCGTGGCCTGTATGAGCTGCAGCACCGGGTGGCCCTCGAAGGTGGCTGGCTTGAACAGGTCGCTCGTGTCGCCTGCGGCCGACGGGATTGAACTAGCGATCGCGCTCGTCCAGTGCGCCATGCTGGCCGATACCGTGAACGACGCGAATTGCGATGCCGGGACCTGGACGTACTTGCCGCAGACGGTGGCGCAGTTCGCCGCAGGCAGGCCGGCGAGCTTCAGGTAATCCGGGTTGACCTGCAGGTAGACCTTGCCGTCCGCGACGACGAAGGCGGCGGTGATGCCGTCCGCGCGGAACGTCCCGGAGGCGTTGCCGCCGCTGATGCTCTCATCGATGACGGCCTTGTTTGAGCCGCTGGTCACCGTGCCGGCCACATGGACGCCCGATGCCGCCCTCATGGCTGCTTTCACTGCCGGCACGATCTGCGCGGCCGTCTTGGTGCCAGCCGGCGGCGGTTATGAGCTGGCGCAGGCTGTGGCGAGCAGGCCAGCCGAGACCAGGGCGGAAACGATTACGCCGTAGCCGAGCTTCATGTCGGTGCCGCCTTTGACGCAGCAGTGTGCCCGGTGAGCGCAGGCTACACCTGGCGAAATACGGTCAACAGTTACGTCTCGTAACGATGCTGCACTTCTCGTCCCACAGCGGGACGGTAACCGGGCGCCGGCGCCGGCGTTGATGACATCACGACTTGCCGCATGCTGCTCCCGTGGCCTGTCGCCGTTTCTGGCGCGATCGGCCCGGTTGTTCTGGCGGTAGCCGACGACGACCAGGACCCGGCGACAGGTGAGAGGCCGTGCCGGACGGGTACGCAGAGGTCAGGCCGGGTCGCCAACACTTCGTGCACATCTAGACCCAACCGTCGAGCGCCAGCTCCGCTCGGGTCCGCGGGCCGAGCCCTATCGCGGCGGCGGCGCGCAGGTCGTCGACCGTGTCGACGTCCCGGCGCAGTCCGGCCAGCACCGCCGCGGTTGCGTCCGCAGTGATCTCTGCCGCGCCGCCGTCTAGGTGCTGGCGGCGGGACGCCGGTCCGAACCGGGGCCGGAACGCCGAGCCGGGCGCTGCTGTGTACAGCGCGGTTCCAGTGCCGTCGGCGTCTGCCACGAACGCCTCGCCGAGCCCGGCCGCCACGCGAAGGACCGCTGTGAGCTCCGCGGGCTCGATCGCCGGCAAGTCACCCGCCAGGCCGCAGCGGCCGCGGTCCGGCCAGCGCTCCAGCGCATACGCGGCGCCGTAACCGAAGGCCTCGTTCAGGCCCGCGCCGGGTGCATCGGCGAGCACGATCGCGCCCAGTTCGACGGCCATCTGGCGGACCTCCCGATCGTCGGTCACCACCAGTACCGTTGCGACCGGCGCCGCCCGGAGGGCCGCCGCCACGGTGTCTGCTGCCATCGCCAGCACCAGCCGTGACCGGCGGTCCGCGGCAAGCCCGACGAGCCGGGTCTTGGCCTGGGCAAGTACCTTTACGGGGATCACCAGTGACCAGGCAAGCGGGGTCTGCGGGTCCGGTGCCATGCATATGATCCTCCCAGGCGGCGCAGGCGGTGGAGGAGACGATGGCAGGCAGGCAGGCTCGGGCGGCAGACGGCACGTACTCCGCTGCCTGGCGCAACGTCTCGAAGATCATCTTGCGGCCGGGCATCCGGATGATGATGCGCCTGGATTGGAGCGGGCAGGAGCACATCCCGGCCACAGGTCCGGTCATCCTGGCCGTCAACCACCTGTCCTACATGGACATCTTCGCCGTAGCGCTATTCGCGGACAGCGCGGGCCGGTACCCGGTGTTCCTGGCTAAGTCGTCGCTGTTCGAGATCCCGGTACTCGGCACGGTGCTGCGCTGGCTCGGGCAGTTGCCGGTCTACCGCGGCCAGGCCGACGCGGCACTCGTGCTCAAGCAGGCGGCCCAGCTCGTCGCCAGGACGAACTCGTGCCTGATCTTCTATCCCGAGGCCACCGTCACGAGGGATCCCGACCAGTGGCCGATGGTGGCCAAGACTGGCGTGGCCCGGCTCGCCCTGGAGTCGGACGTCCCCGTCGTGCCGATCGCGCACTGGGGCGCGCAGAAGATCTTGCCGTACGGCACGTTCGTGCCGAAGCTGCTGCCGCGCAAGACCGTCCGGCTGGTCGCCGGCCCGCCCGTCGATCTGTCGGAGTTCCGCGGTCAGCCGATGACGAACAGCGTGCTCCGAGCCGCCACTGACAAGATCATGAAGGAGGTGGCGAGTCTGCTCGGTGGCCTGCGCGACCTGCCGCCGCCGGCCGAGTTCTTCCACCCGGCCGTCGCACGCCGGAAGTTCCGCCAGGACCTGCGGGCACTGCAGGACGCCAGCCAGAGCGGCGCCAGCCAGCCGGGCGACGAGCCGGGGACACCCATCCCGTGAAAGCCGCGGTGCTCGGCGGGGGGTCGTGGGGCACCACGTTCGCGCAGGTGCTCTGCGACGCGGGCACGCCAGTCGTGCTCTGGTGCCGCCGCCCCGAGCTGGCCGCGCAGATCGAAGCCACCCGCACCTCGCAGCGGTACCTGCCGGGCGTCACACTGCCCGGCAGCCTGCGGGCAACCGCCGACGCCAGCGAGGCGCTAGCTGACGCCGACCTCGTCGCGATGGCGGTACCGGCCCAGACGCTGCGGGACAACCTCACCGCCTGGCGCAGCCTGCTGCCGTCCGAGGCCGTCCTCGTGAGCCTGATGAAGGGCATCGAGCTCGGCACCGGGGACCGGATGAGTCAGGTCATCGCCGAGGTGACGGGCGCCGGCCGCGACCGGATCGCGGTGATCTCCGGACCGAACCTTGCCCTGGAGATCGCCGCGCGCCAGTACTGTGCCACCGTCGTGGCGTGCGCCGACGAGGTTGTCGGCAGCCGACTGCAGCAGGCCTGCCACACCGGCTACTTCCGCGCATACACAAATCCGGACATCATCGGCTGCGAGCTGGGCGGCGCCGTGAAGAACGTCATCGCCCTGGCCGTCGGTATCGCCGCCGGCATGGGCCTTGGGGACAACACCAGGGCCACGCTTATCACCCGCGGGCTAGCCGAGATTGCCCGGCTGGGCGCTGCGCTCGGGGCCGACCAGCACACCTTCGCGGGGCTGGCAGGCCTCGGTGATCTCGTTGCCAGCTGCAGCTCGCCGCTCGCACGGAACCGCTCGTTCGGCGAGAAGCTCGGCCAGGGTGTGCCGCTCGCGCAGCTGCTCGTCAGCACCACGCAGGCCGTGGAGGGCGTGAAGTCGTCGCAGTCCGTCCGCCAGCTGGCACGCGATCACGGCGTGGAGATGCCGATCACCGAAGTGATCGCCGGGGTCATGCATGACGGGCTGGCTATCGCGGACGCCGCGGTGCTGCTGGCCAGCAGATCGGCCAAGCCCGAGCGTTACGGCGTCTGACGCCCGGGCACCAATCGACAGTGGAGGTTTCGTGACCGAGCAGCGCAAGATCAGGGTCGCTGTCGTCTTCGGCGGCCGGGGCCCGGAACACCAGGTGTCGTGCATGGGCGGCGGCAACATGCTGGCCGGCATCGACCGGTCGCGGTATGAGGTCATCCCGGTCGGCATTACCACCGAGGGCAACTGGGTGCTGGTAGCCGACGATCCGGAGCGGCTCGCCGTCACCAGCGGCCAGCTGCCCACTGTGGCGGCGGTTGCTGAGCCAGGATCTGCAGTGGTGCCCTGGTCCGGCGGCGGCCCCGTGCTGACCAGCACCGTTGCCACCGCCCCGGCTCAGATCCCGCACCTGTTCGGCGATGTCGACGTGGTGCTGCCAGTGCTGCACGGCCCCTACGGCGAGGACGGGACCATCCAGGGCCTGCTCGAACTGGCGGGCGTGCGGTACGTGGGTGCTGGCGTGCTGGCGAGCGCCGTCAGCATGGACAAGGAGTACATGAACCTGATCTTCCGGTCGAAGGGGCTGCCGGTCGGACCGTTCGTGGTGGTCAGGGAGCGGGATTGGCCCGAGGTGGCGTCCGAAGCCCTGTCCGTCGAGGCCAAACGGGTGCTCGACGACATTGAGGAGCTTGGCTGGCCGCTGTTCGTCAAGCCGGCCAGGGGCGGCTCCAGCATCGGCACCTCGAAGGCACACACCATGGACGAACTGCGGGCGGCGATCGCGACGGCCCGGCAGTACGACCCGAAGGTGCTGGTAGAGGCCGCCATCGACGGCGTCGAGGTCGAGGTCTCGGTCCTTGAGGGCCTGGACGGCGCGCCTCCGGATACCAGCGTTCCCGGCCAGCTGCTCATCGACGGCGGCGAGGAGTTCTGGGACTTCGAGGCCAAGTACCTGGACGCGGCGAGCAGCATGGCGATCCCGGCCCCGCTTCCGGACAGCGCGACCACGGAGATCCGCCGGCTGGCCGCGGCCGCGTTTGACGCAGTCTCCTGCGAGGGGCTGGCGAGAGTGGACTTCTTCTACACCAGAGGCGGCGAGATCCTGGTGAACGAGATCAACACCATGCCGGGGCTGTCCCCAGCGTCCTACTTCCAGAAGATGTGGGAAGCGAGCGGGATGCCCTTCGCGCAGCTCATCGACAGGCTGCTGCAGACCGCCCTGAAGAAGCGGCCTGGTTTGCGCTAGCCCGACGCCGAGCAGCAGTGCAGCACCGCGCCGCGATTCCGCTCGGCCTGGTCTGGCTGCTGACGGTCCTCGGCACGTGGGCGCTGACGACCGCTGTGTGCCATCACCGTCACCGCCGCCCGAGCCGGCCGAGCCGGCCGACTGAACCGGACTGAGCCAGCGGGTTACCGGCTGCGGGACCTGGCGGCGGCCCGCTTGGCATTGACCATCGCCTTGAAGTCCGCCCCAGCCCGGAACTTGGGCACCGATGTCTTCGGCACCTTGACGGCCGCGCCGGTGGCCGGGTTGCGCGCGGTCCGCGCGGCCCTGACTTGCTTCTCGAACACTCCGAACCCGGAGATCGACACCTTGTCCCCGCGCGCCACCGTTTCCTGAATGGTCTGCAGCACGGCGTTGACGGCCTCGGTCGCCGTCCGCTTGTCGCCCATCCGTCCAGACACTGCGTCGATCAGGTCACCCTTGTTCATCTTCTGGTCCCCCCGTAGTACCCCGAGCAGCTAGGAAGCCCCGGAGATCCTGGCCGCCGCCTGCTCGAGCGCGGCCAGGAATGCGGCCAGCCGACGCTCGCCGATTACCTCATCCGCGCCCGGCGCCTTGATGGCGTCGCAGATGGCGATGAACTGCCGGTGCAGCCGCGCGGCCAGCGGCCGCGGCAGGTCGAGCGCGGCCATCCGCCGACGCGCGTCGGCCAGCTTCGCCGCCAGCGTCCCGTCGGCCGGCGACGGCACGAACTCAGCCATCCACGTTCCTCTGCTCACAGCTGCGAAATCTCCCGGCACCATACCCGCTGCGCACAGGCGGCTACCGCGTCGGTGGTCACTTAACGGCCCAGGCCATACTGGACGTGCGGCCTGACGGTAGGCTGCTACCCCCTGGCGCCCGAGCGAGGTCTGTCCATGAAGGTATCCGTGGTCCACGAGACCGCGCCCGGCGAGAGACGGGTAGCTCTCGTGCCGGAGGCGGCCGCCAAACTCCGCGCCGCGGGCCTAGAGGTGCTCGTCGAGTCGGGCGCGGGCGACGCGGCCTGGTTCACCGATGACAGCTACGCCGAGGCCGGCGCTGGCGTCGTAGACCGCGCCGAGGCACTGACGGCAGATGCCGTGCTGATGGTCGGCAAGCCGGACGCTGCGACCCTGGCCGCGCTGCGGCCTGGCCAGGTGCTCATCGGCATGCTGTCCCCGCTGACTGACCCGGCGCTGCTCAGTTCGCTCGCCACTGCCCGGGTGACCGCGATCAGCCTGGACATGCTGCCGCGCACGCTGCCCAGGGCGCAGCCGATGGACGCGCTCTCCTCGCAGGCCAACATCGCCGGCTATCAGGCTGCGCTGATCGCAGCGACCGAATACGGGAGGTTCTTTCCGCTGCTCATCACGGCAGCGGGAACGGCCCGGCCGGCCAGGCTCCTGGTGCTCGGCATCGGCGTCGCCGGCCTGCAGGCCATCGGGACCGCGCGGCGGCTCGGCGCGGTCGTCAGCGCCTATGACGTCCGGCCGGAGACGCGCACCGAGGCCGAGTCGGTGGGCGCGACGTTCATCGAACTTGGCTCCGTCGGCCCGGCTTCCGGCGCGGGCGGCTACGCCCGCGAACTGACCGAGGACGAGCGGCTGGCGCAGCAGCACGAACTCGCCGCGCACATAGCGCGGCACGATGTCGTCATCACGACAGCGCAGGTGCCGGGCCGTCGGCCGCCGCTGCTGGTCACCGAGGATGCGCTGAAGGCGATGGCCGCCGGGTCTGTCGTCGTGGACATGGGCGCGAGCGCGCTGGGCGGCAACGTAGCGGGCTCCGAGCCGGGCGCCACCGTCGTGACCGAAAACGGGGTGACGATCGTCGGCGCCAGCGCCCTGCCAGCCAGGATGCCGACCGCAGCGTCGAGCATGTACGCGCGCAACATGAGCGCACTGCTGCAGTACCTGATCTCGGATGGCGAGCTGACCCTCGACGGCGACGACGAGCTCACGGCCGGAGTGCTCATCACCCGAGACGGCGCGATTGTGCATCCCGCGCTGTCGCAGCAACCCAGTCAACCGGAGGAGACCGCCTGATGTACCCGGCACTGCTCGTTGACGTCGCCATCTTCGTGCTCAGCCTGTGGGTGGGCTTCGAGGTCATCAGCAAGGTGCCGGCGACGCTACATACGCCGCTGATGTCGGCGGCCAATTCCATCCACGGCATCGTGCTGGCCGGGGCCATGCTGATCGCGGTGACCGCGCACAACGCGGTCGGCTACACCATCGCGTTCCTGGCCGCGGCATTCGCCGCGGCTAACGTCGTCGGCGGTTACGTGGTGACCGGTCGGATGCTCAAGATGTTCCGCCGGCGACCGCTTGCGCCTACCAACGTGCCAGCAAACGGCTCGAGCCCCGACCGGCATGGCGACTCGGGCCGGGCGGCATGAGCGACTTCGCCTGGACCATTCAGATCATCTATGTGCTGGCCGCGTCCTGCTTCGTGCTCGGCCTGCACCTGATGAACACGCCAGCGACGGCCCGGCGCGGTAACCAGGCCTCGACGGCCGGCATGGTCATCGCCATCGCCGCCACGCTCGCGATCATCGTGCACGACGACCTGATCACCGCGACCGGCTGGATCGTCATGATCGCCGGCGCGCTGGTCGGCGGCGCGCTCGGGCTCTACTCAGCCAGGAACGTGCAGATGACTGCGATGCCGCAGCTGGTCAGCATGTTCAACGCGGTCGGCGGCGGTGCCGCCGCGCTGGTCGGGATCCACGACTACATGACGGCCGGCGCCGGCGTGTCGTCGACCACGTCGGTCACGACATTGCTGGATGTCATCATCGGCGGGGTCACCTTCTCGGGGTCAATCGTCGCGGCAGGCAAGCTGCAAGGCGTGATCACCTCGGCGCCGGTGACCTTCCCTGGCAGCCGAGCAGTGAACCTGCTGCTGGCCGTCATCGCTGTCGGGCTCGGCGGCTACCTCATCGCCTCCCCCAGCACTGCTCTGCTCGCCGTGGTGATCGTCGCGGCGCTTGCGTTCGGCATCTCGATGGTGATGCCGATCGGCGGCGCGGACATGCCGGTGGTGATCTCACTGCTGAACGCGTTCACCGGTACGGCGGTCGCGATGGCGGGCTTCGTCATCGGCAACTGGGCGATGATCATCGCCGGAGCGCTCGTGGGCGCCTCCGGTGGCATCCTGACCAAGCTGATGGCAGACGCGATGAACCGGTCGATTCGCAATATCATGCTGGGCGGCTTCGGCACCGGAGACGCGGCAGCCGCGCTCGCAGGCGGGCCCGGCGGCGACGTCAAGTCCATCGCGGCAGACGACGCCGCTATCCAGCTCGCCTACGCGTCGAAGGTCATCATCGTGCCCGGCTACGGCCTTGCCGCAGCGCAGGCACAGCACGAGGTGGCGGCGCTGGCCGAGGAGCTGGAGTCACGAGGCATCGACGTGAGCTACGCGATTCACCCGGTGGCCGGCCGCATGCCCGGTCACATGAACGTGCTGCTCGCCGAGGCGAACGTGCCGTATCCGCAGCTGAAAGAGATGGACGAGATCAACCCGGAGTTCGCGCGAACCGACGTCGCCCTGGTCATCGGCGCGAATGACGTGACGAATCCGGCCGCCCGCCGGTCCGGCACAGCGATCTCCGGGATGCCCATCCTTAATGTCGACCAGGCCAAGAGCATCATCGTGATCAAGCGCTCGATGGGTCACGGCTACGCCGGCATCGACAATGAGCTGTACGTCGACCCCAAGACCAGCATGTACTTCGCGGACGCGAAGAAGGCTCTGACCGAACTCGCGAGCGCGGTGAAGACGCTCGTCGGCTGACCACGACTCCGGGAGTGTCTGTGCAGCGAATTGAGGCGAGCCTGCTGATACCGGGGCGCGGCGCTCCGGTCCGCGACGGTGTGGTGCTGCTCGACGGCGGCCGGATCTCCTACGCCGGGCCTGCGCAGGACGCGCCGGACACGCCGGGCGCCGTGACGCACCGCGCGGCCGGCGTGATGCCCGGCATGTGGGACTGCCACGGCCACTTCATCGGCAGCCGTACGCTCGACCTCACCCGGCTGCCCCTGGAGCCGGTGCCGCTACGCGCCGCGCGCGGCGCCCGCGACCTGCGGGCGGCGCTGGACGCCGGGATCACGTCCGTGCGGGAGGTCGGCGGTCTCGGCGTCTACCTCGCCCGCGCCGTCGCCGAGGGCTCACTGGACGGGCCCTCGATTTACGCTGCCGGCGCGATCCTGTCCACCACCGGCGGCCACGGCGACCTGCATTCCTACCCGCTGGACTGGGTAGCCGGACCCGGCGTGCCTGGCATGGGCCGGCTCGCCGACGGCCCGGACGACTGCGCGCGGGCGGTGCGCGAGCAGCTTCGGCTCGGTGCGCGCGTCATCAAGGTCTGCGCGTCCGGCGGCGTGCTGTCCGAGGTCGACCATCCCATCCACCAGCAGTTCACGATGGCCGAGCTACGCACCATCGTGGAGGTGGCGGGTCTCGCCGAGCGGGTTGTGGCGGCCCACTGCCACGGCAAGCCGGGCATCATCGCGGCGCTGGCGGCCGGTGTCGCGACGATCGAGCACGGCACCTACCTCGACGACGAGTGCTGCGACGCGATGCTCGAGACGGGCGCGATCCTCGTGCCGACCCGGACGATCGTGGCGGACATCATGGCCAACAAAGAGTCGGTGCCGGATTACGCCTATGCCAAGCTCGAGGCCATCGCGGCAACCCACGCCGAGGCGGTTGCGCGCGCATACGCGCGCGGCGTGACCATCGCGATGGGCACCGACATCGGGGTCAGCACGCCCGGTGCGCCCACGTCCTGGGGCACCAACGGCGCAGAGCTCGGGCATCTCGTCCAGCTCGGCCTGACACCGCTGGCGGCGATCGAGGCGGCCACCGCCGTGGCACCGCGCACGCTGGGGCCGCAGGCTCCGCTGTCCGGCCAGCTGGCGGCCGGCTATGACGCCGACGTGATCACGCTGTCCGGCGATCCGATCGCGGACATCACCGTGCTGACCGATCCCGCTGCGGTGGTCGGCGTCTGGACCGGCGGCCGCCAGGTCAAGGGCGCTGCCTGAGCACGCTACAAGGCCACGGCTGCAGCACGGCCACTGGATCGGCGGCAGCAGCGGCGTGGCCCCGGCGTCACGGGCGCGGTGACTCCCGCGGTGACTCCCGCGGCGCGGCCAAGGCAGCTGGCGTAGCCGACACGGGCGGCAGGCGGCGCAGGTCGTCAGTGGTCAGCTCCCCGGTGGAGATCAGCAGCGCGGCGAGCTCCTCAAGCGCGCGCGGGCCGCGCAGGCCGGGTACGCCGATGCGCACGTACCGGTTGCGGATGTTCTCGCAGCGCTTCGATACGGCGTGGGCCTCCCAGCCGATGCGATCGGCCGCCTGCCTGGCGCTGCGCGGTCCAGCGGCTCCGGGGTGCTTCCAGGTCAGGTAGTCCTCAAAGCGGGCGGCCAGGACCAGCCTGTCCGCCTCGTTGAGCGGGGCGCGCAGCTTCGTGCTGGTGACGGTGCGCTCTGGCACTACCTCCGCACCGAGCTCACCCGGCCCGCTCTCGTCCGCGTCGGCCTCGTCCAGATCGGGCAGCCGCATGCGCAGCGTGTAGCTGTCCAGAACGCCCTCGAGCCGGACCTTCGCATGCCACTGCTGCAGCGGCAGCCCCATGCCGGGCGGGATATCAGCGCGGAACCCGCGGTCGCCAGTCAGATAGAGCATGGAGGACGCGCTGCAGTTGGTTAGCCACCAGGCGCCGTGCCGCCAGTCCAGGCTGCCGGCGTTCCGTGACACGCCCCGATCTTCGTTCGGCAGCACGACGTCGCAGCTCGAGGCGCGCCCGAAGGTGATCCGTTGCGCGGGCTTCGCCCGCCAGGTCCCGGTGTCGTACATCACGATCAGCAGCATGCGACCCATCCCCGGCAGGCGTTTCACGCACAGTATGACGCGTTGCGCCCGCTTCGCCCTCCCCTTCTGGGGAGCCCTCCCCAGAAGGGGAGGGCTTCCCTTGAGGACGGCCAGCCCGCAGCCGCACCATCAGGCATGCGGTGACTGGCTCACGGATGGGACCACAGATGAGATCGACACGCTCGGCGGGTCCGCGCAGCAGTCGACGCGGCGCCGCCACGACGGTGCTTGCAGCATCGGCGCTCGCCGTCAGCATGGCGCTGGCCGGTTGCGGCGCAAAGACCGCGGCAACTCCCGGCGCCCAGACGACAAGCACCGCGGCCGACGCGAGAGCGGGAGCGACCCCGCAGCCTGCCGAGCCAGGTCAGCCCCCGCTGAGCTCGGGCGAGGTAGGCACGCTCGTTCAGGTGCCGTGGGGAGAGATCGGAACGGGCTGGGCGCTCGCCGAATTTACGACCGGTAGCAACCAGGTCGCGGGACCGGTCACGCTGTACATGCTGGATCCCGAAGGCGGCATGTACCAGCTCTACCGGTGGCCGGCTACCACCCAGCCGTGGGTGCTGATGGCGTGGTCTGCCGACAAGAGCCGGGTCCTGCTCGAGCAGGTGGGGACCAGCCAGCCCACGCTGCACCAGCTGACCATCGCCACCGGGCAAGTCACCACGTTCACGCTGCCTTCGACGGTCACCCAGGTGCTGGGATACACCCGCCCGGACGGCGAGAACATCCTGGTAGCAGAGGACGGCATCGTCCGGTACAGCCTGACCGGGGTCTTTCAGGCGCGACTCAGCCAGGGCGGTGCGTACGAGTCAGTGGTCAGCTCACTGGACGGGCTGACCGAGGTCGTAAGCGGCGGCACCGGCGTGCAAGTCGTCAGCAACGCCGGTGGCATGGTGCGCTCCCTGCCCGTCCCGGGCACCGACGCCACGCTGGGCGGCTGCCTACCGGAGCGCTGGTGGGATGCGGCGGACGTGCTTGTGGCCTGCACGTCAGCCGGGGCGATCGGGCCTCGCCTGTGGGTTGTCCCCGTCAGCGGCGCCCCGCCCGCAGCGCTGACCCCGGCCAGGACGGCAGGCAGTCCTGACTTCGGCGACGTGGACGCCTGGCAGCTTCCCACCGGGCTGTACCTGCAGGCGGAGGCCGGCTGCGGCCCGCCGTTCATCGCCCAGCAGGAGGCCGACGGCACGGTTCAGGCTGTGACCTTGCCCGGCACCTCCGCGGGCAAGGTGGTCATCGCCACGACAGCCGACAGCCTGCTCGTGCAGGAGTTCACCGAGTGCCTGCCGGGGAGCTCGCTGGTCTGGTTCACCCCCCGGACCAACGCTGTGCAGCCCGTGCTCACCGCGCCGGCCAACAGCACGGGGGTTGTCGCCGCGATCCCGTACGACGAAAACGGCGAGCAGCCCCCGCCGCAGGGGTAACAGCCCACCGCAGCCTTGCAGGTCGACGCAGGGGCTCGACCTGCAAGGCTCCGGCTCAGGTCGGCTAGCGCCTCAGCTACTTCGTGCCCTCCACGATGAGGACCTCTACGTCGTAGAACTCGTCGCCGATCACGTCCCCGTGCCTGTCGGTGTTCACCAACTCCGGATGATCGGACTTGCCGAGCTGGCATTCCGTCACATTTGTGAATCCGCACCGCTCAAACGCCCTGATCAGCGTCGGCGCGTCATACAAGAACTGGTGGCCCCATTCGTGATTCATCCGATTGAACACGTGCACGGCAGAGTCGGGATCGCACGAGGGCTCCCACTCTGTATTCGACCAGACCACGTAGCGCTGCAGCAGATCGGAGAGCGGCTCGGTCAGCAGCATGCGGGCCAGGTGGACGTCCATCGTTGACACCCGGAGCGTGCCACCCGGCCGGAGAACTCGGTGGCATTCCCGCAGCATGCGCATCGCGGCCGCGAACCGCAGATGCTCGATCATCTGCTCAGCCACGATGAAGTCGAACTTCCCGTCCGGGAACGGGAACGTGCGGGTGGCATCGAGGTAGACAGCCGTCCCGAGATCCTGCGGCGCCAGGTCGGTCGGCAGCCAGCCGTCGAGATGATGGGGCCCGCAGCCTAGCTGCAGCCCCGCGAAGGGCCGTTCCTCGGCAAAATAGGCACGGATCTTGGCGGGGCGGCTGGCAATCGCAGTCGCCTTCCTCGTCACATACCTTGCGGTGGCGGCCTTCGGAAGCTTCCTGCGAGCGGACCGAACCACCCAGCTGACCACCTCGCTGGTCGCGCGGCCACGCTCCACCAGAGTCGCCAACACACCCCCTACACAGTCGTCTGAGAACGCTGCGGACAGTGGGCACGATAATGCCGGACAAGAGTTGCCGAAGGTGGCGATTCTGGTCAACGACTCGTCCTCCGGCGGCGTTCCCGGACCTCCGGCATCGCCGGGTCGCGGCGACCGCGCGCTGGCAGACTCGGCTAGCACAGGCGGCGAAGGGAGCGACCCCGTGAGCACCGTCGAAGCAAACCCTGATGTCACCAGCGACCCCGTTCCCGAACCTCATGACTTTGAACTGACCGTCGCCCGCAACGTCGACGTCGGTGCCATCACGGTTCGCCGTCTGCTCCCGCTCCGGCTGCGCCGCAGCGTCGGCGCGTGGTGCTTCGTCGACCACTACGGCCCGCTCGACGTCGACGTGGTGACCGGGATGAACGTGCCGCCGCATCCGCACATCGGCCTGCAGACGGTGACCTGGCTGCTCGCCGGCACCGTGCTGCACAGCGACAGCCTGGGCAGCGAACAGCTGATCCGGCCTGGCCAGCTCAATCTCATGACCGCGGGTCGCGGGATCGCGCACGCCGAACAGACCCCTGATCGCCGCGACCCGGTCTTGCACGGCGTGCAGCTGTGGGTTGCCCTCCCGGATGTCAGCCGGCCCGCCGAGCCCGCGTTCGAGCATCACGCGCAGCTTCCGCAGACCCGTCTCGGCGGATTCGCTATAACTGTCCTGGTGGGCGAGCTCGCCGGCGCCGACTCGCCGGCGACCACGTTCTCGCCGATCGTCGGCGCCGAGCTGACGGCCGCTGGGTGGCCGGCCAGCTGCCTGCTGCCGCTGCGGCCCGACTTCGAGCACGTGGCGTTTGTCGCAGCCGGGCAGGCCAGCGTGGACGGCGTCGAGCTGGCGGTCGGGCAGTTGCTGTACGTGCCGCCCGGTCGGCCCGAGGCGGTGCTCGCCGCGACCGCCGGCACGACGCTGATGCTGCTCGGCGGGGTACCGCTCGGCGAGCCGCTGCTGATGTGGTGGAACTT
>JBAUAR010000073.1:0-6409 GCA_049675875.1 Streptosporangiaceae bacterium
GGCCCTCGACGTGCACGCCGAGCACCCGCGCGCCGCCCGGCGGCAGGCCAGCCACGATCGGCCGCGCGCCGCGCAGCGTCGCGACGAGACTGTCGATGGGGGCGGTGATCACCGTCGGCGCGAACGACGTCGTCCCGGTCTCCGGCAGCCGCCCCGCCACCGCCCGCCAGCTCCCGGCGTCCGCGGTCTGAAAATCCGCGCCGAAATAGCCGTTGACCTGGAGGTCCACGAAACCGGGCAGCAGGTACCCGGTTTCCAGCGTGACGTCGGCCGGGCGTGCTGGCAGGCCCGGCCCGACGCCGCTGATCGCACCGTCGGTTATTTCGACAAAACCTTGAAAGGGAACGGGCTTGTTGGCACCGTCAGCCGTAACGAGGTGCGCAGCGGCGATCAGCATCGGCAGCGTCAGCGGCTGGCCGCGCCGAGCGCCACCCGGTCGTCGCGCCGCGAGGCGACGGTTCGCCGCAGGAACTCGCGGATCTCGGCTGCCGTCAGGTCCGGCAGCTCCATCATCGCGACATGTCCGACCCTGGGCAGCACGATGACCCGGCAGTCCGGAAACGTGCGCGCGGCCCGTCCTGACATCGCGGGATTGACCAGCCGATCGTGGCTGCCGTGGATCAGCAGGGTGGGCGCGGTCACCCGGGCGGCGTCGGCCCACAGCGAGCCGGGGCCGGGCCGGGTGTACTCGGTGAGCAGGGACCGGGCCGAGCCGTGCAGCGCGTCGACCGCGTAGCCAAGCGAATCCCGGCGGATGACCTCGGCTATCGCCTCGGCGCGGCGTTCCGGCTTGAGCCTGCGGGGATCGACGTACAGCTCGGCGATCGAGGCATCGGCGCGCCGTTCCGGCGGGATGCTCTGCATCCTCGTCAGCAGCCACCGGCCAAGACCGGGCAAGGCAACCACGGCCAGCCGCAGCGGCAGCGGCCTCGGCCGCAGGTCAGGAAGCGCAGGCGAGATGAGCGTCAGCGTCCGCACCAGATCGGGGCGGCGCGCTGCCACCCTGGTGCTGATGGCGCCGCCGAGCGAGTTCCCGACGAGGTGGACCGGCCCGTAGCCGCGCTTGTCGAGCAGCGAGATGACAGCCGCAACCCTTGCGTCCAGGGAGTAGTCGGCGTCCTGCGGCGGCGGCGAGAAGCCGAATCCTGGCAGGTCGAGCGCCTCGCCCGCGAACGGCGGCACGTCGGGCTCGGCCCCGTTCGCGGCAGCCGGCCGACCGAGCAGGCCCATGAGATCGGTCCAGTTCAGCGCCGAGCCGCCGAGTCCGTGCACGAACAGCGCAGGCTCGGACCCTGGCGGGACGGGGCTGCGGCGCACGAACACATCGCCGGTGTCCAGCCGGACGAGCTCGCCTGGCCACGGCAGCACGGGCGCGGCACCCGCGGGACTGCTCGGCGCCGTGCCTGCTACCGCGGCGACCGAGGATTCCTCGGCGGCAAGACCCTCACCAGGGACAATCGGACCGGTCATAGCCCACCAGACTACCCGCCGGTACATCGACATGCCCACGGCCGGAAGCGCGCCAGTAACCCTATGGCCGGTTGCCGGTCATCGGCGCCCGGGCCGGGGCGACGCCGGTCAGCTCGCCTTGCGCGTCCGCCGCTGCGCTGGCTTCTCCGCCGCCGCTTCGGCGTCTGCCGCGACCTTGCCGCTCTTTCGCGGCCCGGTCTTGCTCTTCGCTGTGTCGTCGGTTGCTGTCTTGGCAGGCCGGCGGGTGCGGGCGCCATCCGCCGCGGCGGTGGCCTTCCCGGTGCGGCCCGTTGCGGGGGCCGTCCCCGCGCCCTGATCGGCTACCGCGCCCCGATCGGCTACGGCACCCTGATCGGGTACCGCACCGAGGCGACCGGTCTTGGCCGCGGCCAGGCTCGCCCGCAGCGCGTCGGCGAGGCTGGACGGCTCTTCCGCGGCCTCGACGGCCTGCGGCTGCACGATCTCCCGGCCCTCGACCTTGGCCGCGACGACCTCCTGCAGCGCTTCCCGGTAGTTGTCGTGATACTCGTCCGGGTCGAAGTCCAGCGTCATCGACTCGATCAGCGAGCTGGCCATCCGCAGCTCCTGCGGTCGTACGTCGACGGAGTCCGCGAGGAACGAGAAGTCGGGCTCCCGCACCTCGTCGGGCCACAGCAGAGTCTCCAGCACCAGGACGCCGTTGCGCGCCCGCAGGATCGCCAGTGACTCCCGCTGGCGCAGCGCCACCTGGGCGATGGCGATCTTTCCCGACTGCTCGAGCGCCTCGCGGAGCAGGCTGTACGCCCGCGCGCCGGCAGCCTCGGGCTCGAGGTAGTAGCTGCGGTTGAACAGGATCGGGTCAAGCTGCTCAGCCGGGCAAAACTGGACGACCTCGATGTTTTTCGTAGTCGGCAGCGGAAGCTCGGCCAGGTCTTCCTCTGTCAGGATGACGATCTCGCCGTCCGGCAGCTCGTACCCCTTGGCGATGTCCTCATATGGCACTTCGCCGTCGTCGAGCGTGCAAAACCGGCGGAACCTGATCCGGCCGCCGTCCTCCCGGTGGACCTGCCGGAACGCGATGTCCTTGGTCTCGGTGGCGGTGTAGAGCTTGACCGGGATCATGACCAGCCCGAAAGACACTGCCCCCTTCCACATGCTGCGCATGTAACTCTCCCTACCCCGCGCCGGGCCAGCTAGCAATACTGCCGCGGCTGAGCGGGACTGTCGTGCATCCTCGGGTACTGATACAACCAGTGTTTGTCCGGTAAGGACCGCCTTACCAGCAGTGTTAACTGCATTCTGATCTTCGGCAATATGTTCGAGTGACGAATTTGGCGGGAGGCGCCGTAATGAGCAATATGGGCCTTGAAGCACCAGACGCCGACTCGGCGGAGCAGAAGCAGGATGCAGTTGCCGGGCCTGCAGAGGACGACAAGACCGCCGGGCTGGCGGAGTCGCCGCTCGAAGCCAATGAGGCCGACGCGGCCGAGCAGGATCAGATACTGGACACCGATGACGAGGAATACCGCTGACCAATCCCGGTGCGCGTGACCGGCTGCAAGCCTGGCTACGCCGCCGGTCGTAGAATTGCAGCACCGGCGGCATAATTGCCCCGGACAGCTGCCCAGCGGCAATGGCTGTGCGGACCAGGGCCGCCCGAGTTAGCTCGCACCCTGACGACACCATCCGGAGCCATCATTGAGCGTTTCGCCACAGGCCAAGCACGGTAGCGCGCGATTGCCTCGCCCAGCGCGCCGGCTGCAGTTGCTCGGGGCGGCTCGTGACGTGTTTGTCGCGCAGGGTTACCACGCCGCGGCCATGGACGAGATTGCCGAGCGGGCCGGCGTCAGCAAGCCGGTGCTGTACCAGCACTTTCCGGGCAAGCTCGAGCTCTACCTCGCGCTGCTGGACGAGAGCGCAACCGAACTTAACCGGATGATGAGCGAGGCGCTGTCCTCGACGACGGACAACAGGCAGCGCGTGCCGGCCACCTTCAAGGCGTTCTACGACTTCGTCGCCGGCACCGGAGAGGCCTTCCGGCTGGTGTTCGAGTCCGATCTGAGCAACGAGCCTGCCGTCCGTGGTCGCCTGAACAAGCTGATGTACGACTGTGCCGACATGGTCAGCCAGTTCATCCGTGAAGACGCGGGCGTGAGCGATGCCGAGGCCCATCTGCTGGGCATGGCGCTCGTCGGGATGGCGCAGGTCAGCGCCAGGTACTGGCTGAGCACTGGCAGGGAAATCCCCAAGGACGCCGCCGAGTTGCTCATCGCGCGGCTGGCCTGGCGCGGCATCAGCGACTGGCCCAGGACGACCGAGCCCGCCGGTTAGCGGCCCGCCGGACCAACCACGCCAGCCGGCCCGCCCGGCAACCATCGAGGAGAGCCGTGGAAGTCAAGATCGGGATCCCGTCTGTGCCCCGTGAGCTGGTGATCGAGACCGCGTCCACCCCGGAGGAGGTGGAGACCGCGCTGAAGGCAGCGGTGGCGACCGGGACTGGCGTTCTCGTGCTCTCCAACGTCAAGGGCGGCAAGGTGCTCGTGCCAGCCGACAAGATCGCCTACCTGGAGTTCGGTGGCAACGAGCCGCGCCGGGTTGGCTTCGGCAACCTGTAGCGGTTACGAGCTCGCCAGGCCGAGGGCTGACATCCGGGCCACGTGCTCGTCGGTCAGCCGGGCGAACATCCGGCCGATGTTGCCGAGCTGGTCCGGCTCGCCGCCGGCCAGCAGCCGCGCGAGCGGCTCTCGCTCGGCGGCGACCCGTTGCGCCTGCCCGAGCGCCTCGCCGACGAGCCGCCTGGCCCACAACGCCAGCCGCCCGGCTAGCCGGGGATCAGCCTCGATGGCAGCCCGGACCCTGGCGATCGCGAACTCGGCGTGGCCGGTGTCGGCGAGCACCGTAAGCACAAGATCCCTGGTCCTCGGCTCGAGCACGCGCGCCACCGCGCGATAAAAGTCCGCCGCGATCCCGTCGCCGACGTAGGCCTTCACCAGCCCTTCGAGCCAGTCCGATGGCGCGGTCCTGGCGTGGAAGGCGTCTATCGCGGCCACGAACGGCTGCATCGCCGCCTCAGGGTCGGCCGGCATCTCCTCAAGGCGGGCGCGTAGCAGCTGGTAGTGCCGGAACTCCGCCACGGCCATCTCGGCGAGCGCGGTCGTGTCCGACAGCGCGAGGGCCAGCGCCGCATCATCGGCGAGCCGGAAGAAGGCGGTCAGGGAGGCGTAAGCCAGCAGCCCGAGCAACTCGCGCACGCCGTCCGGCTCGGCCGTCGGTCCAGCGGACCCGCTGTTCACACGCGCAGCGTAACAACAACGCGACCGGCCAGGTCGGCCGCGACGTGGCGGGCCGGCCCGGCTCCCTAGCACAGGCCCGCGCGGTTGCTAAGCTAGGTCCTGATCCGCACCTGGAATGCGGGTGCCCCCGGCCGTTGTTACTACTTTTGTCGGGCGTGCGGACGGTCGAGCGCACAGCGTGTCTCGACACGACTGCCGCTCCTTCCCCGGCGCACCGCGCGGCGCAAGGCCCGCGCAGGCGACACAGCCCGCTGGAGAAGTTATATGCCGCCGACGGCGCTGGACCTGGTGAGTCCCAGCCGACGTCGGCCACTACTGGAGGCGTGAGCCCTGAGCACCTACACACCGAGCGTGGACTCCAGCCCGGCGGCGGAACTGCCCCCCGGCCCGGATGACCCGAATCTCGCCAGCACCGCCAAGACGTTTCGTGACTTCGGCATCGCCGAGCCCATCTGCGCCGCCCTGGAGGCGCAGGGCATCACGACGACATTTCCCATCCAGGCACTGACGCTGCCCATCGCCCTTGATGGCCACGACCTCATCGGCCAGGCCCGAACCGGCACCGGCAAGACGCTCGCCTTCGGCATCCCGATCCTGGAACGACTGCGCGATCAGGCCAGCGAGCCCAACGCGCCGCGGGCACTGGTAGTGGTCCCGACCAGGGAACTGGCTATCCAGGTCGGCGAGGACTTGCGGGCAGCCGGCGCTCAGGTCCGCACCACCGTGGTGACGCTGTATGGCGGCCGCGCGTATGAGCCCCAGATCGAGGCGCTGGCGAGCGTTGACGTGGTCGTGGGCACGCCGGGCCGGCTGCTCGACCTGACCCGGCAGGGTCACCTGAAGCTCGGGTCGGTTCACCAGCTCGTGCTGGACGAAGCGGACAAAATGCTCGACCTCGGCTTCTTGCCTGACGTCGAGCGGATTCTGCAGCTGACCCCGGCGGGCAGGCAGACCATGCTGTTCTCCGCGACAATGCCGGGCGAGATCGTGACTCTGGCACGGCGGCACCTGAGCCGCCCCATGCACATCAGGGCAGAGCAGCACGACGAGCCGGCGCACGTCCCGACGACCGAGCAGCACGTGTTCCGTGCCCACCAGCTCGACAAAATCGAGGTGCTCGCCCGCGTCCTGCAGGCCGAGAGCCGCGGCCTGACCATCGTGTTCTGCCGGACGAGGCGGTCGGCGGACTCGGTCGCGACGGCGCTCACCGACCGTGGCTTCGCGGCCGCGGCGGTCCACGGTGACCTGGGCCAGAGCCAGCGTGAGCGTGCGATGCGCGCCTTCAGGTCTGGCAAGGTCGACGTGCTCGTCGCCACCGACGTCGCCGCTCGCGGCCTTGATGTCGAGGACGTCACGCACGTGATCAACTACGAGTGCCCGGAGGACGAGAAGGCCTACCTGCACCGGATCGGCCGCACCGGCCGGGCCGGCCGGGACGGCGTGGCCGTCACGTTCGTGGACTGGGCCGACCTGGCGCGCTGGAAGACGATCAGCGACGCGCTGCAGCTGGGCATTGACGACCCCGTGGAGACGTACTCGACGTCCGAGCACCTGTTTGCGGCCCTGGGCATCCCGCCGGGCGCGGCCGGCGTGCTCCCGCGCGGGCAGCGAGCCCGGCTCGGGCTCGAGGCCGAGACGCTCGAGGACATCGGCGAGACCGGCAAGAC
>JBAUAR010000074.1:0-18148 GCA_049675875.1 Streptosporangiaceae bacterium
CGAGCTCGGGACTGTCCGCGTGGTCCGCCACGTCAGGTCCGCCGCCGGTAGGCGCGGACCGCGAGCGGCGCGAAGACGATCAGGATGCCGACCGCCCAGAGCATGGACTCACCCGCTGCCACCGCGATCGGGCCGCCCGTCATCAGCCCGCGCATCGCCCCGGCCAGCAGTGTCATCGGGTTGGCCTTGGCGAACGCCTGCAGCCAGCCGGGCATGCTCTGGATCGGGACAAGGATGCCGCTCGCGAACACGATCGGAAACATCGCCGTGAAGCCAAACGTCTGCACACCCTGCGGCGTCTTCACCAGCAGGCCGATCAGCGCCGAGATCCAGCACATCGCCATGGCGAACGCGAGTACCAGCAGGCAGGCGGCTATCGCCGCGATCGGGTTCGTGGTGACCCGGAAGCCGAGAATCAAGCCAAAGCCGACGGTCACCGCGACAGAGATGACGTAACGGGTGACGTCCCCCATGATCGCGCCAGCTAGCGGCGCCCAGCGTGCGATCGGCAGGCTGCGGAACCTGTCGAAGATCCCGGCCGAGATGTCCTGGTTGAGCATCAGCCCGGTGCCCAGGGTGGCGAACAGCACGGTCTGCACAAGGATGCCCGGCAGTACGAACTGCAGGTAGTCGTGCACGCTGCCGTGGCCGATCGCGCCGCCAAACACGTACGTGAACAGCAGCAGGAACATGATGGGCTGCAGGCTCAGCCCGAGCAGGTCCTCGGAATTCGTCCGGATCCTCAGGACGCTGCGCCAGGTGAGGGTGAACGAGTTGCGTAGCCCGGTAACCGGGCTCGGCCTGCGGGCCGGTGCGGCGGTCGGGCCGCCCAGCGTCATCGCGCTCATCGCGTCCGCCCGCCATCCGCAGCATCTGCCAGCGCCGGTTCCGGGCCGCCGCCCGCGAGCTGCCTGTCCTCCGCTCGATGTCCGGTCAGCGTCAGGAAGACCTCGTCCAGGCTGCTCTTGCGCATGCTGAACGCCGCGAGATCGATGCCGCTCTCGTCAAGCTCGCGGACGATCCGCGGCACCACGGCCGCGCTGGGCACCTGCGCTGACACCTGCCGCGCGCCGGTGTCTGGCGCGCCGCCCGTCCAGCGCGCGAGCACCGCCGCAACGTCGGCAGCCGGGCTGGGTCGGCCGGCTCGACCTCGAGCACCTGACCGCCGACCTTCGCCTTGAGCTCGTCGGGCGTGCCCGTCGCGATGACCCGGCCGCGATCGATCACCGCGATGTCATGCGCCAGCTGGTCGGCCTCGTCGAGGTACTGGGTTGTCAGCAGAACCGTCACTCCGTCGGCGACCAGCGCGCGGATCATCTCCCAGACGTCGCTGCGGGCCTGCGGGTCGAGTCCGGTGGTCGGCTCATCCAGGAACAGCACGTGCGGCCGGCCGACCAGGCTTGCAGCCAGATCGATCCGGCGCCGCATGCCGCCCGAGTAGGTCTTCACCGGCCGGGCAGCCGCATCCGCCAGGTCGAACCGGCCCAGCAGCTCCCTAGCCCTGGCCCTGGCATCGGCCCGGCTGAGGCCTAGCAGCCGGCCGATCATGATCAGATTGTTGGTCCCGGTCAGTCCCTCGTCGACCGATGCATACTGTCCGATCACGCCGATGAGCCCGCGTACCCGGTGCGCATCGCGCGTCACATCGAAGCCGCCGACTTCGGCGCGGCCGGAGTCCGGCACCAGCAGCGTGGTCAGGATGCGCACAGCCGTGGTCTTCCCCGCCCCGTTCGGGCCGAGCACGCCGAGCACCGTGCCCGCCTCCGCGGCGAAGTCCACCCCGGCTAGCGCCGTGGTCTTCCCGAAGTTCTTGACCAGGCTCTCGGCCCGGATCGCAGCGGTCACTTGTCCGGCCCGCCCTGGTGCCTGCCGGCGATTCTGCCGATGGCCGCCTGATATCTCGCCGCTATCCTCGGCGCCCGGTCATGCCGCGCCCGCACGGCCGCCGCTCGGGCAGGCCCTCTGCCGTGCCGTTCCTGCGCGCGCTGCCGGGCCGTGGCGTGCCGCTGATCGGTTCGGCGCCGCACCTTGGCGTGCCGCTCATAGTGCGCCCACGAGGCCTTGGCACCAGCCCGGTCCCTGAGCCAGCTTGTCTCGGCCAGCCGGTCAACCGGGACCCGGTGCAGCCTCCGGATGGTGGTCAGCATGTCCTCTCCCGCTCGGTTCGCGAGTCCTGCAGCAACTCAAGATATATCTTTAGACGCCGCCAGACAAGATATATCGCTAACTGTCCGGCGTCGCCGCTCGCGTGCCGCCGCGCATTCGGTGTCGCGGTGACCTAAGCTATGCATACGGTGTACCCTTGTGCGTACATGGTATGCCTACGGGGTATGCGTACGGGGTATGCGTACACTGTACTCTGACACTACTGGAGAGTGATGAAGTCAAACCGGGCAGCAGTCGCGCCGATCTGGGACCGGCCCGAACCCGCCGCCCGTCGTCCCCGCTTCAGCCGTGACCAGATCGCCGCGGCCGCACTCGCCATCGCTGACTCCGAGGGCTTCGAGGCGGTCACCATGCGCCGGATAGCCGCCGCTCTCGGTGCGGGCACCATGAGCCTGTATCGCTACATTGAGACGAAGGATGACCTACTCGCGCTCATCGACGACGCGATACTGGGCGAAGCGGTCGTGCCGGGCGAGTTGCCCGGAGACTGGCGGGAGGCAATCGCGCTCATCGCGCGCCGGTCCGTGCGCGCCTACCTGAGCCATCCCTGGGCGATCCAGGCGCTGCAGGGCCCGGCCGGGCCGGGAGCGTCCGCAGGCCCGAACGGCGTGCGGCACTTCGAGCAGTGCCTGGCCGCGGTCGACCGGTCGCCGTTGAGTCCGCTGGCCAGGCTGGACCTGCTGGGGATCGTGGACGATTACGTCTACGGCCACGTGCTGCGGGCCGCCGAACTTACCGGCCGCGCCCCTGCGGGCGACGCACCGGCGCTGCTCGAGCTGATCCGGAGCCGTCTCCCGGACGCGGACCTCCCGCACCTGACTGCGCTGACCAGCGACGCTGCGGCGCGCTCGCTGGCCGACCCCGCCGAGCTCGACGTCCGGTTCGAGCGCGGCCTGTGGCTGCTCATCGACGGCGCCGCTGCCGGGCTGCTGGCCCGCCGCTGACCTTCGGCCATCGCCACCCGACCGGCAGCACCCGGGGCTAGACGGCGGACCGGTCAGCCGGTCGGGCCAGCCGAGAGGCTCAGCACGGAGCGGTGCGTCTGGCCGAGCTGGTCCTGCCAGCCGACGGTCACCTTGTCACCGGGGTGGTGCCCGCCGATGATCGACTGCAGGTCTGAGCCCGAGGTGACGGCCTGGCCGCCGACCGAGATGATCGAGTCACCGGCCGTCAGCCCCGCTGCCGCGGCGGCGGCGCCCGGCACCGTGCCCGCGATCGTGACGCCGCTGCTGTCCTGGCCGAAGCCACCCTGACCGGCCGAGCTGACCTCGACGCCCAGGAACGCGGTGGCCCCGATGTGCACCGTCGCCGAGGAGTGGCCAGCCTCGATCTGGTCCGCGATCGACAGTGCCTTGCTGATCGGGATCGAGAACGCCGCGGTCGTCACGTCGGCGGTGGTGCCGACCTCCGAGCCGCCTGTGGAGGCCGCCGTGTTCATCCCGACGACCACGCCTGAGCTGCTGACCAGCGGACCGCCCGAGTCACCCGGCTCGATGCCGGCATTGGTCTGGATCATGTCGCTGAGCTGCTCGGAGGTACCCGACCCTGCGTCCGACGCCGTGATCGTGGCGCCGAGCGCGGTCACCGTGCCGGCCGCGACGGACGGGGTGCCGTCCTTGCCCTCGGCGTTGCCGATCGCGACGACGTGCTGCCCGACCTTGACGCCGCCGGAGTCGCCGGTCTTCACGGTGCTCAGCCCGGACGCGCCCGTGAGCTGGAGCACCGCCACGTCGTTCTTGTCGCTGTACCCGACGACCTTCGCGACGTAGGTCCGGTCGTTGCCGACATCCCGCACCCGGATCGAAGTAGCCCCGTCCACGACGTGGTTGTTGGTCAGCACCTCGCCGTTCGAGGTCAGCACCATCCCGGTGCCCTCCGCGGTGCCGTGCTGGTAGCCGAGTGTGGAGATGACATCCACCAGACCCGGATCGGTCTGGCTGACGATCTCGGCAGTGCTCAGCGTTGTCGTGCCGGTGGTGGCCCAGGCGGTGCCCCCGGCCGCGATGGCGGCCGCCACGACACCCGCGGCTATCGCCGCGCGACGGCGACGCCGGGGGCGCTGCTGGTCACCTGGCGCCCCGGGCCCGGCATGGCCGGGTACGCCTGGCCACGCCGGGCCGCCGTACCCGTACCCGTACCAGCCGGGCGGTGGTGGCGGCGGGAGCGGCGGCATCGCGGCGTGCCATCCCTGTGCCGGGTAGGGTGCCTCCCCTTCCCGGCCCGGCGGCTGCCCGCCAGCGGAAACGTACGGGTCGGCTGGCCAGGGCCCCTGTCCCCCGGCCGGACTTGCTGCCTTGTCGTCGTTCGAGTCGGGGCCACCATACGCCGTGCTCATCGGAAATCCGTCCCCTCGAGAGCCCTCGTCCCTTGGCTGCAGCGGCTGACGTGCGGGCCGTCCGCTGCCTACGCTTCGATAGTCGTGCCGGGCCCTGAGGTGCCCCTACCGGCCGCCTGACCGTTTGCTCCGTGTTTCCTGAGCCAACCTTGAAATGTGCCGCAGTGCACGCCGCATGCCGGCCGCCGCTAGTCGGTCCCGCTGGCAGCCCGGCCGGGCGTACTAGGCTGACAGCGTGGTTCTAGCACCGGACGGCCGGCGCCTGCTGCGCTTGGAAGCGCGCAACAGCGAGGTCCCCATCGAGCGGAAGCCGCCGTGGATCAAGACCAGGCTCCGCACCGGTCCGGAATACACCGAGCTCAAGCGGCTCGTCCGCCGCGAGGGCCTGCACACCGTCTGCGAGGAAGCCGGCTGCCCCAACATCTTCGAGTGCTGGGAGGACCGCGAGGCCACGTTCCTCATCGGCGGCGACCAGTGCACCCGGCGCTGCGACTTCTGCCAGATCGCCACCGGCAAGCCGGAGCCACTCGATACCGATGAGCCGCGCCGAGTGGCCGAATCCGTCGCGGCCATGGGCCTGCGGTACGCCACGGTGACGGGCGTGGCCAGGGACGACCTGGCCGACGGCGGTGCCTGGCTGTACGCAGAGACCGGCCGTGAGATCCACCGGGCGGTGCCGGGCTGCGGCGTCGAGCTGCTGATCCCTGACTTCAGCGCCGTGCCGGACCGGCTGGCCGAGGTGTTCTCGGCCCGGCCTGAGGTGCTGGCGCACAACCTGGAGACGGTGCCGCGGATCTTCCGCCGGATCCGCCCCGGCTTCCGGTACGAGCGGTCGCTGGAAGTACTCCGGATGGCGAGGGCAGCCGGCCTGATCACTAAGTCCAACCTGATCCTGGGCATGGGCGAGCGGCGCGACGAGGTCACCGCGGCCTTGGCCGACCTGCGCGCGGCCGGCTGCGAACTGGTGACGATCACCCAGTACCTGCGGCCATCCCCGCGTCATCATCCGGTCAGCCGGTGGGTGCCGCCGCAGGAGTTCGACGAAATAGCGGCCGAAGCCACCGGGCTGGGTTTCGGCGGCGTCCAGTCCGGGCCGCTGGTCCGCTCGTCCTACCGAGCAGGCCGCCTCTACCGGCAGGCCATGGTCCGGCGCGCCGGGCCGGTATCCTCGCCATCATGGTGAAAAAGCGGGGCGCCGAGGCGTCCAACCCGGACGACCCGGCATCGATGGGGCGAGTCAAGCAGTTGCGCCTGGTGGCGGGCATGCTCCGCAAGCAAAACCCACGGGCATTGCCCCTCGTCGCGCTGGCGGGTGTCGGCGTGGCCGCCGTGGTAATTGTCATCGGCTGGGTTGTGGGGCTGATCTGGCCCTTCATCCCGCTCGGCGTCCTGTTCGGGCTGATGGCGGCCATGCTGCTCTTCGGCCGGTTCGCGACGTCCGCGCAGTACAAGGCCATCGAGGGCCAGCCCGGCGCGGCCGCGGCCGTGCTGCAGAACCTGCGCGGCGGGTTCACCACCACCCCGGCCATCGCGGCCAACCGCAACATGGACGTCGTGCACCGCACCGTCGGCAAGCCCGGTGTGATCCTGGTGGGCGAGGGCTCACCCACCAGGCTGCCCAGCCTGCTGGCAGCCGAGAAACGCCGCATCTCACGGATCACCAGCCAGATCCCGATCTACGACTTCCAGGTCGGCGACGGCGAAGGCCAGATCTCCATCAGGGATCTCAACAAGAAGATCATGAAGCTACCGAGGAACATGAAGGGGCAGGCCGTCGCCGAGCTGAACTTCCGGCTGAACGCGCTGCCGCAGCAGTTGCAGATGCCGAAGGGCCCGCCGCCGAGAACGGCCAGGATGCCGAGGCCGCCGCGGCCGCGGACGCGCTAGCCGGAGCGGGTGGCGCCGGTCAGATCTGCACGACGACGGTGCCCGCCGCCTTGTCCTGCAGTCCGCGCAGGTCGCGGTCCATCATCAGGGCCGGCACGACGAGCATGAGCAGGACGGTGCGCGGCAGTGCCCGAAGCCCCACCGGGCGGCCGTCGAGCCGCACCACGCGCAGGCCGAGCAGGCGCTTGCCGATGGTGAATCCGGTCAGCGCCGTCAGCACGAAGTCCTCGACGCCGAATACCGCCGGGGTCCAGAGCCGCGGCTGGATGAAGATGTCGGCCGCGTGCCCGGCGTGCGGATGGTAGAAGAACGCAATCGCGATGAGGCTGCAGGCAATCCAGTCGATGAGCAGGGCGCCGAACCGCCGGCTCCAGCCGGCTACCGACCCGTGGCCGAACTCCGGCAGCCCGAACTCCCGGCCCGGATAGAATGCGTCGCCCGCGGCCGCCTGCTGGTTACTCACGCGTCCACGGTAGCCGCTCGACGGGGTCACCAGCCCGGCACCCAGCCCGGTTTGACATCCTGGCCACAAGCGCAGGGTGTCGCTGTCTCCCGTACGTTCCGGCGTAACACCGGCGAAACATCTGGGACACGACGAGGAAACTAGGCCCGGCTACCGTCGAGACCGGCCGCACGGCTGCCGCGTTGACTCGTGAACAGCCGGTTAGCCAACACGGCAGGACCAGGCGACTGTGGTAGGGCACTGTTGTACTGGGGTGGCGGCGAGCCCGCCAGCGGCACGCACCGCGCCCGCGGCAGACACCGCGGCTGCGCCTTAAGGAGAGTGGATGTTCACCAGCGGTGATGAGGTTCTGCGGTTCATTGCGGCCGAGGACGTCAAGTTCATCGACGTGCGGTTCTGTGACCTGCCCGGCACCATGCAGCACTTCACCGTGCCTGCCGAGGCATTTGACGAGGGTGTCTTCACTGAGGGCCGGATGTTCGACGGCTCGTCGATCCGCGGATTCCAGCAGATCCACGAGTCCGACATGCTGCTGCTGCCGGACCCGAGCACGGCGGTGCTCGACCCGTTCCGGACCCACAAGACCCTCAACATGACTTTCTTCGTGCACGACCCGCTGACCGGCGAGCCCTATAGCCGGGACCCGCGCAACATAGCCCGCAAGGCCGAGGACTACCTGCGCGGCAGCGGCGTCGCCGACACGGTGTACTTCGGCCCGGAGGCTGAGTTCTACATCTTCGACTCGGCTCGCTACGAGACCGGGCCCAACCAGGGCTACTACCACATCGACTCGATCGAGGGCGCCTGGAACACCGGCCGCGACGAGCCGGGCGGCAACCTCGGCGCCAAGCCGTCGTACAAGGGCGGCTACTTCCCCGTACCGCCGATGGACCACTACACCGACCTGCGCTCGGAGATGGTTCGCAAGCTGATCGATGTCGGCATCACGGTCGAGATGCAGCACCATGAGGTCGGCACCGCCGGCCAGGCCGAGATAGACATCCGGTTCGACACCCTGCTGCACATGGCCGACAAGCTGATGCTCTACAAGTACGTGGTCAAGAGCGTCGCGCGGGTCGCGGGCAAGACGGTGACCTTCATGCCCAAGCCGCTCTTCGGGGACAACGGCTCCGGCATGCACTGCCACCAGAGCCTGTGGAAGGACGGCGCGCCGCTGTTCTACGACGAGGTCGGCTACGCCGGGCTCTCGGACGTCGGCCGGCACTACGTGGGCGGCCTGCTCCGGCACGCCCCCTCGCTGCTCGCTTTCACCAACCCGACGATGAACTCCTATCACCGCCTCGTGCCGGGCTTCGAGGCACCGGTCAACCTGGTGTACAGCCAGCGCAACCGGTCGGCCTGCATCCGGGTCCCGATCACCGGGCCGAACCCGAAGGCCAAGCGACTGGAGTTCCGGGTGCCCGACCCCTCCTGCAACCCGTACCTGGCCTTCGCCGCCATGATGATGGCGGGCCTGGACGGCGTGAAGAACAAGATCGAGCCGCCGGAGCCGGTCGACAAAGACCTGTACGAGCTGCCGCCGGACGAGGCCAGGTCCATTCCCCAGGTGCCAGGCTCGCTCGAGGCCGTGCTCCACCACCTCGAGGCCGACAATGACTACCTGCTCGAAGGCGGCGTGTTCACACCGGACCTGATCGAGACGTGGCTCGAGTACAAGCGGTCCAACGAGATCGACGCGCTCCGGCTGCGCCCGCACCCGCACGAGTTCGAGCTGTACTACGATGTGTGAAGATCATCATGCCTCTGACCTGCCGTAACTCCCGCTGATCTTGCCTGCGTTCCGTCCCTGTTCCGGCCGGCCTCAAAAACTGCCGCCAGGGGGGTCCTCGTGGACTCATCTCGGTCGGGCCAGAGATGGCCGTAGGTGTCGAGCGTCGTTTTCGCTGAGGCGTGCCTGAGCCTGGCCTGGACGAGCTTGACGTCCGCGCCGTGGGCGATCAGGAATGACGCGAGGTAGTGCCGCAGATCGTGGTACCGGAAGCCGTCCCGGCAGGCTGGGTACCTTTGGCCGGGCTGACCGGATCGCGCGCTCCAGCCGCCACGGCCCGACCTGGTTTCCGTCCTCGTCCGCGAGCACGGTGTCCCCGGGCCACTGCAGCATGACCGCACGAGGGCGATGGCGCGTGACCGCCGGTCGAGCAAGGCCCACTGGCACCTTGCCGGCCCGCCGGAATACCAGGCGGACAAGGCCAGGGCCGACGGCGCGGTGGCCGACCTGCAGCACAGGGTCTTCGGTGCGTGAGCTGGAACGGCTCATGCGGGAACTCGGCAATGCACGGAGCGCGGCTGACGTGCGCCGGGCACTGCGCCGCTACGACCCGCGCCTCCTCACGATGTCCCGTGTAGGCGCGAAGACGACGACCTACCAGACGAGTCCATCTAGATGGTTATGGCCGGAAAGCAGGCGAGCGACGCGGTCCTGCGCCGCTTCGCGTATGTCAGCCAGGGGGTGGTGTGCGTATAGCGCAAGCTCCCCCTGCATGTCATAGAAGAGCAACCGCTCGCGCAGATGCTCGCGCTCGAACAGCTCCGGATACGCGCCGTGCAGCCATCCGGGGACCTCTGTGAGTGTGGTCTCGTCGAGCCCTCGTTCGTCGGGTACGGGTGGGTACTCTCGCGCCTTCGCGCACCAGCGCAGGATGGTATCGAGCTCGACATCCGCTGGCTGAGCCAACGCCTCCGCGAAGTCGATAAGACCGGTGACGCGTCCTTGGTCGACGATCACGTTGGATCCATGTAAATCACCATGGACGAGGACGGGTTCGTCGGCGGCGAACAACGCCAGCCGCTCCTGGATCCAATCGGCGACGTCGGCGAGCAGGCGCGAGTCATGACCGGGCAGTCGCCGGGCAGCCTCGACCTGCTGGAGCGCCGCACTGACTACGGGTGGGTGGAACGCAGCCCGCGGCTTGCCGGCGAGCGCGTCGGCCAGCCAGGGCGGCAGCAGGTCGGCCGTGACAGGAACGCGGTGAAGTGCGCGCAACGCAAAGCCGAGGCTTTCGATCATTGCTTGGCGCGTGTGCGAGTCCGCCGCCGGCCATACGTCGTACATGGTTCGGCCGGGCACGCGTTCGGAGACACACCACGGCCCGTCCGGGCCGTCGCCGTGTGCGAGGTGCCGGGCGTGTGGGACCTCGCTGCCGGCGAGCAGGTTGACGACTGTAGCCTCGTGGCGAAACGAGTCGCGGAACTGTCCGTTGCTCAGTCGTACGACGTATTCGTCGCCGATCCACACGCGGCTAACCCAGCCGGCCTTTGGAAGAAAGCGCCCGGTTGCTGGCAGACCAGCGGCCGCCAGCGTCCTCAGCAGCGCCGGATCGGTAGCCGGCTCGTCGACGAACGGTGTCGATTGGTCGCACACGTACCAAGTCTCGCACCACATCGGTTCACTAGACCGTCCTAGCCGGGTCGCACTCGCATCAATCCCGGCTAATAACGAGCCACCACACTAGATACCTTCATGGTCACGCTCTATGACGGCTCGGATCCGGTCTCGTGCCGTGGCCAGTACCAGACTGACGGGCAGCCCTCAGCCCGGCACGAGACCCACGTGTGTCCCATCCTCGCTCAGCTCCTTGTAACTGTCCGAGGCGCCTTTGGTCGGGTGCAGCCGGTACCTGTAGGAGGCCAGGCTGAAGCTGATGATCGGGTCGGCGTTCGGCCGGAACATGATCACCCGGTCTGAGACCCAGTTGATCCGGAAGTCCACGAAGTCTCTCAGCTCGACGGTGGCCCGGTACGCCAGCTGCTCGTGCTCGTGGAGGAACCCTTGTTTTTGCACCGCGCTCAGGAGTGTCCGGAAGGCTCATCGCATAGCGGACTCCGAACTGCTCGCCCCCGCCTTCCGGACTAGCTCGCCCATGCTGCTCCGGCTCTTCCCGCCCGCCCTGGCTAGTGCTGAGGCTGCTGGGCTCCGGCGTCGAACTGCTCCTGCCACCGCTGACGGATGCCGAAAGTGTCCGGCGCGCCATGCGCGGCACTCTCGGCGACACGAGCGCGCTGTTCCCGGTTGTGGTCCCTGAACTTGCGGTGCGCCTCCCAGAGCAGCCCGGCCTCGGCTGCACTGACGGCCATGCGCTCTCCCGGTGTCAGGGTCTTCTTCCAGGATGAATACTTCTTGCCCTCGGCGACGCTGAACTTGGTCACCTCCACGATGACCCAGCCGATCAGGGTGAAGAGCGAAAGCAGGATGAAGATGACTCCGAACACGATAAGAGGCGTGCCCGGCTCAGTGCCATAGGCGGGACCCGAGCTGTTCGCGGCATCAGTGTTCGCCCCGACGCCGCCGAAGATGAGGAACAGCCCGAGCACGAAGGACGAGGCCGCGCCGATAAAGATGACCTTGGTCTTGGTCTTTACCCTGGCACCGTTCACCCTGTGATGTCGCGGCTGAGCTGAGCCCATCGTGCCCGTCCACTGCCCTTGCCGCGGGCGGGACCTGGTGCTGTTGCCCGCCTCGGGGCTGACCTCCTCCACGGCGGCCGGGGGAAGCGCCGCCTGCCCGGCGGCGGAGGTACCTGAAAGCAGCCTGGGCCCTTTCGCCTGCCTCAGCTGTCCGAGTATGTCGTCCAGCTGCGGCTGCATCCGGGCCCGCCAGTCGCCCAGCGAGATGACCAGGAAGCCCAGCTCTGGTCCGAGGCCAGCCATCTCACGCACCCGCACACGCATCGCACCCCAGTTTGTGCGGCGTTTCCCCCTTCAGTCCGCTGCGGGCCCGCACGATTGGCTAATGGTGGGTGACCAGCACCAGCATCACCGTCACCAGCACCGCGGCGAGTACCACGCTCATAATGATCACCCCGGCGCTGCTCAGGCCAGCCAGGTGCAGTCGGTCTGCTCGCGCCTCGGCGCGCTGTTCCTCTTCGCGCTCGGCCTTACTGAGCTTCGGCGGCGGACCCGGCGGCGGTGGCACCCGCGGCCAGCCGCGCAGATATCGTCCGCTGAACGGCCGCCACTTCGCCCACGGCCGGCCAAACCCTCCCCAGCTCCATGACAAGTTACGCGGGCTATACGGGTCGTTCGGGTCATCCATCGGCACCTCGCGGGTGGACGCCTGCTCAGCACCGAGTATGACGCACTCAGAGGCCGACTCCGAAGACTGCGATAGCTACGCATTTGCTGCTAGTCTTCTAGACCACTAGAAGACAGGACGGATGATGGTGGAGCGACCGCAGCACGCCGCGGCCGTAGCGGCACCGGAGCTCGCGCCCGCCAGCGCACCGGACCCCGCGGCGACAAGCCGGCCATGGACAATGGGCGATCCGGGGCCACGCGGCCGGTTCGGGCCATTCGGCGGGCGTTTCGTCCCTGAGGCGCTGGTGCCGGCGTGCGAGCAGCTCGAGGGAGCGTTCCGGGCGGCGTGGGCAGACGCGGGATTCCGGGCCGGGCTGGCCGGCTTGCAGCGCTCCTACGCTGGCCGGCCGACCCCGGTCACCGAGGCGACCCGGCTGTCCGAGGCGCTGGGCGTCCGGGTCCTGCTCAAGCGCGAGGATCTCGCCCACACCGGCAGTCACAAGATCAACAACGCGCTGGGCCAGGGGCGGCTGGCACAGCGGATCGGCAAGACCGCGCTGGTCGCGGAGACGGGCGCGGGCCAGCACGGGGTCGCCACGGCGACGGTAGCCGCGCACCTGGGCCTTCGCTGCACGGTGTACATGGGTGCCACTGACATCGCACGGCAGGAACTCAACGTGTTCCGGATGGAACTGCTCGGGGCGACTGTGGTGCCCGTCGCGTCGGGGGCGCGCACCCTTAAGGACGCGACCAGCGATGCGCTGCGGCACTGGGTAACCACGGTGGACTCCACGCACTACTGCATCGGATCGGTGCTCGGCCCGCACCCGTACCCCTGGCTAGTACGGGAGTTCCAGCGGGTGATCGGAGACGAGGCGCGCGCCCAGTGCGCTGAACTGCTCTTTGGGGGTGGGCCGGACGTCGTTGTCGCGTGCGTGGGCGGCGGGTCGAATGCGGCCGGGACATTCGCCGGCTTCGTCGCCACCCCGGCCCGGCTTGTCGGCGTCGAGGCCGCGGGCGGGGCGGCGGTGACGGACGGCCGCCTCGGCGTGCTGCACGGCTCCTTGTCGTCCTTCCTGCAGGACGGGAACGGCCAGATCGCCGAGGCGCGGTCCGTTTCCGCCGGGCTCGACTACCCCGGCGTCGGCCCCGAGCATGCCTGGCTGGCCGAGTCCGGCCGCGCCGAGTACTACACCGCCACCGACGACGAGGCCGTGGCCGCGGCCGTGTTGTGCGCCAGGACCGAGGGCATCCTGCCCGCGCTCGAGTCAGCGCACGCCCTGGCCTGGGTGTGCCGCGCCGCGTCCGCCGGAGACGTGGCCGACGGCGCGACGGTGCTGATCACCATGTCCGGCCGCGGCGACAAGGACGCTGCCTGCCTGAGGGAGCTCGTCCGTGGCCGCCGTTGAGACCGCATTGCAGCAGGCCCGCGCCGTCGGCCGGCCCAGCCTCGTCACCTACGTCACCGGCGGGATCCGCGAAGACTGGACGGACCTGCTGGCCGCCATGATCGACGCCGGCGCCGACGCGGTCGAGGTCGGCTTGCCGTTCTCCGATCCCATGCTGGACGGCCGCACCATCCAGCAGGCCTCGGCGGCCGCCCTCAGCCGCGGAGCGACCACGGCCGGCATCCTCAGCCAGCTCGGTTCGGCGGCCGCCGGCGACGTCCCGCTCATCGCGATGACCTACGCTCATCACGCCTACGCCCGCGGCCTGCCCGCGTTCTGCCGCCAGCTCGCGGATGCGGGGCTGACCGGGGTGATCATCCCCGACCTGCCCGCGGCCGAGGCCGGCGGCTACCTCGAGGCGGCCGGACAGGCTGGCCTGGACGCCACCCTGATGGTCACCCCCGCCACTGGACAGGAGCAGATGCAGGCCATCGCCGAGCGCACGCGCGGTTTCCTGTATGTCATGAGTGTCATGGCCACCACGGGAAATGCGCACGAGAGCGCCGACACTGCGCGCTGGGCGGTCGCTGCCCGAGCCCGCCGCCACAGTCTCCGGCCGGTGCTGATCGGCTTCGGCATCGACACCCCCGGCCGGGCCGCGGCCGCCGCGCGACACGCCGACGGCGTCATCGTCGCCTCCGCGCTGATGCGCCACGTGCTGGACGGCGCCAGCGCCGCCTGCATCGGCCGCGACGTGGTCGCCCTGCGCACGGCGCTTGACCAGGCCCGCCGGTGAGCACGGCCGGGCGTACGGTCGACGACCGGCAGCCCAAGTACCTGCGCATCTACGGCGCGCTGCGGGACCGGATCACCAGCGGCCGATGGCCCGCCGGCAGTCCGCTGCCGTCCCAGCGCGAGCTGGCCGGCGAGTTCAGCGTCAGCATCATGACCCTGCGGCAGGCACTCCAGTTGCTCGCCGACGACGGGCTGATCGACACCCGCCACGGCAGCGGCACCTACGTGGCCTCCCAGTACGCCTACGGCCTCGGTCACCTGCGCAGCTTCGCCGCCGACCTCGCCGCCCAGGGCGCGCAGATCACCACCCGGCTGCTCGCCGCCGACACCGTCGCGGCACCGGCCGACGTCGGCGCCCGCCTCGGCGCGGCCGGCCAGGTCCTCCGGCTGCGCCGGCTGCGGCTGGCCGACGGCCGGCCGGTCATCGTCCAGACGTCCTATCTCCCGGCGCAGCTGGCCGCGGCCCTAGATCCCGCGGACCTTTGCCGCCGGGGGTTGTACACCGTGCTGGCCGAGCATGGCCGCGCGATCGGCCGGACCAGCGAGACCATCACCCCCGCCGCCCTGAGCGGCCGCGACGCCCGCGACCTCGACCGGCCCGAGGCCAGTCCGGCGCTGCTGAGCCACCAGGTCAGCTTCACCACGGCCGACCTCCCCGTCATCGACGACCACGCGCTGCTGGCCGGGGACAGCGTGGCCATCACCGCGAATCGCGGCGCCGGCCATCTCGACGTCCACTACACGCTCGCCACCCGCAGAACGTAGCCCGGCCGAGCAATCAGCCTCTGCCCGTCACAGCCCCGCAGCCGCACTCGAACTGAGACTGCGACTGCAGGGCGCAGAACAGTAGGCTCACGGTTGTGACCACGCTGACGCTCGACCAGATAGCGGCAAAGATCGCGAGAGCAGAGGCCAGCCTTGCCTCGGCTACCACGCAATACGATCGGAACTCGTTCGCTCAGGTGCGCGACGAATACCAGCGGTACGCCGCTGAGCGGACCAAGCAGATAGCCAAGGCCGCTGCCGCGTCAGCAGAATAGCCGGACCGGGGCTGGGTGGTCCGGGCAGAAGCCGGCGGTGCAGCGTGAGCCAGCAGTGTCAGCTGCGCTCGTGGCTAGCGCCTGACCGGGCGTCGCTATCCGACAGCTTCCGGGTGGCCACCCGCCTGGCCCTGGCATACTCCGCGACGAGTTCGCGGCGAGCCAGCCAGTGCCACCGCCTGGTGCGCGCGAGCCGGTAAGCCGCTTGCAGTTGCGCCAGCGCGGCCCTGATCTCCTCCGACAGCTCTCCGTCGCGATCTGAGCCGTCCAGCACGACCTCAGCCAGACCGGCTCCTGCCGTGTCGCATGCACTGGCCGCGTCCTTCAGGCGCCAGTCGCCCCGGACGAACACCTGAAGACTGGCCGCGCTGAGAGCGCGGTGCAGCGGATAAGCCGTGTTACGAAGGTAGGCGCGTTTCTGCTCTGCGCTCCACGCTGGCGGGCTGGGGCTCATGAATGTCGCCTCCATGACCAGATCGTCCGCTGCTTTGACCACCTGGGCGAAGGACTGGTCCAGCTCCCTAGCGGCGGAATGTCGAGCAGCTCGGCCGGCTTGCAGCCAGCTACCCAGCCAGCCCAGCGCCACACCTCCTAACGCGAATGCCCCGGTAATGGTCGCAGTGTCCATGACGGGGACGGTACCTGCTAGCGCGGCGACCGGCGCGGAAAGTCCTACGACTGGGTCAGGCAGAACGGATGGCCGGCCGGATCGGCGAATACCCGGAACGTCGCCCCGCCGCCCGCGAGCCGCACAGCTCCGAGATGGAGCGCCTGAGCCTCGCCCGCATCCAGATCGTCAACGGCGATGTCCAGGTGACCCTGCTGCGGGCGGTCGGGGTCCGGCCACCGTGGCGGGGAGTAGTCCTCGACCTGCTGGAACATCACGTTCCTGCCCCCACCGGTGATCAGCGCTCCCTCCGGGCCGGAGTAGCTGACCTCCATCCCCAGCAGGCCAGCGTAGAAACCGCCCAGCGCGGTGGCATCGGGAGCGTCGATCGTCAACCCGAACACGTCCATGACGGGTCCGGCGCCGTCCTTCTGACAAACGTCAAACGGGTGACCCGCCGGGTCGGCGAGGGTGACCCAGGTCGCCCCGTCGGCCAGCCGGGTGGCGCCCAGTGCAACAGCCCGCTCAGCTGCGTCCTGATAACCGTCGACCAGCAGGTCGAGGTGGACCTGCTGCGGACGCTCCTGGCCCGGCCACCGCGGTGCCACGTGGTCGGGAGCGAGCTGGAAAGCAATCTGCTGGCCGTCGGGCGTCCGCAGCACGATCCAGTCGGTTTCCTTACTCGCGGTCTGCCAGCCGGCGAGCGCGGCGTAAAAGCTGGCGAGCCGCTCGATGTCCGGCGCGTCGAGGGCCACCACGTCCAGGCGTGCTGATGTCGTCATGTGGTCATCCTGCCCGCCCCCTCCGACAGTTTGCCGCCCCGGCTGGACCCGGCGCCCGGCAGGCTAGGCAGCGTGACGACGACACCCGACCCCGACGCGCTACAGATCGAGCGCGAGCTTCGCGCGGCCGGCTCACCCGGCCGGGCGGCCAGCGAGCAGAACTACCTGAAGAGCCCCCTGGAGTTCGCTGGCACGACCGTGCCGGCCACCCGCGCGATCGTCACCGCCTGGCGCCGGGCCCACCCCGAGCTGACCGGCCAGCGCCTGACCGAGCTCGCAGCGGCACTGTGGGCCGGGCCGATCTTCGAGTGCAGGCTCGCCGCGAGCATCCTGCTGACCGACCGGCGCAGCCTGCTCACTGCCCGCGACGCGCCATTCGTCGCGCACCTGCTGCGCACCGCGGGCACGTGGGCGCTCGTGGACGGCCTCGCTGCCGACGTGATGGGCTCGCTCATCGAGCGCTTTCCCGAGCTACTCGGCGTCCTCGACGGCTGGGCGACCGACGACGACTTCTGGCTGCGCCGCTCGGCGATGCTGGCACTGCTTGTGCCGCTGCGCCGCGGCGAGCTGGCAAGCTGGCCGCGGTTCGCCGGCTACGCGGACGCCATGCTGACCGAGCGGGAGTTCTTCATCCGCAAGGCCATCGGCTGGATTCTGCGGGAGACCGCAAAGAAACATTCCGACCTGGTGGCCGACTGGCTGTGCCCGCGCTTGCACCGGGTCTCCGGCGTCACCCTGCGGGAGGCGGTCCGCTGGCTCCCGGCGGCGCATCGGGACCGGCTGCTAGCGGGCTACGCAGCGGCCGCGCAGCGCACCGGCAGGCGGCCGCGACCCACCAGCGGGCCCGTTACCCGTAAAAGAGCCGCTCCATAACGGCCCGGGCCTGTCGTGCCGACCGGCGCCAGTCCTGGTCGAGCTGCTGCGCGCCGTCGGGCGGATAGCCGAGGATCCGGGCCACCACGGCAAGCTCGGCCGGGGACGTCGGCAGCGTGTCCGACGCGGTGCCGCGCGCCAGCATCACCGCGTCTCTGATGCGGCTGGCGAGCAGCCAGGCGGCGGCCAGGACGTCGGCGTCGGCGGACGTCATGAGGCCGGCCGTGCAGGCGGCGGCCAGCGTGGCCAGCGTCTGGGTGGATCGCAGCTCCGGCGCCTGCCAGGCGTGCCGAAGCTGCAGGAGCTGCGCCACCCACTCCACATCGGCGAGGCCACCAGGCCCCAGCTTGAGGTGCAGGGCGGGCTCGGTGCCGCGCGGCATCCGCTCGGCCTCCATCCGCGCCTTGATCCGGCGGATCTCGCGAATCTCCGCCTGGCCGATGCCACCGTCGGGATACCTGATCTGATCGGCCATCGCGACAAAACCCGCGCCGACACCGGGGTCGCCGGCCGCGAACTCGGCACGCAGCAGCGCTTGCGCCTCCCAGGGCACCGACCAGCGGCGGTAGTAGGCACGGTAAGACGCCAGCGTGCGGACCAGTGGTCCCTGCCGGCCCTCGGGCCGCAGGCCGGCGTCGACCACCAGCGGCGGGTCCGGTCCCGGCTTGGTCAGCAGCGCCCGCAGCGTCTCGGCGACCGCGTGCGCGGCCCGGCTCGCCGCCTCGTCGTCCGCACCGGGCAGCGGGTCGTGCACGAACAGCACGTCCGCGTCGCTGGC
>JBAUAR010000075.1:0-3798 GCA_049675875.1 Streptosporangiaceae bacterium
CGGCCATGGGCACGGAACGGGCCGCGCTGGACGGCGCCCTGCGCCCGCTCGTGGCCCGCATCCGCGCGGCCGTACCGCAGCGGGTGCCCGACGCCGTCGTGTACGGCGACCCGCACGCCCGGCTGCCACACCTCCTGACGTTCTCCTGCCTGTACGTCGACGGCGAGGCGCTGGTCACGGAGCTTGACCGGGCCGGCTTCTCGGTAGCCTCCGGCAGCGCGTGCGTGGCCGACACCAGGCAGCCGAGCCACGTGCTGGCTGCCATGGGAGCGCTGACCCACGGCAACGTCCGGGTGTCGCTGCCCCGCGGCACCGACGACGGCGTGATCACCGCCTTCCTGGATGCGCTGCCGCCGATCGTCGCCCGGATCCGGGCGAAGGTCGCGGCGGGCACGACCGGCGGGCCAACCGCGGAGGTACCGGCGTGACCAGCAACCGCCCCGGCCTACCGCAGCCGGCGGGCTCGCCCGAGCCGACGCCGCCCGCTGGACCCGGAGGGCCGTCGCTGACGCTGGACGCGCTGGGCAAGAAGTGCCCCATCCCGATCATCATGCTGGCGGACCGGATCAGGGACGTCACCATCGGCCAGACGATCGAGGTGCTGGCCGACGATCCGGCCGCCAAGACCGACGTGCCCGCCTGGTGCGTGCTGAAGTCGCACGAGTTTGTCGGGGCCGCCGACCTCGCGGCGGGCTGGTCGTTCCTGGTCCGCCGCAGCTACTGAGGCTAGTCCGGGTCGTCGAGGGCGCGGAACCGGTCGGCGAAGCGCCGGTCGGACTCCCACCACGGCCGCTGCTGGGCAGGCTGGCCCGCCTCGGCAGCAACCCCCGCTACACCGACGGCACTGGCGGCACTGGCGGCACTGGCGGCAGGCGCGGACGCGGCCTCCTCAGCGTCGAGCTCCGCGTCGATGACCCTGGCCTCGGCCTCGTCCTCGCGCATCATCTGGATGAGCTGGGCCGCCAGGAACGGCAGGCCCACCAGGTCGCCGAGGATCCAGAGCACGCCGCCGCCCAGCACCTGGGCCGTCGCCAGGCTGGGCCCCCACGGCCGCGCGAGCGCGTGATAGTACGGGCCGGCCAGCAGGCTCGTGTCGGCGATGACCGCGATGCCGAGGACGGCGTCGCCGATCACCTCGGCGGCGGTGATCCATAGCGTGACGATGTAGGGATAGGCCCGCGGCACCGGATCCACCCGCAGCAGCGTCCAGAAGAACACAAAGCCCGGCACCAGCAGCGCGAGATGGGTGAGCTGGGCGACGACGCCCGAGGTGAAGCCGGCCGCGTACCAGGGCGTGAAGTAGATGAGGAACGGCGTCAGCACCAGCACGAACGTGGTGATCGGCGGGAAAGTGAACAGCCGCGCAGCGCGGCTGCTGATCGCCGCCCGGAGCCGCAGCCCGGCCCGCGGCAGCGTGGCGATGAACAGTCCCAGCGGCCGGCCGAGTGCGACGAAGAGCGGCACCACGAGCAGCAGCAGCACGGTCTGCACCGCCCGGATGTAGAACAGCACCGGCTGGTAGACGCCCACGAACGACATCGTGGCGATGACTCCGAACCCGAGGCCCAGGCCGCAGAACACAACGACCCGGCTGGCCGGCCAGGGCTCGCCCCGGCGCCGCACCGCGACCACGCCAGTCAGGTACAGCCCGCCGAGCACCACGATCGCGGCCAGCGACCAGGGGTCGAGCGTCCACGACGTGATCGCGCGCGGGAAGGTGAGCTCGGGCGGCCCGTGGTAGGCGGCCCGTGCCGCCACAGCCGCGCCCGCTGCCAGACCCTCCATGTCAGTCACGCTACCGCGTGTAGTACTCGCGGGCTGACGGCGGCCGCGACCGTACCGGGGCGACCGGCGGGCGGCTTGCCCGTTCCCTGCCTGGAATGGCTAGGTCAGATGCGCGGCCAGCTCAGCGGCGGCCGCGTCCCCGTAGGAGGTCGTGCACCGCGCCAGGAGGTCACCGGCGTCGAGCGTGTACTCCTGCGGACCGGTGGTCTCCAGCACCCGGATCGCCATCAGGTTGCCGAGCTGGGCAGCCCGCTCGAGGTCGAAGCCCCAGGCGACGGCGGCCAGGAACCCGGCGCGGAAGGCATCGCCGGTGCCAGTCGGGTCTACCGGGTTGACGTCCTTGACCGGGCCGACCACGATGGGCCGCTCGCCCTGCCGGTCCACGCGCACGCCATCGGCACCGAGCGTCGTGACGCGCGTGCCGACCTGCGCGATCACCTCGTCGGCGGTCCAGCCGGTCTTGTGCTCGGTCAGCGACGCCTCGTACTCGTTGCTGAACAGGTAGCTAGCACCCGCGAGCAGCTCCCGGATCTGGTCGCCGTCGAGGATGGCGAGCTGCTGCGAGGTGTCGGCGGCGAACGGGATCTGCAGGTCGCGGCACTGCTGCGTGAGGCTGAGCATGGCCGCCGGGTCGCCCGCCCCGATCAGCACCAGGTCGGCCGCGCCCGCCAGGGTGCTGAGATCGAGGCCCGCGTCCTCGCTCATGGCACCGGGATAGAAGGACGCGATCTGGTTGAGGTCGGCGTCCGTCGTGCAGACGAACCGCGCCGTGTGGAAGCGCTGCGAGGTGCGCACCAGGCTGGTGTCGACGCCGTGCTCGTCAAGCCACCGCCGGTAGTCGCCGAAGTCGTCGCCGACGGTGCCGACCAGCAGCGGCCGGAGACCGAGGCAGCCCAGGCCGAACGCGATGTTGGCCGCCACTCCCCCACGGCGGATCTCCAGGTCGTTGACCAGGAACGACAGGGAAATCTTCGACAGCTTCTCCGCCAGGAACTGCTCGGCGAACCGGCCGGGGAAGGTCATCAGGTTGTCGGTGGCGATCGATCCGGTGACAGCAATGCGCATCGTGGCAGCTCCGTGGTGTCCGCGAGGGTCGCGGCCCACAGGCTACACGGCACGCGCCGGCCGGCGAGTTATGGCTCGCCACCAGATCGGCGGGCCCCCGCTGTCGCGCGGCACCGGCCCGCGGACGCAGAACTGCCGCCAGCCGCGCCTCGGTGGCGCGCCGACGGCAGTGACCGCGGGTGGTGGCTTTATGCGTGCTGATACTTAGTGGAACGAGTCGCCGCAGGCGCACGAGCCCGTGGCGTTCGGGTTGTCGATGGTGAAGCCCTGCTTCTCGATGGTGTCGACGAAGTCGATCGTGGCGCCGCCCAGGTAGGGGAAGCTCATCCGGTCGGTCACGATCCGCACCGTGCCGAACTCGCTGACCACGTCGCCGTCCATCTGCCGCTCGTCGAAGTACAGCTGGTAGCGCAGGCCTGAACAGCCACCAGGCTGAACGGCGATACGCAACCGCAGGTCGTCGCGGCCCTCCTGCTGGAGAAGGGTGCTCACCTTGACCGCAGCGGCGTCGGTGAGAAGGACGCCCTGGGTGGTCGCCTGGTCCTGAACTGTCATCTGCTTTCGCTCCCGTATCGGGTATCCCGGCTCAGTCATCCCGGCCGGCGCCGGCTGGCCGCTACCCCTTCGGCGCGACCCGTCCTGCACCCACAACGATACTGCGCGCTGACTCATTCCTGGCCGGCCGGGCCGTCGGGAAGGCAACCGCGGCTGCCGATCCGCGTCGCCCAAGGGCGCAATTGTCACAATCATGCCACTAGTTTGGGGTGGTTGTGACAATTGCGCCCTTGCTGAGGGGGCGGCGCCTGCCATCACCCGGTGCGGACGGCGCGAGCGTACCGGCTGGCGACTACGATGGTATCGTCACTTGGACGATAAGTCGCGGTGATCGGAGCCCCCATGACCACGATGCCAGCACAAACCCGCCAGGCCTCACCGACCCGCCAGGCC
>JBAUAR010000076.1:0-3591 GCA_049675875.1 Streptosporangiaceae bacterium
CGCTGGAGTCGGCCGCCCACCACGACCCGCAGCTGGCCGCCCTGGCCGGCCGCGTCGGCGAGGCTGCCTACCTGCTGGCCGACGTCGCGGCCGACCTCGCGTCCTACGTGCAGACCGTCGAGGCCGACCCGGCCCGGCTCGCCGCGGTGCAGGAGCGCCGGGCCGACCTGACCAGGCTGATCCGCGCCTACGCGGACGCGACGGCGGGCGGGCCGTCGGCGGGTGATCTGGCCGGCGTTCTGGCCTGGGCCAAGGGGGCGGGAACGCGGCTTGCTGAGCTTGACGCCGATGACGAGACGATCGGCGCACTGAGCCAGCAGGAGGCCGAGCTCGGTTCCGCAGTTGCCGGTCTGGCCGCACAACTGACGGCTGCACGGACCCAGACGGCGGCGCGGTTTGCCACACAGGTAACGGCGGAGCTGACGGCGCTGGCGATGCCGCACGCCACGGTCTTGGTGGCCGTGACGCCCGCTCAGGGTTTCGGCCCGCACGGCGCCGACGATGTCGAAATCAGGCTGTCCGCTCATCCGGGCGCCCCCGCGCTGCCGCTGCACAAGGGAGCGTCGGGCGGCGAGCTGTCGCGAATCATGCTCGCCATCGAGGTGGTGTTCGCCGGTGCCGACCCGGTCCCGACGTTCGTGTTCGATGAGGTCGACGCCGGCGTGGGCGGCAAGGCCGCGGTGGAGATAGGCCGTCGGCTGGCCCGGCTTGCCCGGCTCGCGCAGGTCATCGTCGTCACGCACCTGCCGCAGGTCGCTGCGTTTGCCGACACTCACCTGGTGGTGGAGAAGGCCAGCGATGGTTCCGTCGTGCACAGCGGTATCAGCAGGCTCGACGACGCCGGTCGGGTTCGCGAGCTGTCCCGGATGCTGGCCGGGCTGGAGGATTCCGAGCACGGCCGGGCGCACGCGGGCGAGCTACTGGCTGCCGCAGCGGTCGAAAGGGCCGCGCTCGGCAGCGCCGCCAGCTAGTAGGCGGCGGGCGCCGGCCGGGTCAGGTCGGCCCGCATGGCGCTAGGACCTGGCCAGATCTGGCAAAATGGCTAGCCAATGAAGGCGGCGAACCGAGTTTTCCCGGCAGCGCGCCGCGCCAGGTCGCCAGACCCGGCCGGGGCGCAGGCGACGGCTCGCCTGGACCAGCGCACGAAAAACCTGACCAAGCGGCTGCAGGCAGGCGACATCGCCGTCATCGACCACGCAGATCTGGACCGGGTCAGCGCCGACGCGCTGATCAGATGCCAGGTAGCGGCGGTCATCAACGTCGCCGCGAGCATCAGCGGCCGGTACCCGAACCTCGGCCCGCAGCTGCTGATCGAGGCGGGCATCCCGCTCATCGACGACGTCGGCGCCGACATATTCGACCTGGTCAAAGAGGGTCAGCAGGTCCGGCTCGACGGCGAGACGCTGTATCTGGCTGACGCCGTCGTGGCAAAGGGCACCAGACAGACGGCGACGTCGGTGGCCGCCGACCTCGCGGCGGCCAAGGAGGGTATGGCCGAGCAGCTCAAGGCCTTCGTCACCAATACCTTCGAGTACATCAACCGCGACTCCGAGCTGCTGATCGAGGGCATCCGGATTCCCGAGCTGCAGACCAGGCTCGCCGACCGGCACGCACTCGTGGTCGCCGGCGGCTACCGGTACCGGGAAGATCTGCAGGCCCTGCGGTCCTACATCCGGGAGTTCAAGCCGGTCATCATCGGCGTCGACGGCGGCGCCAACGCGCTGATGGAGGCGGGCTACTGGCCCGATCTCATCGTCGGCGACATGGACTCGGTGTCGGACAAGGCCCTGCGGTCCGGCGCCGAGATAGTCGTGCACGCCTACCGGAACGGCTACGCGCCGGGCCTGGCCCGGGTTCAGGACCTGGGTGTCGAGTCGGTGACGCTGCCCGCGGACGGCACCAGCGAGGACGTGGCGGTGCTGCTCGCCGACGAGGCCGGGGCCAGCCTCATCGTCACCGTGGGTATGCGGTTCGGGCTGGTAGAGTTCCTGGACAAAGGCCGGTCGGGCATGGCCAGCGCGGTGCTCACGCGGATCCGCGTCGGGGACAAAATCGTCGATGCGAAGGGCGTGAGCCGGCTGTATCAAAGCCGGATCTCGAGCCGGTCGCTCGCTCTGCTGGCTGTCGCCGCACTGGTGCCGATCATCGCGCTTGCGTGGACCCCGGTGGGCAGGCTGTACGTGGGCTACCTCGGCCTGGCGTTGCGCCAGCTGTGGTACTGGCTAACTGGACTGCTCTAGTGATCGACTTCAGGTATCACCTAGTCTCCATAATCGCGGTGTTCCTGGCGCTGGCTGTCGGCCTCGTGGTGGGTTCGACCGCGCTCAGCGGCAAGGCCGAGGAGGCACTCACTGCCGCGCAGCACAAGGCGATCTCCGACAACACCGCACTCCGCAAGGAGAAGAACTTGTTGCAGAAGGAGGTGGCTGAAGACCAGGCCCTGGCTGCGGCCAGCGCGCAGCTGGTGCTCCACGGCCTGCTGACCGGCGAGCGAGTCGTCCTGGTCGCGGCGCCGAACGCGAACAGCGCCGTGCTCAGCGGGCTAACCAAGGCGCTGCACCAGGCTGGCGCCACGGTGACCGGTGAGGTGAACCTGAGCCCCGCGTTCATCACGACCACCGGACAGAACGAGGCGACGCTCAGCGAGCTAGCGCAGAGCCTCGCGAGCAATGCCGGGCTGGCCGTCACCCCGCAGTCCGGCAGCCCGATTGCGGGCCAGCAGGCAGCGGCGCAGGTGCTCGCGGCGAGCCTGGTCTCCAGCAGCAAAAGCCTGACGAGCACGGCGAGCCAGCAAATCCTGGCTGGCTTTAGCCAGAACGGGTTCATCAGCGTGGGCTCAGGCGCCCCCGCGGACGCCCCTGCCGAGCTAGCCATCCTCGTCACCCCGGATGGCCCGTCGGCGCAGGCCGCAAGCGCGGTGCTGGTAGCGGTCGCCCAGGAACTGAAATCCGCCGGCAGCGCGATGGTCATGGCCGGATCGCTGAGTTCGATCGGGTCGGGCAGCGTGATCAGTGCTGAGGTCAGCGTGGGGCCCGTGGTGTCGACGGTCGATTATGCCGACACCGAGAGCGGCCAGATCGTGGTCGTGCAGGCGCTCAGGTACCTGCTGGACGGCAAGCCTCCGGCGGCGTACGGGGTCGAGACAGGGACCGCGCCCAGCCCGGCCCCTACGCCCGCGAGCACGCCGACGGTGAAGCCCAGCGCCACACCGACCGCGAAGAGCCACTGATGAGCCGCAGCGCCGCGCGATCGGCAGTAGTCGGAGCGGCGGCCGCTCGCATCGCCTACGGTGCGCTGCGGGCCCGGCCCCCGGCCGGCGGCCCGGCCTGGACTCGCACCAACCACCGGGGTGAGCCCGTCACGCTGCTGGAAGGTCCCGCGCTGGCGATCGGTGGCATCGCCGCGGCAGTGGCCGGGCCGGGGAGCCGCCGCAACCGGCTTGCGGCGGTGCTCGCGTGTGCGGGCGCAGCCGCCTTCGGCGGCTACGACGATCTGGCCGGCGATCGGACCGCCACCGGGTTCCGCGGCCATCTCGGGGCGCTCGCCCACGGCGAAGTTACCTCCGGCGCCGTGAAGCTCGCGGGCATCGGT
>JBAUAR010000077.1:0-6992 GCA_049675875.1 Streptosporangiaceae bacterium
GAACCCCGACGGTGCCATCGACGAGAACGCGGACGTTGCTAGCGCCGCCGAACAGCCTGAGCCCGCACCCGGTGATCTGCCGATGCGGCAAGCGAGCCGCTGTCTGCCGGTGCAGCGTATTCGGTGCATGGATGACCCGGAAATCCTGGAGCGGGTGCTTGAAGGCCTGCTCAACCTATTCCGACCTGCCGCGCTCCGGCCCGTGTGCGCTCACCCCGGGCGCTGACAGAGCTGTTCCGCGGCGGCGGCTACCGAGTCGGCGTCGGCCACCTGGCTACGGGCCAGCACCTGCCGTACCGCCAGCACTTGTGCGTCTAACGCCGGTACATTCTGCGCCGATCGGCAGCAGGCCGCAAGCATGCTTCGCGCCGTGACCTCGTCCAGAATTAGGCCGGCGGCCCGGAACGCGTCCGCCGCGGCGCCGAGGCTCACCGTCGCAGCGGCGTAGTCCAGACTGCACTGTCGCGCTCGGCCAGCGATGAGCTCGAGCCGGGCCACGTCGATGACGCCGCCATAGTCACGGGCCAGGCTGATTCCCTCCTCGCACATGTCGCTAGCCCGGCGGTAGTCGCCGCCCAGAATGAATACCTGGGCCTGTGCCCGAGCAGCGTGCGCTTCGTACACCGGCTCGCCGAGGGCGTGGGCATCGGCGCGGGCCTGCCGGCAGTCTCGGGTGCCGCCGTCAACCATGCCCATCCGCGCCAGCGTGACGCCTTGCAGCGACAGTGCACAGCAACGGACGAGCGTTCCTCGGTGTCCGTCGCCAGCGAGCTGCATTGCGCGCCGCGCCATCCTGATGGCGACGGCGTGCCGATGGTCCGCGCTGGCGTACGTCCCGAGCAGGCAACGCCCGTATGCAGCGACCTCGAGGTCCGCGGGCTCGAGGTCCGCGGGCTCCGCGTCCGAGGGCTCCAGGCCCGCGGCCTGTTCCAGCGTCGGCACGCATTCGGCAAGCAGCGCGGCTGCGGCGTCCGTCCTGTCGTGGCCGCCCGCGATGACAGCTGCCAGGAAGTACCTCGCCCTGGCAGCGATGAGATCGTCCGCGGCAGCGGCCCGGTCGGAAATGGTGCGCCACAGGCGGATCGCGTCGGCGTAGTCGCCCCTCATGCACTGCCGCGCCGCAATCCGGATGGCGAGCTCGATTGCCTCAGCATGCGCACCGGCTGCGCTGGCCTGGTCAGCAGCAGCTATCAGATTCGGTTGCTCACGGTCCAGCCAGTCCTGGTCAAGCCACGTGTCGGTCAGCGCCGCTGGCGGCAGCTCCGTCGGCTGCATCGCAAGCGTCGACATCGGCAGGAACGGCATGCCGGGCGCCATGGCCGCTGCCCGGCCGCTGCGACAGAGCCACCCGGCGCGGAGCCGCGCAACGGCCGCAGTGTCCGGCTCGGCCGGTTCGTTCTCCCGGACGAAGGCGCGGGTCAGGCAATGGATGCTGTAGTGGCGCCCGGCGACCTCAGTCTGGACCGGTGTCAGTAGCCCCACGCCGATCAGGTGATCGGCGACTGCCGAGTCGGCTTGGGCTAACTCGCCCAGCGCCCAGGCGGGAATGTCACCGGGCATCCTGCCGGATGCCAGGGACACGGCCGCGCGAGCTGCAGCGGGAATCGCTCGGTAGCTGGATGCGATCGCGGCCCGGACGGAGGTGTCCTCGACCGATAGCACGTCGAGCACCCGAGGCCCGGAGAGTTCCCCGGCGAGCCAGCCGAGCATCGCTCCCGGCCGGAGCGCGAGCGTCGTCGCGGCCAGTCGGACGGCGAGCGGCAGCCCTCCGCACGCGGCGACGATGGCTCGCGCAGCAGCGGGCTCGGCCGCGATGCGGTCTGCGCCGACAACACGTCCGATCAGCGAGAGCGCGTCGTCTTCCGGAAGTCTGTCGAGCTCAACCGTCGCGGCGCCGGCCAGGCCGCTGAGCCGCCCGCGGCTGGTCACCAGAACTGCCGCTCCGCTGGCGGCGGGGACGAGCAGCCGAACCTGCGCGGCAGTCGCGGCGTCGTCGGCGATGACCAGGACCTTGCGGCCCCCGAGCAGCGATCGATACATTGCCGCCCGCGCTGGTCCGGGCTGAGGGACGCTGCGCGCCGGGATGCCCATGGCGCGAAGCATCTCGGCCAGGACGTCCTGCGAGTCGCGGGCGCGTTCGACGCCCCCAAGCTCGGCGTACAGCTGCCCGTCGGCGAATCGCTGGCGCAACTGCAGCGCAGCGGCCGCAGCCGTCGCGCTCTTGCCCATGCCGGGACCGCCCGTGACCACAGTGACGGGGACAGACGGCCCGGACAGCCGATCGATGATGGCTGCGATTTCAGCAACTCTGCCGACGAAGTCGCCCGGCGGTGGCGGAGCCTGCCATCCGAGCAGCATCGGTGCGGTGAGGGCGATCGCGCTGAGGTGTGCCGCGCTCTCGGCGGCCATCTCCTCCGCGAGGATCCGCTTGTGCAAGAGTGCCAGCGTCTGACCTGGCTCGGTGCCCTGCTGTTCGCGCATCGCCCGGCGGGCCAGCTGGTAGACGTCCAGCGCTTCCTTGCGCATGCCCAGTGCGTGATAGGCACGCATGAGCTGGTCATAGGCACGCTCGCGGCCAGGGTTCGCGGCGACCATCGCCCGCAGCTGGACCAGGACTTGCTCGATCTCGCCCGCCGCGAGCCTAGCCTCGATCAGGGCATCGACCGCCGTCTGTCGCAGGTTGGTGAGTCGCTCGACGTCGGCCGCGATGATCTCGCTCTCGGGCAGGTCAGGCAGCGGCGGGTCGCCCCACAGCGCAAGCGCGTGCACGAGGGACGTAGCAGCCGCGGCGGCATTACCCGTGTCGAGTTCGGCCTGGCCTTGAGCGACCAGGTCGGTGAACTCGTGCACGTCAAGCTCGCCTGGCCGCACTGACATCATGTATCCGCGCTGCTGCCGGTGCCCGGGCGCGCGGCCGCCGGGAGGGCCGATGCTGTCCAGCCGACCCGCGCAGTCGCCCAGGGAGCGGCGCAGTCGGCTGATGCAGACACGCAGCGCGGCATCCGGCGAGCTGGGTGGATCGCCTGCCCAGAGCGCCTCGACGAGCAGGCTGCGCGGGCAGGGCCGGTTGGCGCGGAGCAGCAACACCGCCAGTGCTGACTGCACCAGCGGCTGGCGGATGACCGCCGGGCCGTGACCGGTGCCCGCGTCGGCGTAGAGCGGCCCGAGGATGCGGAACTCCATCGGCGGCGCACCTCTCGCGGCGGCGTGTGCAATTGCTCGCATCCCGACTGATATCTCGGGGTTGCGTTATTTATGTACCTACAGGAACGCGGGGAATGGTGTCAAGGATTGCAGAGGCCAGGCTGGCCGGCTGCGGTTAGCGCCCCGACCAGCGGTGTTGTGCCTGCTGAGTCACACCTGGGCAACAGCCCGGTAATGGTCCGCTGACTAAGTTCAGCAGCAGAGTCTCACCATTTGCGCCATTACCAACCGGATCAGGATGCGTGCAATCGGAGCTGCCAGCACATGATGCCTCACCCATCAGCTACGCCCGGATCGTCCGCGGTCATCGCCGAGTCGAATTCCGCGGCTGCGCGAGACGTCATCACCGCGGCGGGCGGATTCCAATGACGGCCGGCAGCAGAGCTGGATCCGGGCAGCCCTCGATACATGCCACGGGTCTGCCGCACCTGGTGGCCTTGCCAGCGCCGCCCGTCATCCGAGTGCTGCCGGGCGCACCGGAGTCGGCAACGACGGCGCGCCGGCTGACGCGGCAGGTGCTCGGGGACCGTCATCCTGCGGCGGATACCGCCATGCTGCTGGTAAGCGAGCTCGTCACCAACTCGGTGATGCACAGCCGGTCGCGGCGGCCCGGCGGTACTGTCACCGTCGCAGTGTGCGCCGGGGCGACGAGCGTGCTGATCCAGGTCCGCGACGACGGCGGACCGGCCGAGCCGCGGGTGCAGCCGCCTCAAGCCAGCTTCGACGGCGCCCTGAGTGACGGCGCCCTGGGTGCCGTGGGTGACGGGCCCTTAGGTAATCGGGCTGCCGCCGGTGACCGGGCTGCCGCCGGTGACGTGGCTGCGGCAATCGGCGAGCACGGTTATGGCCTCCTGCTAGTGGACGCGCTCGCGGAGACGTGGGGAACGATCGCGACCGCAGACGGCCGGGTGACATGGTGCCGGCTCGCCGTGGACAGGCGCTGAATCGCGACCGCCTGTCCAGCCGCAACCCCTGGCCAGCCGCCGCGCGAGCAGCAGCTTCCGGAACGCCGAAACAAAGGTTTAACAAGCCACCGGAGGTATCGGGGGCTTTGTGCGGCCGACGTAACGGCGAGGAAACCTGCCCGAAACGAGCGCATGGGACACATGAACCGTACTGATAACCGAAGCGGTCGGCTGGGGCCGTGCTGGTCACAGAAGCCTGGCTCCCCGGCAGCCCTTCGCTTCAGCCTCTGGAGGCGGAGAGAGTGAATCCCTACGCTAGCTGGCTTTCCTCAGGCGATAACGCCTGGCAGATGACAGCTGCAACGCTCGTCGGTCTGATGAGCATCCCCGCGCTGGCTGTCCTGTACGGCGGTATCGTGCAGCGGAAGTGGGCCGTCAACACCATGCTGATGGTCTTCGCTGCCTTCAGCATGACGCTGATCGTCTGGGTGCTGTGGGCATTCAAGATGGGCTTCGGCGATGCCTGGATTTCCAACTACGTGGGCAAGCCGTCGAGCGTGCTGGGTCAGGCGGGGGAACAGTCGCAGGCGATCATCCCGTCGCTCAAGGGACTGATGCCCAACTTCCGGTTCCCTGAGGGCTCGCTGGTCTACTTCCAGTTCGTGTTCGCGGCGATCACGCCGATCCTGTTCATCGGCAGCGTGGTCGGCCGGATCAAGTTCAAGGTCTGGGTGATCTTCGTCCCGCTCTGGATCACGTTCGCCTACGCCGTGAACGCGTTCCTGCTGTGGGGCGGCGGCTTCTGGGCTCAGAAGGGCGCGCTGGACTTCTCCGGCGGCTACGTCATCCACCTGGCCGCGGGTGTTTCTGGCTTCGTCGCAGCGGCGATGGTTGGCCCGCGGCTGGCTAAGGACCGGCAGAAAGGCGTACCCAACAACCTGCTGTTCATCGCGGTCGGCGCCGGCATTCTGTGGCTCGGCTGGAACGGCTTCAACGGTGGTGACCCGTACTTCGCCGGCGCGGACGCCACCGCCGCCATTGTCAACACCAACCTGGCCACCGCCTGCGCGATGATGACCTGGATCTTCATGGACATGGGCCTCGGCAAGGAGAAGAAGCCCACGTTCCTCGGCGGCGTGAACGGCATGATCTGCGGCCTGGTCGGCATCACGCCGGCGGCCGGCTACGTCAACGGCTTCGGCGCCATCGTCATCGGTGTGGTCACCTCAGCGCTGGTGTGGGTGCTGTTCGGCTACCTGCCACGCAAGGTGTGGCCATTCAACAAGGTCGATGACGCGCTCGGAGTGGTCTATACGCACGGCTTCGCCGGTCTGGTCGGGGGCCTGCTGGTCGGCTTGCTCGCTGACCCGCAGATGATCGTCTACCTGGGTCTCGGGAAGACCTCGTCGGTGTCCGGCGCGGGCCTGTTCTACGGACACCCGCGGCAGCTGCTGATCCAGGCGGGCGCGGCGCTGACCGTCATTGTCTGGGATGCCGCAGTCACTTTCGTCATCCTCCGCGTGATCAAGTTCTTCACGCCGCTGCGGTACCCGGATGCAGTGCTGGAGGCGGGCGACGTCGCCGTGCATGGCGAGGTTGCATACCCGATGGAGGAGCCCGACGCGCCGACTGAGTTCGGCGAGGTTCCGGGCGAGCCGATGCCGGCTGAACACCGCCATCACAGCGCCACGGCAGTCGACGACGGAACCGGAGCAGCAGCGAAGGAGCGGGTCTGATTCCGCTACGGCGCTGAGCCGTAGCGCTCAGCCAGGACTCGATCGAGCCGGCCGGCCGCGCGATTGTGCGGTCGGCTGGCTCGTCTGTCGTCAGTGTCCGCGGAACGCTTCCTCGAGCCACCAGGAGCCGCGCTCGGACGTGACCCGGGCGTCGATGAGGATCGGGCGCGCGGGCCGGGACCCGAGCCATTCCCGGACCGGTTCGAGGTCAGCCACGGAGCGCACGGTCACCGCGTCGCAGCCAAAGCCGCGAGCGATGGCGGCCAGGTCTGCCGCGGGGAACTGGACGGTGTCCAGTGGATAGCCGTCGGGGCCGAAGTGGTGTACCTCAGCTCCGTAGGCCTGGTCGTCGTACACGACGATCACCATGGGCAGCGCTAGCCGCACGGCGGTCTCCAGCTCGCTGATTCCCATCAGCGCACCGCCATCGCCGAGCGCCGCGACGACAAGCCGGTCCGGCCTGGCGATGGCGGAGCCGATGGCCGACGCGAGGCCAAGTCCGACGGACTGGTAGGCCTGCGTGAAGCAGAAGCCATCCTGGTCGGGGACGGACAGGAACATGGACGGGTAACCCATGAAGTTGCCGGAGTCCACCGCCACGATCCGATCGGCGGGCAGCATGTCGTCCAGCGCAATAGTGAGGGAACGGGGATCGATGTGCTCTCCGTCGCTCGTATCGTCAAACGGTACGTCACGCCACCGGATCGCGACCGCCAGCCGGTCGCGCAGTGCCGCCGAGCGGTAGCCGGCGCCGCGCTCGGCGAGAAGGTGCCCGAGCAGGTCCGCCACCGCGCTCGCGGTCACCGCGACGTCGCCGACCACGCCCAGCCGGACCGGCCGGTGTGCCCCGATCGCCCCCGCGTCCACGTCCACCTGAACCACCGTGGTGTCCGGGCCGATCAGGCTGCCATGCCGGGTCGTCCACATGTTCAGCGAGCAGCCCCAGCCGACCAGCACGTCGGCACCGCCGATCAGCTCGGCCGCGAGCGGCGACGCGAACCCCCCGCTGACATCCAGGTCCCAGGGGCTGCGGCGGAACAGCCCCTTGGCCGCAGCGGAGGTCGCCAGCAGCGCGCCGCACGCGTCAGCCAGCTGCTCCAGCGCGGGCCGGGCGTGCGCGTTGCGGGCGCCCCGGCCGGCGATGAAG
>JBAUAR010000078.1:0-21335 GCA_049675875.1 Streptosporangiaceae bacterium
GCCGACGCCTGCGTCGAGAGCGGGCTGACCGTGGTGAGGCTCGGCGCCGCCACCAGCGACCTGCTGACTCGGCTGCTGCCCTCGAGGTCAGCAGTGTCCGGGCCGGTGGACACCACCGGCGCGGTCGAGCCGGACGCGTTCCGCGCCTGCCTCGAGCTCGTCGCGGCCGATGAGGGCGTAGACGCGCTCCTGGCCATCGGCGTGCCGACGGCGGTCGCTGATCTCACCGACGCGATCCGTGCCGCCAGGGTGGCCACGCCGATAGCCGCCGCGCTGCTCGACCGGCCCGAGTCGGTCAGCATGCTGACCGACTCGGACGGCGGCAATGCAGCAAGCCCCGGCCAGTGGCCTCGCCGGGTGCCTGTGTATGGCTACCCGGAGAGCGCGGCACGAGCGCTCGGCCACGCGGTGGCCTACCGGGAGTGGCGGGACGCTCCGCACGGCCAGGTACCCGAACTCGGCGACGTGGACACCGCGGCGGCGCGGGACCTGGTAGCGCGGTTGCTTGCTGGCCGTCCCGCTGGCGGCTGGCTGACCGCCGACCAGGCCGCAGACCTGCTCACGTGCTACCGGATCCCGGTTCCCGCCACCCGCCAGGCGGACTCAGCGGACGCCGGGGTCGAGCTGGTCGTCGAGGTGGTGCAGCAGCCAGTATTCGGCCCGCTGGTCGTGCTCGGCCTCGGCGGGCTTGCTACCGACGCGCTAGCGGAGCGGTCGGCCCGGCTGGCGCCGCTGACCGATGCGGACGCGGCCGCGATGATCGGCGCTGTCCGCGCCGCGCCGATGCTGCTGGGCCGGGCCGGATCGGCTGCGGTCGCAGCGCTGCTGCTGCGGGTGTCCCGGCTCGCCGATGATCTGCCCGAGCTGGCCGGGCTGGAGCTGAAGCCGGTGATCGCCTCGCCCGCCGGGGCGCACCCGGTGGCTGCCAGAGTGCGAATCGCGCGGGCTGAGCCGCGTGACCCGTTCCTGCGCCAGCTGCGCTGACCGCGTCTCGACGCGCATCGGCCGGCGCGAGCGACCTCGTTCCGGGATTATGGACCTGAGAACCAGGTCCAGATATGCGCAAACCTGAATGCGGGACTAACGCCTGGTGACGTGAGACGCTTACGCTGCCGGGTAGAGGCGTGAGCTGAGCAGACCGGGGGCCCTGGATCGGAGGTGCCGCTGGTGTCCCTGCGACATCCACTGGCAAACCGGACGCGGGGCTGCGCGCGCAATCCACTCCGACGGCGGATCGATGACGTCGAGGGCGCGATCCTGACTGGCATTGTGGCGTTGTTCCTTATCGCCGCACCGCTGCTGTGCATTATGACCGGGCGCCTCGCGGACGCGGCCGGGCTGCGCGAGCAGGGTGCCGAGCGCGCCTGGCATCCGGTCGAGGCAGTGCTGGAACAGAACGCGTCCGCCGGGCTGTCCAGCCAGGACGGGGCGTGGGGCGCGGCCTGGGTCAATGCCCGCTGGGACATTTCCGGCGGCAGGCAGCGCACCGGCGTCATCGCGGTCGGCCTGAGTGCCAAGGCCGGCCAGCGGGTAACCATCTGGGTGACCGGGTCGGGTCAGGTCACCCGTCCGCCGCTGACCCACGGCGAGGTGCTGGACGGGATCGCCAATGCGGTCCTCGCGACCGTGGTAGGGCTGGCCGTGCTGCTCGGGCTTGCGGCGGCCACCGCCCGGGCCGCGGCCAGCCGCCGCCGGATGGCGGCCTGGGCGCGGGCCTGGGAGGTAATCGGTCCTCGGTGGACCTCGCTGCGCTAACGGCCGGGCAGGGTGCGTTAACTATGCGTTATCTATCTGAGTGAAGGGGGCGGACACGTGCGCGCCTGGGTGGTCGATCACACCGCGCCTGTCGACGAGCGGCCGCTGCGCCGGATCGAGCGCACCGAGCCGGAGCCCGGCACTGGCCAGGTGCGGATCAGGGTCAGCTGCTGCGGCGTCTGCCGCACGGACCTGCACCTGGCCGAGGGTGACCTGCCGCCTCGGCAGCCGGGGATCACACCGGGCCACGAGGTCGTCGGCCGGATCAATGCGCTCGGGCCGGGCGCGGGCCGGTTCGGCATCGGCGCGAGGGTGGGCGTGCCGTGGCTTGGCGCGACGGACCGCAGCTGCACGTTCTGCCGGCGCGGCGCGGAGAACCTGTGCCTGGCGCCCACCTTCACCGGCTGGGACGTGCACGGCGGCTACGCGGACGCGTGCGTGGCGGACGAGGCATACGTGTACGCGCTGCCCGCCGCGCTCGACGACGAGCACGCCGCGCCGTTGCTCTGCGCGGGCATCATCGGATACCGGGCGCTGGAGCGGGCGGGCGTGCCGCCTGGCGGGCGGCTTGGCATCTATGGCTTCGGCGGCAGCGCGCACATCATCGCCCAGATCGCGCTGCACCAGGGGCTGCGGGTGCACGTGCTGACCAGAGGCGAGGGCAACCGCAAGCTGGCCGCCGAGCTCGGCGCGGACTCGGTCGGCGACGCCGCCGATGCTCCGCCGGAGCCGCTGGATGGCGCCATCCTGTTCGCGCCTGCGGGTGATCTCGTGCCGGTGGCGCTGCGCGCGCTGGACCGGGGCGGCACGCTGGCGATCGCCGGCATCTGGCTCTCAGACATCCCGGTCATCCGTTATGCCGATGAGCTGTTTGACGAGCGGCAGGTGCGCAGCGTGACCGCGAACACCCGGCGGGACGGCGAGGAGTTCCTGGCCCTGGCGGCCCGGTTCGGTATCCAGCCGACCACCGTTGGCTATCCGATGGAGCGAGCCGACGACGCGCTGGCGGATCTGGCGCACGGCCGGTTCAGCGGCGCCGCGGTGCTGCACAACTAGTTCGGCGCAGCCTCAGCCGGGCGCACGCATGATCACGAAGGGCGCGGCACGGCGGATCTCGAAGCCGAGCGATTCGTAGAGCCTGATCGCGGTGACGTTGGTGGCGGTGGCGTGCAGGAACGGCGCCTCGCCGCGGGATCGGATGGCCGCTGCGACCGCCAGCGTGAGACGGGTGCCCAGGCCCTGACCGCGGAAGCCCGGGTCGGTGCAGACGGCGCTGATCTCCGTCCAGCCGGGCGGGCGCAGTCGCTCGCCGGCCATCGCTACCAGGTCGCCGCCACGCCGGATGCCCAGGTAGCCGCCGAACTCGATGGTGCGCGGCTGGAACGGCCCGGGCTGCGTGCGGGCCACCAGGTCCAGCATCTCCAGCACATCGCCCGGTCCGAGCGGGACCGCCTCCGGGTCCGGCGCGCCGTCGACGTGGCCGCCGGTGAGCTGCACGGCGTCGATTACCCGCAGCAGTCGCCAGCCTGCTGGCGGGTCGGCCGCTACCCCAGCCGTGACGGCGATACAGCCCGGGCCGGCCAGCTCCGCCAGCTCCGCCCAGTCGGCTGGGCCGGGCTGGCGGGGGATGCCCGCGAACGGCGACACGTCGGCCGGATAGCGCAGCGCGTTGCCGCACCGCTCGGCCAGGTGCGCGTGGAGTGCAAGCAGGGCGGCATAGGCCGGATTGTCCAGGGGTGTCTGGTCGGTCACGAGGTGAGGCTACCCGGCGCCGCGGCCCGTCGGACTGGCTGTGGCGCCGGACGACCGTGCCGGGTCAGCCGGAGGCGGCGACCACGGCCCAGATCACCTGAGGGTGCTGGATGTCGCTGTGCGCGCCGGCAAACGGCGACTGGTCGGCACAGATCACCGCGTTGGCGTCCAGCAGGTAGTACGAACCCGGCTGGAACTGATAGCTGGTGCCCTGCGGGCCTAGCGTGATCGTGGCCCCGGCCGGATTCTGCTGGTAGCCGTCATGGCCCATGGCGCCCCACTGGTAGGTGAGGTCCGCCGCGGACTCGCTGTCCTGGTGCGCGAGCAAGCTGGCAGCCGGGTACCACCAGCCGAGTGCCCGGTCCGCCGCGGTGAACGTCGCGAGTAGCGGCCCGTCGACCCGCCGGGTGAACGAGGCCAGCGCGCCCGCGCCGCCGACCGACGGGTCCGGGATCGGGTCCGCGAATGCGAAATGCGAGAACGCGCCCTGGATCAGCAGCAGCGTCTTCACCGGGCTGCTCGCGCCGACCGCGGAGTCGGGCAGGCCCGACAGCGCATAGGCGACGAGCCGGCCGCCGAAGCTGTGCCCCATGAGGTGTACGCGGATCCCGGCATCGGCCGCGGCGAGCTGCCCGATCAACGGCCCGAGACCGGTGCGGCCGATCACCCCCGCCCGGTTCTTCATCTCGTAGTAGGACATGCTGCGCAGCACCTCCCTGGCGCCGTCCCACAACGCGGTGAACGGATTCGGAAGCCCTTGCGCGCTGGCGGACGGCGTCTTCGACATGGCCGCGGCGGTGCCGAACACCGCGGCCGTGTCGCCGGTGATGGCCGCCTGCTGCCCGGCGTCCTCGGGTGCCAGCGGGGGAGAGGTAACCAGCCCCGCGGCGAGCGTGTGGAACCTGGTCAGCTGAGTAGCGTCCGATGGCTGGGAGTCCAGCAGCGCACCGAGCGCGGCGACGTTGCCCGGCTGCTGCGGGAATGCGGGTGTTAAAGCGGTGGCGAGCTGTGCGCCGGTGGACGGGACCGCCTTGGCGGTGGCCGGGTCGTCGTCGGGGAACAGCAGCGACGGCCAGATCAGTCCGACCGCCAGGCTGGTGCCGAGCCGGCCGGGAATCATCCCGGCGAGCATGGTGAACATCGCCTGGTACAGCGAGCGGGCCGAGTCGACGCCGCAGTTCCAGCCGTGCGACAGCACGAAGACATCGCGGACGCCGCCGGCGGCTACCGCGGCGGTCAGGCCGCCGTCGGAACTCAGCGTCCCGTCGGCGTTGAAGTCGACTTCGTAGTAGGGCAGGCCGGCGATCTGCGTGGCCATGTATCCCTCCCGTCGTGCGTAGTGGTCACACGCTGGACAACACGCGCATCAGGTCAAGCAGGCCAGCGCCCTGAAAGAACTCGTGCCGGTCCAGGGACGTCGCGTTGGCCAGGAACAGCTTCTTGACCTCCTCGGGCTGGCCCATGTACTCGTCCCTGACTGACAGGAACGCAGCGATCGCGCCGGAAACGTGCGGGGCAGCCATGGACGTGCCGCTGTCCTCTACGTAGCGCGCGACGCCGGGACCGGCGGCCTGCAGCAGCGGCACGGCAGCGGCGAGCGCGCCCGTCGCTGCCGACGTGATGCGCTCGCCAGGGGCGACCAGATCGGGCTTGAGCCGTCCGTCGAGGGTTGGTCCCTTCGACGAGGTGTAGGTGATACCAAAGGTGTGGGGGGCGGACCGGTGCGTGGAGCCGACCGTGATCGCGTGCACCGAGTTGCCAGGGTCGGTGATCGTGGACAGTCGGCCGTGCACGTCGCTGCTGCCGCCCGTTAGCGTGCCGCCTGATCCGCTATTGCCGGCCGAGACGACAGCCACCACGCCGCTGCCGACGAGCAGGTCCAGCTCCCGGCACAAGGGACTCTGGCCGGCGGCGAACTCGTCAGGGAACCAGTCGCAGCCGATCGACAGGTTCACGCCGTGAATCTGCAGCTGACTGCCGCCCGCGTTGAACGCGCGCACCTGCGCCAGCGCCGCGATGACAGCGCTGGAGACCGTATCGCCGCTGTCGTCCAGCACCTTGAGGCTGACCAGCCTGGCTCGTGGCGCCATGCCCTGCAGCGACCGGCCCGGGTCCAGGTCTCGCGTCGCCCACGCCGGCAGATCGTCGGTGGAGGGCTCGTTCGTGGCGATCACGAGCGTGGCCGGGTCATCGGGCGCCTGCCCGGCGATAATCCCGGCAACGTGCGTGCCGTGGCCGAGCGCGTCGGTCAGGGCCGGCGCCGGGTCCTGCGACATGATGCCGGCCGGCTGCAGCAAGCCGGTGAAGTCCCGGTGCAACCTGGCTACCACCGGGTCCGTGACCGTACCGCCAGCGAAGTGCGGATGCGTGGCGTCGATGCCCGAGTCGACGACCGCCCAGACCACGCCTGCCCCGGACACGCCGTAGGTGCGGGACGCGGCGTCGGCCTGGATCGTCGCGCAGGAGCGGTCGATGTGCGCGCGCACCCGGTAGTCAGGCCAGATCCGGTAGATCGTGCGTGGCAGCGGCGGAGTCGCCGCTGCCCGGCCAGCGTCCTGTCGCGCCAGCGCCGTGATCTCGTCCCGCGTCAGCAGGCACCGCAGGTAGTGGCCGGAGATCGGAACGGGCGCGGGCGGCTGGCTGGACTGGCCCGCGAATGCGGTTTGGAAGACGTCGCCGAACTGACTGCGGACGTCGTCTGGGATCGCGCCGGGCGGCAAGCTCAACTCGACGAGCACCGCCTGCCGGCCAGCGATAGTCACCAGCAGTCGTTGCCGTGCCGCGCTGTCGACGGCGGGACCGCCGCTCAGCAGGGGGCTCACGACCGATCGTTGCAACGGCTGCGTGCGAGCGGCCGGTACTGGCGGCGGCGTCACGCGTGCACCGAGCGTCGTGCGCAGCGAGTGAGCATGGCTGATTGTCCGTGGCCGACGGTCTGGGCGCAATGCCGGCGCGCGGCGATGACCGGACCCACGCAGGGCGGACGCGTCAGCGGATGGCGCGAGGCGCCCGCTGACGGACCAGATGGCCCGAAGATTTCGCGTCCTCAAGTAGGACAAATTACTCGGTAATGGTCGGGCACGGGTCCGCCATTGCCACCGGAAAGGCGCGCGCCACGTACCCGGCCAATAGCCGCGGCGCCGTTGGGATTGCACCAGATGCGATATCGGGTGACCATAGACAGTCATGACCACAGAACAACCGCCTCCGTGGGCGCAGGAGCATCGCCGGTCTCGCTGGTGGCCATTTGAGTCCGGCATCGGGCGACTAGGGCGATCGCAGCCGTTCGAGCCGGCTGCGCCCGACGACGATCCGGCCACAGCCGGACCCGGACCTGCCGCAGCCGGACCCGGACCGGCCACAGCCCGACCCGGACCTGCCGCAGCCGGACCTGGACCGGCCGAATCTGCACAGCCGGGCGAATCCGCACAGCCGGCCCCCAATGGCTCGGTCATCCACGGCGAGGTCGTCAGCGATGATCAGCGTGCCGCCCGGGAGGCCGCGCAGCGTCAGGAGCAGGTCGCGGCCGAGCGACTCCCGCTGCATCCCAACTTGCTTCAGGAACTGCGCATGCAGCTCGCGGATGTCGCCGAGCGCGCGCACCAGAAGAGGCTGGATCCGGACGGATACGAGCCCCTGGGCCAGGGCGGAGGGGTCACGGCGGAGGTGGTGCGCGCCATCGCCGAGGCGATCTCGGCACAGCGCCTGCCGGGTCCAGCCGGCAGCGATGAGGACCGGGCGCTGTTGCTCTTCGGAGCCCTTGCGGCCACCGATCCTCAGCCGGTCGCCGACGCGGGCCACGTCTCGTTCGTTACCTCGCGCGGCCGGCTGATGCTGGACGTCTCGACCGCCGCCATCGACGGCGACTCGCTCAGCACGCGCTTCGTCCGGCTTCCGATCCGCTCAGAACCGGCTGATCAGACCACGGCTGATCAGAGCACGGCTGATCAGAGCACGGCTGATCAGAGCACGGCTGATCAGAGCACGGCTGACCGGGGCGCCGGTGAGCAGGACGCCGCTGACCAGAGCGCTGCCGGTGAGCAGGACGCCGCTGAGCCGCCGGCCCGCTATGCGGCGTTGATCTGCGGACCGGCCGCGGTCATCGCCGGCGGCCGTCCCTTCCTCGGCCTGGACACGCTGACGACGTACGCGCGCCGCCAGGCATTCCTGCGCAGCAGCGAGGACGGTGAACTGCACGCAGCGCGCAACGGTATGCGTGCGGCGCACAGTATCGAGATAGTCGTCCTGCTTGACCAGTCCCTGGGCGGCGGCGTCTGGGTGGACGTCGATCCCGCCACGGGCTGCCCTGTTGCCGCGATGTCGATAGCCCTCAAGTCGGAGGGATTCCGGTTCAGGCGGCTGGTCGCCGCCTGAACCGGCTGGAGCTCCGTCAGGCAGTCAGCTCCATCGGCCAGTCGATAACCGGGCTGACGCCGATCTGAGTGATGAGTTCAGGCTCATTGCCGTCGAGCGCGGCCGCTTTCTGGTCGTCGGCGGGGCCGTGCCACGCGTCGGGCGCGATCCCGGCCGACAGCCGCGTGGCAGCGCGCTCGACAACCAGCGGTCCGATCTGCAGGATCGCCGGGCTGCCGGCGTGCAGGGCGTGCAGCAGCGCGCGAAGCTCGGCTGTACCGGCCGGCTCCCCTGGCTGCGCGGGCTTCTCGGCTGCGTGGAGCAGCGTGTCCAGGAGGGTCTTTGGCTTGTCCAGGTCGCCGGGCCAGCGCACGTAGAACCTGCTCCCGTGCGGCCGGTCAGCCTGCCGGTACATGAGGCCGGCCCCCAGCGCGGTGAGGAAACTATCCACGAGGTCAGGAACGAGGTCGAGCACCGGGCGGCGTGCATACAGGCCGCCGCGCAGGATGCGCGGCCGGGAACCGGCTGCCTCCTGCTCGAGGGAGACAACCGCGTAGTGCTCAAGCTCGGTCACCAGCCGAGTGGCCTCGGCGGCGTCTGTGTCCGCGGTGACGAAGTGCGCGTCTGCGCGCCGCCACAGATGGCCAAGCTGCCGCCCTTGCTCCCGTATCGTCTCGATGGCCTCGTCGTAGTTCTCGCGGCTGACCTGCAGTTGCTCTTGCGCCAGCGCGAGCTGCTTGCTAGCGAGGCTGACGTCGTTCTGGACGGACTTCACCTCATCGTCGCGGCGCTGCAGCTCGGTGGAACTCCAGGAAAGCGCACCCGTCAGCTCAGCGATCTGGCGTATGGCTGCAATCCCGATGGCGATTGCGGCCGCCGCGAGTATCAGGGCTAGAACTGCTAGCCAGACCATCATTTCCTCCCCAATGCCCTATTGCCAGGCAAGCGCCATTCTGTACCGATCGCATTCGTAACGGAAGAACGACATGCGCATTCGCATTCGCGCCGTGCGGTCGCATGGCCGCACGATGACGGCACCGCTAGCCGCCGCGGCGGCCCACCCAGGCTGCGACCAGATCGGCGGCCTCGGCCCGGATTCCGGCCGGTTCCTGCAGATAGTGGTCCGCCCGCAGGAACTCCAGCGTCTTGTCTGGCGCTGCCAGGGCGGCGTAGAGAGCACGAGCGTCGCTGTCGTAAACGCCGGTGTCCGCGGTGGCGTGGATGACGAGAGACGGCACCGTGATCCGGGCGAGGTGCGGCGCCGCGGTGCACTGTGATGTGCGCAGGCTCCACATGGACAGCCACGTGCGCAGCGTGCTGGCGGTGCCGATACCGAACACGCTGTAGTTTGCCCGCATCGGGTCGCCTAGGTAGCACCAGCGGGGCCGCCGGTCCGATGGCTCGATCATCGGGTCGATCATGCGCAGGTCGGCCCAGGTGCGGGGCAGCGTGAACAGCCGGTCCCTGGCAGGGCTGCCGGCCAGGCGGTCGAGCTCGGCGAGCACCCAGTCGGTGACCCGCTCGTTGCGGGCGCGCTGCGCGGCACGGTACCGGGCCTGGAAGTCCGGGCTGAAGGGCGGCCCGTTGCCGGGGTCGTACGGGTCAAGCGCCGGGTCCACCGACAGCGGGTCACCCTCGTCGGTAACCGACGGGTCCAGCCAGTTGGTCAGCACCTCGGGTCGGCCCGAGTGCGCGGCCAGCGCGACGAAGAGGTCGCCCGCCGGCAGATCCGCCAGGGCCGGCAGCGGGCGCATACCGGTGACCGGCTCGACGTTCGGCTCGACGGCCTGCGACTGGTAGGCGGCCATCAGCGAGCCGCCCCCGGAGTTTCCCAGCAGGACGACCCGCTGTGCGCCCGCCTGCTCGCGCAGCCAGCGCACCCCCACGCCGATCTCGGCGAGGGCGTGGTCGAGCAGGAAGCTGGCCTCGTTCCCGCGGAAGCGGGTGTTCCAGCCCAGGAAACCGAAGCCCCGCTCGGCCAGGTAACTAGCCAGATAGTGCTCGGTGAAGTCCACGTTGTAATGGGTGGCGATGAACGCGGTGGCGGGCCACGTCCCCGCCGGGCGGTGATAGAGGCCCTGGCAGGGATGTCCACCCGGGCCAGCCCGGCCCACCACGGGCGACGGCAGCCCGACGAACTCGCGCACGATCTCGGTCATGACGCCACTCCGATCTGGGCGGCTCGGCCTAGCGCTGGCGGAGTCCTGAGCCTAAGTTCGGCTCTAGCGGTTGCGCCAGCCCGGAGGAGGTCGTCATGGAGTGGCGGAACGACGAGTTCGAGCTTGGCGGTGTCAACCACCTGGCGCTGGTGTGCTCGGACATGCAGCGGACCGTGGAGTTCTACACGGGCGTGCTGGGCATGCGGCTGATCAAGACGCTGGACCTGCCGGGCGGTGCAGGCCAGCACTTTTTCTTCGACATGGGCGGCGGGAACGCGCTGGCCTTCTTCTGGTTCCCCGACGCACCGGATCCGGTTCCTGGTGTATCCGCACCCGTGACCGTGCCGGGCCTCGGGGAGTGGACCAGCGCAATCGGGTCGATGAATCACGTCGCGTTCAACGTGCCGGAGGAGAAGTTTCTCGAGTACCGCGCCAAGCTCAAGACCAAGGGCGTGCGGGTGAGCCCGATCCTCGACCATGACGACAGCGAACTCGGCGTGGCCAGGGAACTGCATCCCGGCGTGTTCGTCCGCTCGTTCTACTTTCAGGACCCGGACGGCATCCTGCTCGAGTTCGCCTGCTGGCGGCGTGCCATGGGCCAGCCGGGCGACGTCCGGCACACGCCGAAAACGGCGGCCGACCGCGGTGTCCGGGTCTAGCAGCCCGCTGTCCTTCGGTCACGCCCCGGACTTGCGGGCGAAGGTCCGGCCAATTGCCGCCTGGCGGCAACCCCGCCTGCGGCCACCCGGCCTCCGGTAGCCGTCGCACCCGCAGCGAGAATTCTCGCGCGCCGATTCAGCAGCCGGGCCCGGTTGAGCGTCAAAGGAGTGTGACCGGAGATCAGGCGCTGGCGGCGGCCTGGGAGAGCGAGTGGCCGATGAGCGCGAACCTGGCCGGGGGCTCCGCCGCCAGCTCACCCGATGCCGCAGCTGCTGTACCTGCCGGGCTGTCAGCGGCCGGGCGGTCAGCGGCCGGGCTGTCGGCGGCCGACGGGGCAGGCAGCCTGGTCGACGCGCTGTTCCGCGCGCACGCGGTCGAACTGGTCCGGCTGGCGGTGCTGCTCGTCGGCGATCACGCCACCGCCGAGGACGTGGTCCAGGACGTTTTCGCCAGGCTGCAGCGGACTCCACTACGGCTGCGTGAGACCGACAAGGCCGTGCCGTACCTGCGGACTGCGGTGGTCAACAGCTGCCGGTCCGTGCACCGTTCGCGTCGGCGAGCTCGGCTGCTGCGGGTACCGCACGAGCCGCCCGTCTGGTCGGCGGAGGCCGCGGCGCTGGCTGGCGAGGACCGGCGTGCCGTGCTCGCCGCGGTCGCCCGGCTGACGGGCCGGCAGCGCGAGGTGCTCGTGTTGCGTTACTACGCCGGACTGACCGACCAGGACATCGCCGGAGCGCTCAAGGTCAGCCGCGGGACCGTGTCGTCGACGGCATCACGCGCGCTCGGTGCCCTGGCCAAGGACCTGCGGGAGGACCTGTGAACCGCATCGAAGACCGGCTGCGTGACGCGTTCGGCGCGGCGGCGGACACGGTGCGGCCGGAGTCGGTCGCCAGGCTGCCCGACCAGCTCCGCGTGACCAGGCCGAAGCGCCTGACCCCGCTGGCGGCGGCCGCGGCAGTCGCTGTCGTCGTCATCGGCGCATCGATCATCGCTCCGCTTGTGCTGGCTGGAGGGCACCACGCAAGTCCCTCGTCCACCAGGACCGGGGCGCCCGGATCGGTGCAGCGGCCGCCGGGGCCGCTCCCGTGTATCTCGGCTGGCATTGCTTCGCCCGGTGGCTGCGGCGCGCCATCGCCCGGCGCGTCCAAAGCGGTGGTGACTGTCCCGATGGTGACCGGCATGCCGGTCAACCAGGCGCTCGCGACGCTGCAGGCAGTCGGCCTTCGCATCGTGGTGACACCCGGCGCGAACACGGCGGTTCCGCAGGGCACTGTGATCGCCCAGAACCCTGCTGCGGGCGTTGAGGCTCGGGCAGGCGCGTCCGTCACGCTGACCATCAACCGCAGCAGGGTCAGCTCGTCTGCGGCATACAGCCTCGCTCCGGCACCGACCCGACTCGCCACCGTCTCGGTGTACGCGGTCACGGTCCCGTATCCGCCAGGCTGACAGCCCTCCGGCTCGCATCCGCAGCCCATCGGCCGCAGCGTCTGGGCTGTGCCGCCACCCGGCCGTGGCGTGCGAGGCTCGCGCTGGGACCCGTCGGCCCGGAGCGCGCGGGACTATTCTCAGGCTGTGGTAACTGCGGATCGCCCCGGCGCTGGTCCGGTGGCTGGCGCGGCGGCGCGCACGGTGGCGGCGGGCAGCGCGCGGGTGTTCGCCGCGTGGTGCAGCGGGACTCCGGTGCCGGAAGCTGGCGACCGCCGCTCCGAGGGCGTGGCTGACCTTCGCGCGCGGCGCGCTCGCGTCCTCGCGGTGCCCTTCGGGACGGAGCGGTTCACGCGCGAACTCGCGACCTCGGGTGACGGCCAGCCCGACGACCTCAGCGACGTCGTGCACGAAGAGGTCTACGACGGCGCAGCCGGCTATCTGAAGGTCGGAGACGCCTGGACAATTTTCTTCGGCCTGGTCGATCCGCGCGGCCCGCGCGGCCCGAACGACCCGCTGTGGCCGCTGGACGCGCTGTTCGGCGCTCGCGACGACGGGGTCGTGGTTGGCGTTGAGGACGTGCGCGGCGAACCTGCTACGCGTTACCGGCTGAGCGTCGATCTCGGTCTGGCGGACGCGCGGCTGCCGGCGGGCGTCAGCGTGCCGTCTGGGCCTTACCGGGCCCTGAGCAGGCTGCCTGCCGAGGTGTGGCTCGATTCCGGTGGCCTCGCCCGCCGGATCGCCGTGGCCGAGGACCTCATGGGCACTCCCGATCGCCAGGTCTGGGCCGTGGTCGAGTTGTGGGATTTCGGCCTGCCAGTGCAGATCAACCCGCCCGACCGCGACGACGTCGTGGCCCCTGCCTGCGCGTACCAGCGAGCTTACGGCGACACCCCGGACGCGGCCTCATCCGGCTGAACCCGATGTTCCCTAGCTGATGCGGCCGCTGCCTCAGTCGGATATGCCGAGCGCTGCTCGCAAGCCTGCCTCGATGCGCCGCATGGCAGCCGTCGAGACGGCACCAGCGTCCGCTCGCACCTCGTCGGCGTACAGCGTCTCGACGTCGTCACAGGACACCCAGCCGACCATGACCTCGGCCGCCCCGAGCGGCACCATGGCGGGGCGGGAGTCTGGCGGCGGCGTGGTACTCAGCCTGGCCGCGAGGACACTCTCGAACGCTCGGTTGCGCCGGTTGTTAGAGACCACGACAAAGAACTTGTCGGCGCCGATATGACTGAGATGGGCCCGGTAGATCCGCCCGCGCAGCATGTCTGTCATGACACGGCGTCGGCTATTCCTCGTCTGCCCACGACGGACGACGCCGCCGGGCAATGCGGTGGGCCTCGTCCGCCTCCCCGCTGGCAATCCTGTCAGCGGCCGCACTGGCATAGGCCCGATGCTCGGCCTGCTCGCGAATCGCCCGCAGCCCGGCCGCGAAGATGATGTGCAGCAGGGCCGCCTCTGTGACGCTCTCGATCCGTACGCCCGCCAGCTCAGACAGCACATCGCGCTCGGGGGTCGGTGCGCGGAGCCGGTCGAGGTCGGCCAGGTCACGCTCGGTGAGCGGCAGGCTCTTACGAGCCTTCATGGGCTCAGGGAACCTCGTTACCATGTTGGCCGCTCCTCGCTACGGTGCACATTCTGGCTCAGATTCTACTACAGAATGTGCTGCACTTTGTGCCAGAAGCCCCAGGCGTCCTGACCGAGGCACCACGCTCGGTGTCGCCGCGACCTGGACATCCATGCGGACGTTGATATCCTCCCGTCGTCATGCCGGTCACACGATCTTCGACGGCGGGCGACCGCAGCGCCCAGGCACTGTCTCGGCGGCACGCCGCCGGTGCGCCCACCGCCCGCGCCCTGCTGCTGACGCTGCTCGGCGAGTTGGTGCTGCCGGCGGACGGTACCGCGTGGACCTCGGCGGTGGTCGGCGTGTTCGGCAGGCTCGGGGTGGAGGAGAAGGCGGCCCGCCAGGCGCTCATGCGCACGGCCGCGGCTGGCTGGCTGGAGGCGGAGAAACTCGGGCGGCGCACCCGGTGGCGGCTGACCGGCAGTGCGCGGCGCATGCTCACCGATGGCGCAGAGCGGATCTACTCGTTTGCGGGCCCTGCGCAAGCGTGGGACGGCCGGTGGCTGGTTGTGGCCACCCGCATCCCGGACCGCGAGCGGCGGGCGCGGCACGTGGTGCGGACGCGGCTGAGCTGGGCAGGGTTCGGCTCTCTCGGCGCCGGCCTGTGGATCAGCCCGCACCCGGACCGGGAGGCAGAGGCGGTCGGCGTGCTGCGCGCCGCCGGCGTCGCGGCCGACGCGCACGCGTTCGTGGCCACCCGGGTTGGCGTCGGCGATGTCCGGGACATGGTGGCGCAGGCGTGGGACCTGGCGGCGGTCGAGGAGCAGTACGAGCGGTTCGTCGACGAGTTCGGTGGCCGCGACCCGGCGGACGTCCTCACTCGGCAGGTCGAGCTGGTGCACGCGTGGCGGCGGTTCCCGTCTGTGGACCCGGCGCTGCCGCCCGAGCTGCTGCCGGCCCGCTGGCTCGGCCTGGAAGCAGCCCGGCTGTTTGAAGACCGGCACGAGCGCTGGTCCGCCGGCGCCAGCCAGGAGTGGGAGCGCCTCAACGACGTCGGCTAACGCGGACGGGCCGCGCCGCGGCCTAGCGTGGCCAGATATGCTACGCAAGGCTGGCGGTTCGTGATTCATCAGTAGACCATGGCCACGATGGGTGGCAGGATGGCAGCGTGAGTACCGCGAGCGAGCCCGTCGGCGCGGGAGAGTCAGCGCAGCAGGTGGCCAGCCTGCCGGTGGTGGACTTCAGGACCGAGCCCGCGCGCTACCGGCACTGGCGGCTGTCCTTCGACGGCCCGATCGCCACCCTGGCCATGGACGTGGACGAGGCTGGCGGCCTGCTGCCGGGATATGAGCTGAAGCTCAACTCTTATGACCTTGGCGTGGATATCGAGCTGTATGACGCGGTGCAGCGGCTGCGGTTCGAGCATCCAGAGGTCGCCGTCGTGGTGCTGACGAGCGGTAAGGACAAGGTGTTCTGCGCGGGGGCGAACATCCGGATGCTGGCCTCCTCGCCGCACCCGTGGAAAGTGAACTTCTGCAAATTCACCAACGAGACCCGGATGGGCATAGAGGACGCGACCGCCTACTCGGGACAGACCTGGCTAGCGGCGCTGAACGGGACGGCCTCCGGCGGTGGCTATGAGCTAGCGCTGGCGTGCGAGCAGATCCTGCTGATCGACGACCGTTCCTCGGTGGTGTCGCTGCCGGAACTGCCGCTGCTGGGGGTGCTGCCGGGCACTGGCGGGCTGACGCGGGTAACGGACAAACGGCACGCGCGCCGCGACATTGCCGACTACTTCGCCACCAGGGCCGAGGGGATCGGCGGGAAGAAGGCGGTGGCGTGGCGGCTGGTGGACGAGGCGGTGCCGCGCGCCCGGTGGGCGGAGACGGTGGCGGACCGCGCCGCCGGGCTGGCGGCCCGCTCCGGCCGGCCGCCGGGCGCACGGGGGGTCGAGCTGACCCGGCTCGACAAGACCCGCACCGACTCCGAGATCGCCTACCGGTACGTCACGGCCAGGCTGGACCGGGCCCGAGGCGTTGCCGTCATCACGATAGGCGGCCCTGACTCGGGCGCGCCCGCTGACGTCACCGCCCTGCACGCGCTGGGAACGGGGCTGTGGTCGCTGGCGGTCGCTCGGGAGCTGGACGACCTGGTGCTGGACCTGCGGACCAACGAGCTGGAGCTCGGCACGTGGATACTGCGCACCCGCGGGGACCCGGCCGCCGTGCTCGCCTTCGATCGCGCGCTGCTGGCGCACCGGGACGACTGGCTGGCGAACGAGATCATCCAGTACTGGAAGCGGACCCTGAAGCGGCTGGATGTGACGAGCCGCAGCATGATTGCGCTGATTGAGCCGGGCAGCTGCTTTGCCGGTTCGCTGCTGGAGCTGGCGCTGGCCGCCGACCGCAGCTACATGCTGTCCGGGCTCAGCGAGGACGCCGGGGATGCGGCGGAGGGCGTGCAGCCTGCGGCGGTCACCGTCGCAGAAATGAACCTCGGCCCGCTGCCGATGGGCAACGGGCTGACCCGGCTGCAGACCAGGTTCTACGGCGACGAGGCTGGCCTGGCCGCGGCGGAGAAACAGGCCGGCGAGCCGCTGGCCGGGGAGGATGCCGAGCGGCTCGGCCTGGTCACCTTCGCGCCCGACGATATTGACTGGGATGAGGAGGTGCGGATCGCCATTGAGGAGCGGGCGAGCTTCTCCCCGGACGCGCTGACGGGCCTGGAGGCCAACTACCGGTTCGCCGGGCCGGAGACGATGGAGACGAAGATCTTCGGCCGGCTGACTGCGTGGCAGAACTGGATCTTCACCCGGCCGAACGCGGCCGGGCCGGACGGCGCACTGCGCCGCTACGGCACCGGCCGGCGTGCCGGGTTCGACAGGAAGCGAGTGTGACCCGAGATGACCGACACACCGGATTACACCGAGAAGATCCCCAACAACGTCGACTTGCGTGCGGACCGGCGGCTACAGCGGGCGCTGGAGTCCTGGCAGCCCGACTTCCTCAACTGGTGGGAGTCCATGGGCCCGACGCTGCCAACCCGCGACGTTTACCTGCGGACCGCGATCAACGTGGGCCGGGAGGGCTGGGCGCACTTCGGGCACGTGCCGATGCGGGACTACCGGTGGGGCATCTTCCTGGCCGAGCGCGACCCTGGCCGGCAAGTGGGCTTCGGCGAGCACCAGGGTGAGCCGGCCTGGCAGCAGGTACCGGGGGAATACCGCGCCGATCTGCGGCGGCTGATCGTCATCCAGGGCGACACCGAGCCGGCGTCGGTGGAGCAGCAGCGCAATCTGGGCGCGACCGCGCCAAGCCTGTATGACCTGCGGAACCTGTTCCAGGTGAACGTGGAAGAGGGCCGCCACCTGTGGGCGATGGTGTACCTGCTGCACGCCTACTTCGGCCGAGAGGGCCGGGAAGAGGCCGAGGAACTGCTGCACCGTAACTCCGGCAGCCTCGACTCGCCGCGCATCCTCGGCGCGTTCAACGAGGAGACCCCGGACTGGCTTAGCTTCTTCATGTTCACCTACTTCACCGACCGGGACGGCAAATACCAGCTCGGCACGCTGAAGGAGTCAGCGTTCGACCCGCTGTCACGGACGTGCGAGTTCATGTTGAAGGAAGAGGCCCATCACATGATGGTGGGAACGACGGGCGTGGACCGCGTGGTCGAACGCACCGCGCAGCTGATGGTGGAGCAGGACACCGACGACGTGACCGGGCTCGGCGTCATCCCGCTGCCGATGATTCAGCGCTATCTCAACTTCCACTACTCGGTGTCGCTGGATCTGTTCGGGGGCGAGACCTCGACGAACGTCGCTAATTACTACACGGCTGGGCTCAAGGGCCGGTGGCTGGAGGGTCGGCGCAAGGACGACCACAAGCTCACCGACGACGGCATGCTGGTGGACGCCCTGGTCGACGGTGCGATCGGGCAGACCGAGGTCGCCGCGCTGACCGGCCTGAACAGCGACCTGCGCCGGGAGTACATCGCCGACTGCGCCACTGGTGTCAGCCGGTGGAACAAGATCCTGGAATCCGCCGGTCTGCCGCAACGGCTGGCCCTGCCGCACATCGCTTTCAACCGGAAAGTCGGCGCGTTCGCCAGCATCGAGACCACCCCCGGCGGTCAGCTGATCAGCCCGGCGGAATGGCAGCAGCGCAACGGCGAGTGGCTGCCTACCGATGTCGATAAGACCTACGTCCGATCCCTCATGCAACCGGTCCGCGAACGCGGCAAGATTGCAGCCTGGATCGCGCCGCCCCGCAACGGCATCAACGGCCAGCCATTCGACTACGACTACGTCCACCTCGCCTAGACCACGCGGGAAGGATCGGAGAGCACTGGCAATGGCGCAGCTGCTGAACGCGTGCGAGTACCTGCTGGACCGGCGGCTGGCGGCCGGGGATGGCGACCGCATCGCGCTGACCGGCCCGGCCGGCGACCTCACGTACCTTGAGCTGCACGATCGGGTCTGCCGGACCGCGGCCGGCCTGCGCCGGGTCGGGCTCCGGCCCGAGCAGCGTGTCCTCATGCTGATGGCCGACTCGCCGGATTTTGTCACGGTCTACCTGGCCGCGATGCGGATCGGCGCCATCCCGGTGCCGGTCTCCACCATGCTGCACGCCGACGGCGTTGCCGACCTGCTGCGCGACTCACGCGCCCGGCTGCTGGCGGCGACACCCGAGTTCGCCGCTACAGCCGTCGCGGCGGCCAGTGCCGCGCCGGAACTGGCCGCGATCATCCTCGGGCGGGTCGCGCAGTCGCCCTCCTCGGATGCAGCCGCCCAGCCGCTCGCGGACCCGCCGGTACCGGTGCACCCGCTCAGCGAGCTGGCTGCCGAACCGCCGGACGAGGCGGCGTATGACACATCTCCGGACTCGCCGGCCTTCTGGCTGTACACCTCGGGCACGACCGGGTTGGCAAAGGGGGCGATGCACCGGCACGGCTCGATCCCCGTGGTCTGCGAGACTTACGGCGCTCAGGTGCTGGGCATCCAGCCGGATGACCGGTGCCTGTCCGCGGCGAAGGGGTTCTTCGCCTACGGCCTCGGCAACTCGATACTGTTCCCGCTGTCGGCGGGCGCGGCCGCGGTGCTCGAGCCGGCCCCGGCCCGGCCGCAGACGCTCACGGTGCTGGCGCAGAAGTTCAGCGCGACGCTCTTCTTCGCCGGGCCGACGTTCTTCGCCAACATGCTGAACGCCGAGCTACCTGGCGATGCGCTGGCGGGGGTGCGGCTGGCCGCGTCGGCTGGCGAGGCGCTGCCGGCTGCGTTGCAGCAGCGATGGACCGGTCACTTCGGCATCGACATTCTCGACGGCCTGGGCATGACCGAGATGCTGCACATCTTCCTGTCCAATGTGCCTGGCCGGATCCGGCCGGGCACCACGGGCGTGGCCGTTCCCGGCTATGACCTTCGGATCGTGGCCGAGGATGGAAATGACGTGCGCCCCGGTACGCCCGGCACGCTGCTGGTCCGCGGGGATTCCGCGGCGACCGGGTACTGGTCGCGATACGCGGCATCTCGGCAGGTCTTCCAGGGCGAGTGGCTGCGTACCGGCGACACCTACGTACAGGACGCCGACGGCTATTACGCGTGCCTCGGCCGGACGGGCGACATGCTCAAGGCGAGCGGCATGTGGGTGTCCCCCGCTGAAGTCGAGCAGCGACTGCTTGCGCACGACGCGGTGGCGCAGGCCGTGGTGGTGGCCGGGCACGACAGCGACGGGCTCGAGAAGCCAGTCGCCTACGTGATCCTCCGGTCCGGGCTAATCGCCACCGAAGACGAGCTCATCGCGTTCAGCCGGGCCGGCCTGCCGTCGTTCAAGCGGCCGCGGCGGGTGGTGTTCGTCGACGGCTATCCCACGACGGCGACCGGCAAGATCCGCCGGGTAGAACTGCGCGACATGGCGACCGCCGTCCTGCGGTCCGCCGGATCCGCTGTCGAGCCGTAGGTCTCAGCCGCCGCGGGTTCGCCAGCCTCGGGGTGCCCTGGCGGCGCTGCCGGGATGGGGAAACGCCGCGGCAGAGATCATCTGGCGAGCCTCGGCGTCGGGGTTATCACGGTCGCTGAACCAGCTCATCGCTATGACGAACACGACGGGCACGTAGCAGAGCGCCGGGACCGCCCACAGCACGGCGACGGCGAGCTGCCGGTCGGCTACCGAGCGAACCACCCCCGCGGCAGCGGGCGTGGCGCCACCGGCAGACATGCCGGTCACGTAGGCGATCGCCCAGATCGTCCACATCGCGACCGCGGCCATCGCGGCGCGGAGCGGCCGCGGCAGCGGATCCCGCACCAGCGACCCGAATCCGGTGAGCTCGCGCCAGAGTGCGGCCCCCGACGCCAGGAGCGTGAGCAGTTCTAGCGCGGTCAGTGCGGGGGAGCGGGCCAGCGCGCCTAGGACGGCCGGCAGCCGCCAGGTAATCACAAGCGCGAGGCAGGGCAGCAGGCACATCACGACCCGGAGGCCCGCCCGGTCGGTCCGCTGCGGCTGGACCGCGCGGGGCCGGTCGGCCCGGGTGAACCAGGTCGGCAAGCCGAGGACCAGTAGCGCGGGCGCGACCGCGGCGAAAACCACGAACTGCAACGCCTGCACGACCACGTCCTGCCGGGCGTCGCTGGCCAGCGGCGGAACCGTGACGGCGACGGCCACGACGACGGCCACCGGAGCCAGCACCGGCCGCAGCCGGGCGAGTGGCTCAGGCATGCTCACCTCTCCTCCGCGCACCCGGAGCGGGGCTCCCGTCTCGGGTCGATCCGGGGCCGGTGCGCCGTGTCCGGCCGTCAGGCCCAGGCGCTCGCGTCGGGAGTCCCGCAGCGGCGCCGCGGTCAGCAGACTAACCCGGTCGCCGACGGCAAGAGTGACGTTCGGATCGCGTTCCTGCGTGCTGGCAGCGTCGTAGCGAGGATCGACGACCCTCCGGGGGTCAGGAACCGGTGTCGCCATCCTCCACATAGTGCAGGGCGGCTTCCTCGGCGGTCGCCCCGCCACCATCGAGGCCTACGTCACGGGCGGCGGCGTCACTGTCCCAGGCTGGAAACACGGCCTCGGCGTCGTCCGCCGTGACCAGCCTGCCTGCTCGCGGGTCGGGGCCGTCGGCGTCCGCGAACCTCGCGATGTCGTCATCCGACGCATTCCCGTCCCAGCGCACGCCATCCGGGCGATCATCCTCGGGCTCGAGACCTTCGTCGGGGTCCTCCTCGGCGAGGAGCTGGTCGAGGGACTCGCCGGCTAGCTGCTCCGCTGCGGTGGAGCCGAATCTCATCACCGCCGACCAGCGTTCCGGCGTGGCAACTCCCCGGTCGAGCGGGTCGTCTCCGGGCGCGCCGGCCAGAGTGTCGGACGAGTCGAGGACCGTGTAGTCCTCCAGGTCTTCCGACTCATGACGCCACTCAGCTGGCATCGCTCGGCTCCCTCCCGGTCGGGTGCGGGTAATCCCTGGGCCCTGGGCCCTGGCCCTGGCCCTGGCCGTGGCCCCGGCCCTCTGGTCGCAATGCGGCAGCCTCCACCCGCCACGGCCGACGCTTCCCAGGTTAGCCTTCTGGGCTCAGCTCCGGGCGGCCGCGCTGTCTAGCGAAGCGTGGCGGCGACCGCCGATCTCCGCGCTGTTGTCGCGCAGGCCCGTGGTCGCCGCTCGGCTGGCCAGTGCTGGGC
>JBAUAR010000079.1:0-5731 GCA_049675875.1 Streptosporangiaceae bacterium
GCGCAGCGCGCGCTCGCAGGCCGCCAACGACGAGGCCGCGGATGTCGCGGTGCAGCGGCCAGGACCGTCCCGCCGGCGTCGCCTCCAGCAGCGTGCCGATGATCTCCTCGCCACGGTCCTGCCGGTACGCGGCCGGATACGCCCGCAGCAGCAGGCGGCAGTGGCGCTCTAGCACCGGCACGCCGTCACCGCTTCCGGCCGATCCGGCTGCGTGCCCCCCGCGGCACCGGTAGGCCGCGGAGATACGCTGCGGCGGCGCGCCAGGTCCGTCATGCCGTCCTTGCCTTCCGGCCGATCGGCCCGCGTGGCACCGGGCACGCCGCGGAGATAGGCCGCAGCGGCGGTCCAGGTCCGTCATGCCGTCCTCGCCTTCCGGCCTAGCCGACTTCCTGCCCGAGCGGCCGCTTCGCCGGTCACCAGCTGCGCTGCCTCGGCCATGCGCTGTGCCTCGGCCCGCAGCGCCGCCGATCCCTCGCCCGTGAGCCCGTACGACCGGCGCACCCGGCCGGCCACTAGCTCTTCGCTGACGAGCCGCACATAACCCTCCGCCGTCAGCCGGTCGAGGGCGGTATAGAGAGTGCCAGTAGCCAGCCGCACCCGGCCGCCGGACATCTCCTCGGCCCGCTTGATGATGGCGTAGCCGTGCAACGGACCGGCGAGCAGTGCCGCCAGCACGAAGTAGGTCGGCTCGCGCATCGGCGCTCGACGGTTCACGAGATCACTATAAGTAGATCACCGACGTATCGTCAATCTACTTATCAGGAGACGGGGCCTGGCTTCGGCGCCCGGTTACCAGCTGCCGGGGAGCTCGCTGCCGTACCAGGACTGGATGATGCGGTGCGCGATCGATACCGGCGGCGGCAGCCGGAGCTCGCCGCCCTCAATGGCCGCGCGCAAGCTCGCGCGGCTGTACCAGTGCGCCTCCGCGATCTCGTCGGCATCCACGGTGATGTCGGTACGCGTGGCCGCGGCGCGGAAACCGAGCATCAGGCTCTGCGGCATCGGCCACGGCTGGCTGCCCAGGTAGGTCACGGCGCGGACGGTGATGCCGGTCTCCTCCTGGACTTCCCTGGCCACCGCTTGCTCGGCGGATTCGCCGGCCTCTACAAACCCGGCCAGGACGGACACCCGGCGCTCCGGCCACATCGCGTTGCGCGCCAGCAGCGCCCGGTCGTCCGCGTCGGTGACCAACACGATCATCGCCGGGTCCACCCGCGGGAAGTGCTCACTCGCGTCCACCGGGCACCGGCGCGCGTGGCCGGATGCGAACGGATCGGTGGGCGACCCGCAGCGCGGGCAGTGCGTGAAGGTCTCGTGCCAGTTGGCGAGCGCGACGGCCTCCGTCATTAGCCCCGCGTCCCGGTCGGGCAGCAGCGGCCCGGCCTCGCGCAGCGGCACGGCGCGCACGCCGTCGCCCGGCGGGTCGGATAGCGGCCCGGCGACGCCGAAGTATGCGGTGTTCAGCTCGTCGACGCCGAGCAGGAACCGGACCCCGTCCGGCGCGTCGGCCGGGCTAACGAGCAACAGCCCGGCCGGCTCGTCGTCGATCTCGCAGAGCGCGCGACCGTGCTCAGCCACGACCACCCTGGTCGCCGGGTCGGCCCAGGCCTGCGCCAGCCACGCGTCGTTGGTTCTCAGGTAGGCCGAGCGGTCCACCGCACCGCGCGCCAGGGCGAGGTCGGTCAGTGCGGGCCCGGTCAGTGCCGGCCCGGTCAGTGCCGGTCCGGTCAGTTCCGGTCCGGTCATTTCCGGTCCGGTCAGTGCCGGTCCGGTCGAGGCGGGCCCGGTCAGTGCCAGTCCGGTCGAGGCGGGCCCGGTCGGCGCGTGCCCGGTCAGTGCCGGTCCGGTCGGGGACGGCTCGCCCGCCCTCGCATCGCCCGGCGAATCCCGCCGGCTAATCCCGGCGCCTGCACGAGGCGGATCGACGCCTTCGGCTGCGCTCGCCGCGCTACTCGCCGCGCTACTCGCCGCGCCGCTCACCGGGCTGCTCGGTCGGTGCCAGCTGCCGGGGGACGACCATCCGAGACCCCCCGCGACGTCATCTCACCGGCCGCGGCGGCCAGCTCATCCCACAGATACGCGGCCGCCTCGGCGCCCTTGAGCAGCAGTGCCATGTCAACTCGCTCATTCGGTGCGTGGATCCGGTCTGCGTCCAGTCCGACTCCGACGAAGACTAGCGGCGCGGCAAGGATGTCAGCCAGGTCTGCCTCGGGGCCGCTGCCGCCTTCCCTGGTGAACAGCACCTGCGTCCCGAACGAGCGCTCCATGGCCCGGCGGCCCGCCCGTACGGCCGGCGAGTCCGGAGCAGAAAAGCACGCCCGCACGCCGGATCCTTCCGAGGTCACCGTCGCCTGGATGCCCGCCGGGGTGTGGTCGGTCACGTGCTGCCGCAGGCCGGCGATGACGGCCGAGGGCTGCTGGTTGGCGACGAGCCGGAACGACAGCTTCGCGTGCGCTTCGGCCGGCACGATCGTCTTTCCGCCCGGACCGGTGTGGCCACCCCACATGCCGTTCACCTCGGCCGTCGGCCGCGCCCAGATTCGTTCCAGGGTGCCGTAGCCAGCCTCTCCGGCGACGGCCCCGCTGTGACCCGCGTCGGCCAGCCACGCTTCCTCGTCGAACGGCAGCCGCGCGATCAGCTCGCGTTCCTCGGCCGAGATGGGCAGCACGTCGTCGTAGAATCCGGGCACGGTCACCCGGCCGTCTCGGTCGTGCAGGCCAGCCAGCAGGTCGGCGAGGGCGTGCAGCGGGTTCGGCACCCCACCGCCGAACGAGCCGGAATGCAGGTCCCGCTCGGGACCGCGCAGGTCGATCTGGGCGTCGATGACGCCGCGCATGCCCACGCACATCGACGGCACGTCGGCCGCCCACATGCCGGTGTCGGTCACCACGACCACATCGCACGCGAGCCTGCTGGCGTTGGCGCGCAGCAAATCGGCGAAGTGCGGCGAGCCAGACTCCTCCTCCCCCTCGATCAGCAGCTTGACCGTGACCGGTGGCCGGGTCGCGCCGGATGCCGCCAGGTTCGCCCGGATGCCGAGGGCGTGGAATAGCACCTGGCCTTTGTCATCGGACGCGCCGCGGCCGAACAGCAGGCCGTCGCGCTGGGCCGGCTCGAACGGCGGGCTGTCCCACTCCGCCAGCGGCTCGACGGGCTGCACGTCGTGGTGGCCGTAGACAAGCGCCACCGGCGCCGCCGGGTCGGCGGCCCGCCACTCCGCAAACACCGCCGGTGGTCCGGCCGACCCGGCCGCGTCGGTGGGCCAGACTTCCACCACGTCGAAGCCCGTTCCCGTCAAATGGTCTTTCAGCCAGTCCGCGGACCGGCGAACGTCGCCGCGCCGCGCCGGGTCGGCGGATATGGACGGGATGGCCAGCCACTGACTGAGCGCGCCGAAGAAGTCAGCGGCGTGGTCCTCGATGTACTGGCGGACGTCCATGGCGCTCCTCGGTGCTCGGTGCGCGGCCCGGGCGGGCACACGGTCACGATCGTATCGGCGCTAGCATGGCCAGTCCGGAGCGGCAACGATGCGAGGAGGCGGCGGTGCCCGGCTGGACGGAGCAGGCCGTGACGGCAGCGGCGGCGGACTGGGTGTGGGTGCCGTCGGAAGCCGAGCAGGTCCGCACCGATGACTACGAGCTGATCGCCTACCCCACGCATCTGCAGCACCCGACCCAGGTCAAAAGGTCGGCGTCGGCACGGCCGGCCGCCGACCTCATCGACGAGGTGACGGCGCGAGTCGGGGCCTGGGGCCGGGATCGCGTCTGGTGGTGGATACGGGCCGACACTCGCCCCGCCGACACCGAGGCGGTGCTGCGGGGCCGGGGCGGGACGCTCGCTGAGACGGTGCAGGTGCTCGCGTACGACTTGTCCGGCGGCCTGCCCGACGTTGGGCTGCCGGGTGACCCGCCGGCGCTGCGCGCTGACCTCGTTCGCGACAAGGCCACGCTGGCGGACAGCGTGCTGGTGAATGACGAAGTGTGGGCGGAGCGCAAGGCGCGAACCGCGACCGACGTGGCAGCCGAGCTGGCTGAGATCCAGGCAGAACTCGCGGCCTGGTCCGGCTTCCGGGTCGTGGTGTACGCCGATGGCGAGCCGGCCGCGACGGGCGGCTGCACGATTGTCGGCGGCGTCGCGCGGCTGTGGGGCGCAGGCGCCAGGCCCGCTTTTCGCCGGCGCGGTGCCTACCGGGTGCTGCTCGCGACCAGGGTCGGCCTGGCTCGCGAGCACGGTGCGACCCTGGCGCTGGTCAAGGGCCGGGTCGAGACCTCTGCGCCGATCCTGCGCCGGGCGGGTTTCCGCGAATACGGCGAAGAGCGTTCGTACTGCCTGTCCGTCTGAGCGGGACCGCTCAGCCAGTCCAGAAGCGGAGGGCCTGAAGATGATCGTCGCGTTCTCGGTGACGCCGCTCGGGGTAGGCGAGGATGTCGCCAGCTACGTCGCCGACGCCGTGCGGGTCGTGCGCGCCAGCGGGCTGCCTAATCAGACCGACGCCATGTTCACCACGATCGAGGGTGAGTGGGACGAGGTGATGGCCGTGGTCAAGGCCGCGTGCGACGCGGTAGCGGCGCAAGTCCCGCGGGTGAGCGTGACCCTCAAGGCCGACATAAGGCCGGGCGTGACGGACGGTATGCAGGCGAAGATGGCATCACTCGAACGTCACCTCTGACCGCCGGCCTGCTAGATCGGGTTCTCCGGGTGATGGGAGTCCCACTCCTGCAGGGCCGCCACGGCCAGCCAGTCGAGCCCGCGGCCGACCTCGGCTTCGATCCCGTGCGCCAGCGCGGCGATCGCGGCCGCGGCCGCATACCCGTCCGCCTCGTCGGCATCGTCGTAACCGCCCTCGAACGCGTGCACCAGCAGCTCCTTGGCCGAGCTGGCCCTGGCCGGCGCGTGCGCATAGGAGTTCGCCAGGTGCGCGATGGCACGCCGGAGGACGCGCTCGGCGATCCCGTCGCTCATGGCCACTCGTCGCTCGGTCACTCGCATGCCTCCATGTCTGTTGACCGGGGAATCCTACCGAACTACTCTGCCGGGCCGGTGCACCTCGGTGCGCTACCGCATATCGAGCGCCCGGCCACCCGCTGGCCGCGCGTCAGCCGCTCGGCGCCACCGTCCACTCGACGAGCGCCAGCCGGACCAGCTCCGCGTTGTCGGTAACGGGCTCGCCCCGCGGCCCGGTCAGCACGTCTTCCAGGCCGACCCGGGTTGCAAGACCGAGCCGGCCGGCGTGCGCGACCAGCGGCCAGCAACTCTCGTCCTCGCCGTGCAGCAGGATTGGCGCAAAGACGCCCGCCGCGCTCAGGCACCGCAGAATCTCGTCCGCCCTGGCTGTCGCCTCCGCCGCGGGCGTCCCGCTGACCTCGACGAGTACCCGCAGCCAGTCAGCCGGCACCGGCCCAGCCGCGAGCTCGGCGTCACGCACCGACGACACCCCGGCCTCCACGCCGATGCCCGCCTCGTCCAGCATGGCCGTCAGCTCCTGCCAGCCCGTCTCGCTGACGTTGACGGAGGCAAAGTCGGGCCGCTGCTGGTCCGTCAGGTCCGCCCAGTCCGCTATGTCGTCCCGGCGGGTGACCGGGTCGCTGGTGATCCAGAGCCCGGTCGTCACGCCCACCGGCGTGGCTGGGCTTGCTGCCCGGATCGCCGACACCGCCGCGCCTACGTCCGCGGCGCGCAGCGACTCGCGACCGTCGCTGCCGCGGGGATGCACGTGCACCGCCTCGGCAC
>JBAUAR010000080.1:0-3361 GCA_049675875.1 Streptosporangiaceae bacterium
CCGCCCGCCGCTGCGCCCAGCCGCCCCCTGGCCCGAAGCTCACCACCCGACTCCCGGCGGCAGGCCCGGCGCCGTCCGCGGCGGGTGCGGGCCTGAGGGCTTGCTCGGCAGCGTCGATGACGCCGAGGTCGGCGCGGATATGCAGCTCGGCGGCAGTGATGAGCAGGGCGACAACGGGGCTCGGCGGGTGGGTGCGCGCCTCGGCCAGGCCGTGCAACTCCTGAAGCAGATGAGCGCGCTGGCGGCGGAGCACGCCGTCAAGGACGGCCGGGTCGTGCTGCTGCACCGCGGCCATGAGCTTCAGGAAGAAGTCGTCGCGGTAGCCGCGCAGCCGGGTGCTCGGCTCGGCCAGCCACCGGTCGAGCTCGGCCCGGCCAGTCACCGTGAGGTGGTGCACGACCCGGTCGGGCTTGACTGGCTGCGGCCGGCGCTCGGACTCGATTAGCCCGTCCCGGCTGAGCCGGTCCAGGATCTGGTACAGGTGCCCGATGTTCAGCCCGCCCCACTGCTCACCGACTGCCTGCTCGAAGCTGGTCTTCAGCTCATACCCGTGCGCGGGCTTGTCGGCTAGCAGCGCGAGGACCGCGTGCTGCAACGCCATGCTGGCCTCGCCCTCCCGCCCGGTAACGAAACAGTCTCATCTTGCATTGTGACTAGCTAAGCAGCCCGCGGGTCTTGCATTGTCGCTAGGCAAGACGTCACAGTAGTCGCGGACCGGGACAATCGCCAGCCTGGCTGGCGGAGCAGGGAGTCGGGGCGGTGGGCACAGCGAACGCGTTCCTGCAGCTGCTCGACGTCTGCAAGAGCTACGGAGTTGCCAGGGACGCGCGCGTCGCCGCCGCCGATCACGTCACGCTCAGCATCGAGGCCGGCGCGTTCGTGGCGCTGACCGGCGCGTCCGGCTCCGGCAAGTCAACCCTGCTGCACCTCATCGGCGCGATCGAGCGGCCCGACTCCGGCAGCATCATCAGCAGCGGCCACGACATCATCGCGTTGCGCGGCGCTGCGCTGGCCGGTTACCGGCGCACCGTCGGCTTTGTGTTCCAGAGCTACAACCTGCTGCCGGCACTCACCGCTCTCGACAACGTCATCGCGCCGCTGCTGCCCTACCGCACCCCGTTTAGCAAGCGTGACCGCGGTCGCGAGCTGCTGGCCGCCGTCGGCCTGGCGGGGCGCGAGCACTCGCTGCCCGCCCGGATGTCCGGCGGCGAGCAGCAGCGCGTGGCCATCGCCCGCGCCCTGGTCAACAACCCAGCACTGCTGCTAGCCGACGAGCCCACCGGCAATCTCGACTCCGCTAACGCCACCGAGATCCTCCGCCTGCTCGCTACTCTGCGCGCCAGCCACGACATGACTATCTTGCTGGCCACCCACGACCCGCAGGTCGCCGCCCACGCCGAGCGGCTGATCCGGCTCCGTGACGGGGCCATCACCGACGACATCGCCCTCACTGACGGCTCACCGCCCGCCGACATCATCCGGCGCGTCGGGCAACTCGGCTAACCGGCTGCCGGGAGCACTCGCCGATGAGAACCCTCGCCTGGTCGCAGCTGCGGTTCCGCACGACCCGCCTCATCGCGCTGCTGGCCGGCATGCTGCTCGCCACCACCGCATTCACCGTGCTGACTGCGGCCTCTCAGACCGCACAGCTGCGCACCGTCGGCACCGTCACTGCCCACTTCGTGCCCGCCTACGACATCCTCGTCCGCCCCGCAGGTGCGCGGAGCAAGCTCGAGAAGCAGACCGACACGGTGCAGCCCAACTTCCTGTCCGGCATCTACGGCGGTATCAGCCTCGCCCAGTACCACCAGATCGAGCAGATTCCCGGCGTCCAGGTGGCCGCACCGATCGCCATGATCGGCTACAGCCTGCTCAGCGCCGCGGTCCCGTTCGCCATCCCCGCAGCCAGTTACACCGCGCCCGGCCGGCACGTCTACCGGATCAGCACCACCTGGGTCAGCGACGCGGGCACCAGCCGGATCGCCCAGCCACCGTCCTACGTCTACGTCACGCCAGACAAGCTCACGTTCGACAACATCTCCGGTGGCATCCGTGAGGTCATTCCCGGCGGCGGCAGCCCGACGGTGTGCCCGCTGACTCCAGTGCCGCTGGACACGAATCCGTTCGGCGTCGCGGCGCAGTCCAACGCGTACTGCTGGTCGGAAATCGACGGGATGGGCTTGCCCCAGCAGCCGACCAGCCCGCAGCAGCCGGACTACATCGCGAGCTGGGTCATCCCGGTGCTCATCGCGGCCATCGACCCCGCGGCCGAGGCCAGGCTGGACGGCCTCAACAAGGCGGTGACCTCCGGCGCGTACCTCGCCGAGGACGCGGGCGACATCGCTCACGCGGGGGCTGGCACCGCGTTTCCGGTGCTCGCCTCGTCCAGCAGCGGGATGGACGAGTATGCGGTCACCGAGCTGCAGCAGCTCACATCACCGGCCGCACCGCCGAGCGTCAGCACGGCGTGGATGACCCAGGAGGCCGCCGCGCCGGGCCGGACGCTGGTGACCGAGCGGACCACGGCGCAGCAGGCCTACCGCCAGCTGCTGACCACCATGCGCCAGACGCCGCCGAGCGGGGCGCTCTCCGACTCGACCGTCTTCGGCTACTGGAGCGTCGGTCCGACGAGCTACCAGCGCACCGCGGCGGGTGCACTCGTGCCGCAGCTCGTGCACAACCCCGGCTCGGTCTGGTACGCGGGCGGCATCCCCGACGTCTCGATGGACAACGAGGACAACCAGTACCGGGCGATCACCCCGCATACCCATCCGTCCAATCAGTATTTCGACGACGCCGGCTCGTGGGCCAGCCCGCGCCTCGTCGGTGTCTTCGATCCCGCGAAGATCAAGGCGTTCGATCCGCTCTCGCAGGTGCCGCTGGGCGGATACGAGCCGGTGGTAGCGGCGCCGGAGTCGGCGGCGAGCAAGCGGGCGCTACACGGAAGCGACCTGCTGCCGAACCAGAACCTGGCCGGTTACGTCGGCCAGCCGGTCAATCTCATCACCACGCTGTCAGCGCTGCCAGCGCTGTTGACCAACACCAAGTACGGCACCAGCTCGGACGCCGCCGATCCGATCAGCGTGATCCGGGTGCGGGTGACCGGCGTGACCGGGCCGAACCCGGTGTCGCTCGAGCGGATCCGCGAGGTCGCCCAGCAGATCGAGCTGCGCACCCATCTCGACGTCGACATCGTGGCCGGGTCTTCCCCGGCGCCGACCACCATCGACCTGGCCGCCGGCAAGTTCGGCCAGCCGGCCCTGACCCTCAGCGAAGGCTGGGTCCGCAAGGGCGTGGCGATCGCCATCCTGACCGCGATCGACAAGAACAGCCTGGTGCTGTTCACCCTGATCCTGGTTGT
>JBAUAR010000081.1:0-7584 GCA_049675875.1 Streptosporangiaceae bacterium
CCCCCGCCGTCCGCTGCCACGTCCATCACCTGCGCCACCGCGCCGACGGCGGCGAAACCTCACTGACGAACTGCTGCCTGCTCTGCCAGTTTCACCATCTGATAGCGGTGCACCGGCGGGGCTGGCACCTGACCCTCAACCCCGACGGCACAACAACCGCCACCAGCCCCGACCGAACCCGCACCTTCCACAGCCACGCACCACCCACCGCCGCGTGACTGCAGTTTGCTGTCCTGCACTAGGCGCGTTGGGCCCGCTACCTAGACCGTACTGGCTTGATCTGGGCCTTTAATCTCCCTCTGGATCGCCGCCTGCCAGTCCTGTGCCCGCTTGGTATCTGGATCGTCAGGGCCGACTGTTGCGGCGCGCAGGGCCATCACCTCGCCATGGTCGGCTGCCGCTTCCTGAAGGCGCCGCTGTGCGTACAAAGCGGCGGCCAGCATTTCACGCGCGCCGATTGTGTCGGCGTGATCGGCCCCGAGCGATCTGCCCTTTGCTTCGGCCAGTGCCCGCCATGCGGCCTCACTTTCCGCGTGACGGCCCAAGGTACCCAGGTAAACAGCCTGTGACGTGCGGTTCGCCAATGTTGCCGCGTCGTCGCCGCCGCTGACTGCGGTCTTCTTCCCGATCACGTCGGCCATCTCTGCCTCGGCCTCGGCGACCCGGTCCAGGCGCTCCAACGTCAAGGCGTGATACTCGTGAGCCTCGATCGCCTCCGGATGATCAGCACCCAGCAGGCGGTCATAGTCAGCGGCTAGTTCGCGCCATTCAGGTTCCGCCTCATCGAACCGGCCCAGCTCGTACAGCACGGTCGCATGCCAGCTCTTGGCGTACCGCGGCCACAGATCGCCTGCATCCCACGGCGGACCGCCGCGGGCGAGCACCGCCGCTAGCTCGGCCTCCGCCTTCTCGCTCTCGCCGGCCCGGTGCAAGGCGACGGCGTATTGCTCGCGCATATAAAGCGCCTGCGGCGAATCCGCTCCGTATTTACGTTCACCGACCCTTGCCGCTTTCTCAAAGAACCCTAACGCGACTTCAGGGTCACGCTGAATTCGTCGTTTTGCCCAGTCCGGGAGACCATTCCGCCTCATCGAACTGTTGCGGATCCTTTTGCGCCGGATCGGACTCGCCTCAGCACTAGGACCGTCCTCCTCGCTAGTACCGCCCTGGACAGCGTACGTGACATTGACCTGACGTAACGGCTTGGCGTGTGCGCCAATCTCAGCTGGGTCGTTAGCCTGCCGCCGCGCGAGCGGTCATCACCGCCTACGGCCGGGAACCCGTCCCCCAGAATGTTCACGGGACTAAATAACCTGCAGTCGGCACAACCGCCGCCACCAGCCCGACCGCCGCTAGCCGCTGACCGAACCCGCACCGTCCACTGCCACACGCCCCAACGGCGGCATGACCACACGATGCGGAGACGTGGACGAACGAGAGTGCCTGCGGACGAATCCTGGGCGAGCTGCCAGCCTTACCGAGCGGGGCCGATCAGGTCCCACTTGTTGCCGGCGATATCGACGAATACCGCCACCTGACCAAAGGGCTCGCTTCGGGGGGCCCCCGCGAACCGAACACCCGCCGACGTCATCCGGCCGTACGCGGCCTCGAAGTTCTCCACATGCAGGAAGAACCCCACCCGGCCAGCGACTTGCCCGCCGACTATTTCCCGTTGCTTGTCTCCGTCGGCCCGCGCCAGCAGCAGGCCGGTCACCCCGCCCGGCGGACGCACGACGACCCACCGCTTAGGCCGCCCGTCATTGGTCACCGAAGGACTGTCCTCGACGAGCTCGAAACCCAGCGCGTCGACGAAGAAGCGGATCGCCCGATCGTACTCGCTGACCACGATGGTGACCAAGCCCAGATGCGCCACCGCGCCACGATAAAGCCCCGAGCACCAGACGCGCTCCAGACACACGTCGCCTGATCCTGCAGGCGCAGAGCTCACCAATCCGCGCACGGTGGCCGACGTGCGGGTCTTACAGCCAGTACGGCCTGGCGGTAACGTTGGCGATTTCCTGTCTGTCCCCGACGACGTGGTCAGGAAGGCTGAGTCTGGTGGCTGACGAGTTGCGCTTCGCGCCGGATCTGTACCGAGGGAGCGCTGGCTACTACGACCGGTACCGGCTGCCGTACCCGGAAGCGCTGATCGAGGATCTAATCGCACGTGCCGGGATCTCGAAGCACGGCCGCCTGCTGGATCTGGCGTGCGGGACTGGCCATCTCGCCTTCGCGCTGCGGGGGTGGTTCGCCGAGGTGTGGGCCGTGGACCAGGAGCCGGACATGGTGGAGGTCGTGCGGGCCAAGGCCACCACCGGGGATGCGGGGGATGTCCGGGCGATCGTGTCGAGTGCCGAGTCCCTTGACGCCGAGCCGGCGTATTTCGACCTGGTGGTGATCGGTAATGCGTTCCATCGACTCGACCGCGATCTGGTCGCTCGCCGGATCCTCGAATGGCTGAAGCCGGGCGGTTACCTGGCGCTGTGCTGGTCGTCTGGCCCATCGGCGGGTGAGGACGACTGGCAGCGAGCCCTCGCTGCCACGCTGGACAGGTGGACGATGGCGCTCGGTGCAGCGGACCGCGTGCCCGCGGGCTGGGACCTGCCGCGGAAGCGCCGGCCCGATCTGCAGGTGCTGGCGGACGCCGGATTTGCGGTGGCTGAGCGCCGTCAGTTCGCCGTCGAGCATCGCTGGAGCCTGCCGGAGCTCGCCGGGTACGTCCGGTCGACATCCTTCCTTCCGGCTGCGGTGCTCGGTGACCAGGCTGCCGCATTCGATGCCGACCTCGCGGCCAGGCTCGGCCCGCACAGCAGTGCCGGGACCTTCCCCCAGACCGTGAGTTCCGCCTGCGAGCTGGCCCGTAAGCCCGCCTGAGATCGCCCGGAACGCCGAAAAGCTTGGCGATACCGCAATCAGGTGTGCGCCGCTCTGGCCGGGACACGAGATCACGCCGAAAGTGGATCCGCGGGGACCGTGACCCGTAACACGCCGGCCGCGTAAGGACTATCCCTGACCGTGAAACCAGCTGCCGAAAGGACCTCGCGGTACTTCTCCAGTCCGCGCGCACGCTTTCTGCGCGCGTAGGGCCAGCCTGGATAGTAGGTGACCGAAACCCACCCACCCTGGTGGTCGGCTTCAACCACAAAGCCTTGCCGGCCCCCTTCCCACTCCTGGAAGCCGGCGCCGCGCAGTGCCAACCGGACTCGGTCAGCCGCAGAGCTGACATCCATGCGAAACGGATAGCACATGGACGGCTAATCCGCTACCGGCGTCGGCCCACCGACCTGACCGCAGCTACAAGAGCTGAGCCGCGGCGTGACCGCGACGGGCTGCTAGCGCACGATCAGGTAGATCACGACGGCAAGCACGACCAGTCCGACGGCCACGGGGATGAGCCGCTTGTAAATCGCGCGGCGTGCGACGCTCATGAGGTCGATCGGCTCCGGCTCGGAATCGGCACCGTGGGCCGCCGGTGCGGCTCCGGTACCGGTGCCCGCAGCTGGGCCGGCATCCGGACCCGGACCCGGACCCGCCACGATCTCGCTGACCGCACCGGCCGGGACCGCCCCATTAAGGACAGCGCCACTGGGGACAGGGCCGACCCCGCTGCTCGCGGCGTCGCTAGCGGCCGTGGCGGCCGAGGCCGTCGCCGGCCCGGCCGATCCCTGCCCGGCCGTCACGGCTGCCGACAGCCCGACCACTCCGGCCGCGCCGCCACCGAGCCGGCCCTCCAGGCACTCGACGAACTGGCCCAGCAGCTTCGCGGACACTTCCTTGATCATGCCGCTGCCGAACTGGGCTATCCGGCCGGCGATCGTCAGGTCCGTGGTGACGTTGACGAGGGTGCTCGTCCCGGTCGCGCGCAGCTGTGCGGAGATGACCGCGGACGCGTTGCCGTTGCCGCGCGAGTCACGCCCGCGGGCCTCGATCACGGCGCGGTGGGTCTCCTCATCCTTCTCGGCGAAGTGCGCCGTGCCGGCGTACTCGGCGGTCACCGGGCCCACCTTGATCTTGACCTTACCGGTGTAGACGCCGTCCGTCATGCCGGTGAGCTGCGCGCCAGGCATGCAGGGCGCGATCAGCTCCAGGTCGGTGAGCACACCCCACGCCTCCCCGATCGGCACTCCGACGGTGAATTCGTTGTCCAGCTTCATGGCAGTCCTCCGTGGGCGCCGGGCGTCCCGCGATCTTACCCACGAGAGGGGAACGGGGTCGACGCGCCTGGCCCCCGTGAGCAGGCGCGCTGCCGATACGGACTCAGACCCGCGCGGTGTCCTTGCGGAACCGCCACATGGCGCCGGCCGAGAAGATGATCAGCCAGCCCAGCACGTTGACCACCCAGGTCCAGTCCACGCCATTACCGATCAGCGGGGTGTGCACGAGCTCGTTAAGCCCATACAGCGGTGACCACTTGAGCACGTCCTGGACCGCCGTAGCGAACTGGCTGATCGGGATGAACAGCCCGCCCGCGAAGGACAGCAGGCCGATGATCAGCCCGAGGAGCTGCATGACGTTCTCGGCCGGCAGCACGTAGCCGATGAACAGCCCGAACGCCGCGAAGAGGAGCGAGCCGATCCACACCGAGAACCCGGTGGCAATCCAGAGACCCACTGACATGGACGCCTTGTTCGTAATCGCGCCGACGATGTACACCGCCGCTACCGATGTCGCCCCGAGCACCAGCGCGGTGGCCACCTTGATCGCGATGTAGGCCACCGGCGTGAGGGGGGTCAGCCGCAGCTGCCTGCTCCACCCCTGCGCTCGCTCCATCGACACCAGGGCCCCAGCGAACGTGGTCGCGAGCACCGCGCCGTACAGCGCCACGCTGACCATGACGAAGGCAGACAGGTTGCCGTGCCCTACCTGGGTGGTGTCGAAGCTCCGGTTGAGGCCGAAGATCAGAAACAACGCTATGGGCACGACGACCGCGATGATGATGGTGCGCCGGTTGCGGGTCAGCCGCCGGACTTCGAGCTTGAGAACGGTGAGGTTGAAGCCGCCGAGGCCGGGCGCCTGGCGGCTGGCGACATCGGCAGCGATGGTCGGGGTGCTCATCGGGCAGCTCCTGGGATGGCAGCGTCAGACCCGGCGTCGTCGCCGGTCAGCGCGATGAATGCGTCTTCGATGCCGCGCGCGGTGATCTCGAGGTCCTTCGCCGTGGTCTGTGTCAGCAGGTAGCGGGCGGTCGCGTCGCTGTCGCTGGAGTGCACCAGCACGGTCTCCCCGCGCACCTCCACGGATTGCGCGCCGGGCACGTTCGTCAGCGCGGCCTCGCTGGCACCCGGCAGCGTGGCGCGGACCGTCCGGCCGGCCGTCGTCGCCTTGATCTGCGACGAGGTGCCGTCGGCCACCACCTTGCCGTGTCGTAGCAGGATGATCCGGTCCGCGTAGGCGTCGGCTTCCTCGAGATAGTGGGTGGCGAACAGCACAGTCCGGCCATTCTCGGCGTCCTTGCGGATCGCCGCCCAGAAACCGCGCCTGCCCTCGACGTCCATGCCGGTCGTCGGCTCGTCGAGCACCAGCACGTCCGGGTTGGGCAGTAGCGCCAGCGCGAACCGCAGCCGCTGCTGCTCGCCACCCGAGCACTTCCCGACCCGCCGGTCGGCGATGTCGCTGATGCCGGCCGTGCGCAGCGCCTCGCGCGGGTCCTGGCTGTGGGCGAACAGGCTGGCCGTGTACTCGACCGTCTCGAAGACCGTCAGATCCCGGAGCAGGCCGCCGGTCTGCATCACCGCGGAAACCAGGCCGCGGCTGATCGCCTGGCGCGGCTCCATCCCGAACACCTTCACCCGGCCAGCATCTGGCTGCGACAGGCCGAGGATGATGTCGATCGTCGAGGTCTTGCCGGCGCCGTTCGGACCAAGGATGGCCACGATCTCACCGGAGCTGAGGTGGAGGTCCACACCGTCGACGGCGTGCACGTGGCCGAAGCTCTTGTGCAGGCCTGTTAGCTCGACGGCCAGCGGCCCCGCGCGGTCGGCGAAGCTGCCGGTACCGGACGTCGCAGTCTGCGTCATGCTCCCAGTCTGCCGGTAACCACCGACAGCCAGGTGAAGCGAGCGTCACGATCTGCCTATGACACTTGTCACGCCGGCCAGCCGGGATCGCCCGTGCTAGCCGCCGAGCGCGCGCAGGAAGCCGGGCGGGACGATGACGTCTTCCCGGCTCAGCTCGCCGAGCGCGGACCGGCCAAGCCCGAGCAGCGCCGAGTCAACCCCGTTCCGCAGAATTTCTAGGACGTTCTCGACGCCCGCCTGCCCGTTCGCCGCGAGTCCCCACAGATACGCCCGCCCGATCATGACCGCCCGGGCGCCGAGCGCGACCGCCTTGACCGCGTCGCTGCCCCGCCGGACGCCGCCATCCAGCAGCACCTCTACCTGGCCGCCGACGGCGTCCGCGATCGCGGGTAGCGCCCGGATCGTGGCCGGCGTGCCGTCCAGGTTGTTGCCGCCGTGGTTGGAAACCGAGATCGCGGTCACGCCCGCGTCCACCGCGCGCTTGGCGTCGTCGATCCGGCACACCCCTTTGAGCAGGAACGGGCCGCCCCACTGCTCGCGCAGCCAGGCCACGTCACCCCAGCCCGGCGGCGGCGTCTGCAGCCACTGGCCGTACGCGCCGAAGAACGTGGGCGCTGGGCCGTCCAGCGCCGCCATGTTGGGCACGGTCAGGTCGGGCAGCCTGCGGGTCCGCAGGTAGGAGTACAGCCAGCGGGGCCGGAGCAGCGACTCTGGGCCGTGCCGTAGCGCGGCCCGCAAGTCGATCTTGTCGGGGATCTGCGGACTGCCCCAGTCGCGCGAATGGGAGAACGTCCAGTCCGCGGTCAGGATCAGGCCCACCGCGCCCGCCTTCCTGGCCCGCTCTACCCGAGCAGCGATATCGTCCCGGCTGCCGCTCCAGTACACCTGGAAGAACGTCTGCGGGTTGGCGGCGACCACGTCCTCGACCGGCTTGCTGGCAAACGAGCTCAGTCCCATGGCGGTGCCTCGCGCCGCCGCCGCCCTGGCCACGGCCACCTCGCCATCCGGATGAACGGCCTGGACCCCGGTGGGCGAGATGATCACCGGCAGCGAGACCGGCTGGCCGAGCACCGTCGTCGCCAGGTCACGCTGGGCCGGGTTGCCGGCCACGTGCGGCGCGAAGCCGAGCTCGCCGAACGCCGCCACGTTGTCCTCCCGGCTCTGGCCGCGCTCGGCACCGGCCAGCAGGGCGCTGTATACCGAGGCCGGCAGGCGCTTGCGAGCGCGGCGCTGTGCCTCGGCTACCGACTCGAACCACGCACTAGCCATCTGCGTTCACCCTCTCGATCGCGCGGCCGTAGTCGCGGCTGCTGGCCACGCGCAGGGGCCGCCAGGAAACGACGGGCGTCACCGGCACCAGGGTCCGTTCCCGCACGCAGCTGACCCACACGCCAGCGCCGTAGCACACGTCGTCGGCGATGTGCGCGAGCAGGAAAGATACCGGGTCCAGGTTCGGCTTGCGCTGCGCGTAGCCGGTCAGCGCCGGGCCGAGCAGCAGGGAGGCCGCCGCGGCCCGGCGACCCCAGCGGCGCACCCCTTTGGTCCCGCCGGGCGCGCAGAGCAGTGC
>JBAUAR010000082.1:0-15616 GCA_049675875.1 Streptosporangiaceae bacterium
CAGCCACGGCACCTCACGCACCGGCCGCAGCCACGGCACCTCACGCACCGGCCGCAGCCACGCAGCCTGGCCAAGCCTGCGGCCGGCCGGCCGGATCCGCTGCAGGGTACGGGTTACCGGCACGAACGCGGCCGCCAGCGCCCGTTGCCTTGTCACCTCGCCGCGCACGTCACCGGCTGCGGCAGGCTCGGCTAGCGCGGCAACGTCGGCTTGCACCGGCTGCTGGCCGGCGCTCCGGCCGTCCGTCGTGTCCGGTGGTGCCACAGGTCAACTGTAGAGGCGCACCGCACGCATTCCGGGATGGGCATCGGTGTCAGCCGAGTTGGCTCGAGTTCTCAGAAAACTGTCAGGGTCTTATACCGTTCCTGACATTTTTCCGTGTTCCGCTGAAGACCACGTACCATGGGCGGTGAATACGCCGATGATCAGTATGTTGGCCCCGACCCCTGAGGAGTCATGCTCACCGACGGAGGCTCCGCCGCCGGCTGGTCACCGCCGCCCGCCCCCCCTGGGCGCAGTCCGCGCCGAGGACCAGGCCGGAAGCACAGGACCGCGACGCTGGTCGTGCGGTCGCTCGCTATCCTGCTCGCGGTCGTCGTCGCTGGCGGCTCGGTCGCGATCTACCTCAAGTACCGCGCCGCTTGGGACGGCATCGCGCGCGTTGACGTATCGGGCGACCTGCACGGGCCCAGCCGACCGCCAGCCGACCCCCATGCGGAGAATATCCTGCTCATCGGGTCCGATACCCGCGTCGGTGTGAACGGCAAGATTGGCGGTACGGCCGGCATCGGCGGCGCCCGCTCGGACACCGTCATCGTGCTGCACATCGCTCCCGGCGCACACGAAGTCTCAGTGCTCAGCATCCCGCGCGACTCGGTCGTACCGATCCTCAACTGCACTCCCGAAGGCGGAACCTCCGGCCAGAACGCCCAGCCGCTGTATGACGTCGAGCAGATCAACTCCACCTATGCCTACGGCGGGCCCGGCTGCCTCTGGGAGACCATCGAGCAGACCACCGGGATCCACATCAATGACTTCGTCGAGCTGACCTTCGCTGGATTCGAGGCGGTCGTCAACGAGCTCGGGGGCGTCGACGTGTGCCTGCCCGAGGCCGTCAATGACCCGGCATCCAACCTGAACCTCAGCGCTGGAGAGCACCACGTCTACGGTCCGGAGGCGCTCGCGTTCTGGCGTACCAGGGAGAACCTCGGCACCGGCTCCGACCCGCAGCGCATCCAGCGTGACCAGTTCCTCATGGCGGCACTGTTCCAGGGCCTCGAGCACAGCAGCCTGCTGAAGAGTCCCAGCACCATGCTGTCGGTCATCGACGCACTCACGTCCCATCAGGACGTCGTCACCGACAGCGGCCTGTCGCCAGTGGTGATGCTGCGGCTTGCCGAGGATCTGCGCGGGCTCAAGGGAGACTCGGTGCAGTTCGTCACGGTGCCGTGGACGACGTACACCGGGAACGCGCAGTGGATCGCTTCGTCGCAGACACCGAGTAGCGGCAACATCGACTGGGTTCAGTGGGTGCAGCCACAGGCCAACTCATTGTTCTCGGCTGTTGCCCACGACACCACGCTGCCCAAGACCACCAAATCCCCGGCGACCCCGCAGGTCCAGACCGTCAGCGCATCCGACGTGCAGGTGCAGGTCCTGAACGGGACGTCCAGGTACGGCCTAGCGACGTCGACGTCGGCGAACCTGACCCAGCTCGGCTTTGACGTGGTCGGCACGCCGGCCGACGCAGCCACCGACACGTACACGAACTCAGTCATCGAGTACAAGAACGCGGCCGAGCTGCCGCAGGCTCAGACGCTGGCCCAGTATCTCAGCAACGTCACGCTCCAGCTGGATCCGAGCCTCACGGGCTCGGCGGTACAGCTCATCGTGGGCTCCACCTTTACCGCGCTGAAGTCGCCCAGCACCACCAGCAGCGGCTCCGGTGTGTCCGACATCGCCAGTACCTACGGCGGGATCACCGGCAACGTCAACATCTGCCACGACAGCAGCGCGTTCGCCGGCCCGGACGGGCCCGGCTAGCGCGGCACGTACACCGTAGAGCCGTCCGCCAGCGTCACCCGGTGCCAGCCGGCCGCGCCCTGCGGGGTGTGGCTGAACAACTCGTGCATCGACTCCCCCGTCCACGGCGCCGTGCACCCCGCGTAGTAGGCAATCGACGGCGAGCCCATGGCGCACGGCGGCCGGACGCCCAGGCTGCGGAGGTGGGCCGCCTCCGCCTGGAACGGCCGCTCCGTTTTCTCAGTTGCCGCCTCGCTCTGGAGCACGAGCCGCTGGGAGACAATGCCCGACACCAGGAACACGCAGGCGAATGCCACCCCGGTCCGCCGCCATCGGGCCTTCGTCACGAGCCAGGCGACCGCGTCCGCGGCGAGGATGGCCATCAGCGCCAGCGCGGGCAGGATGTAGCGGGGCGCGCCGAAGGGCACCAGGAACGAGTACAGCGCGATCACCCACACGGCGGTGGCGGCCGCCAGTACCGCTGACGCCTTCGCAGCCGTGCGCCAGCTCACCCACAGGCCCAGGATGACGACGCCAAGGAAGACGACCCACCAGACCGACTCCCCCGGCATGGTCCAGCCGTGGCAGCCGCCCGGCGGCACGCAGTACCAGGGCCCGCTCAGCACCTTCGCCTGGGTTCCGAGCGAGAAATACAGACTGAGCGCGGGCGGCTCCTGGCCGGCCTCATGCAGCCGGGTGCTCAGCCCGCCGTACCAGACGTACGCGCCGATGATCCACTCCAGGAAGCCCAGTGCGGACCCGACGGCCATCGCGACCAGGACCCTGCGGTCGCGCCAGCGCGGCACCAGAACCGCGGCGAGAATCGCCGGCCCCATGATGAAAACGATGTTCTGCGGCCGCATGAGGACGATGACCAAACTGGCAAGGGCGATCAGCGGCAGTACCCAGCGAGACCGTAGCCGGCCAGTTACGGTCTGCAGGAACAACCCGGTGAGCGCCAGCACACCGAGCGCACCCCACCAGTCGGGGTAGATCTGGACGCCGCTGTCCTGGGTGATGGCCAGGCTCGCCAGGATCACGCCGGCCAGGGCCAGCACCCACATCGGGCGCAGCCCGCGCCAGCTCAGCAGGCCGAGGAACAGGCCGACCGCTGACAGGACGGACATCCACACCCGGATGGCCGTCAGCGAGTCGGTGAGCAGCGTCACCGGAGCCGCGAGCAGCCCCGCGCCCTGGCCGTGTACGGGCGGCAGCATGACGCCCGAGACCCGAACGCTCGTCCGGGCTATGTAGGTAATCTCGTCCGCGCCCAGCGGCAGCCGGAGCAGCGCGGGCGTGAGTTCAGCAGCAAGGAACGCGGCAGCGACCACGACCAGCCATACCGGGCTTTCCCTGCCCAGCCGCGTGCGGGTGGGCCGCCGGCCAGCGGCGATTGCCTGCTGGTGGCCTACCTTGACGTCATGCACCAACGACTCCCAGTGAGCGCGACGGCAGCGGCATGAGCCTACCTGCCGGCTGCTGGCCGGCCGCCGCTCGGGCCAGTTTCGGCCGGCTCCGCGCGGTCAGGTATAGGACAAGGCCTGAGTCGCCCCGGCCCCTGTGGGTCTTACCGTAAACTGGCGACTGCATTTCTGCTGTCGTCCCGGCAACGGGCCGGCAGAAATCGCCGGATAGGCATAATAGCTGCGCGTCAGTTGTCCCATGACGCAGTGCATATTGCGTTATCTTTGCCGCGCAGCGATGAGGCTATTACTAGCTGAAGAAAAGCTGAGAGAATTCCCGAAGGAGGCTGCGGTGACGAGACTTGCCACCGAGGCGGTCGAGTCGTCGCAGCAGCCAGCCCGCCGGGGTGCGCTTGGCTGGGTCCGCAGCCGCCAGGCACTTGTCCTCTACTGCTACCTGCTCGGCGCGATCTACCTAACCTCCCGGCTCTTGGTGCACGCGGCTGGCACCCGCCAGAACGGCGACATCGACGACGTCAACCAGGCAACGTGGTTCCTGCGCTACGGCGCGTCAGCCGTAGCTCATCTGCACCTCCCGGCGCTCGAGACGACGGCGATGAACGCCCCGCATGGCGTCAACCTGATGTGGAATACCTCGCTCCTGCTGCCGGGGATCGTGATCTCGCCGGTCACGCTCCTGTTCGGCCCGCAGGTCGCCCTCACCGGCCTGCTCATCATTGGCTTCGCGGGCTCGGCTGCTGCCATGTTCTACGTGCTGCGCCGCTGGCAGGTGAGCGTGCTGGCAGCGGCGCTCGGCGGGGCTGTGTACGGCTTTTCGCCCGCCCTGGTCAACTCTGGCATCGGGCACTACTCGCTGGTACTCGCAATGCTGCCGCCGCTAATGATCGATCGCGCGCTGCGGCTGGCGACCGGCCGCGGCCGGCCAGTGCGCGACGGGATCTGGCTCGGTGTGCTGGCCGCTGCCCAGCTCTTCATCAGCGAGGAAGCTCTGGTCGATGCTGCCATCGCGACGGTCATCTTGCTTGCCGTGCTGGCAGCGAGCAGGCCGCACGAAGTTCGGCCACAGCTCCGGCCGACAGCACTCGGACTGGCCGTCGCGGCCGTTGTGGGCGGCATCCTGTCTGCGCGAGGCCTCTGGGTCCAGTTCCACGGCGTGCCGACCAGCGGCGCCGCGGCAACGACGATCATCAACTATCACGGTCAGCTGACAAACCTGGGCACCCTGCCGCAGGCGTTCATCAATCCGTCGGAGGGTGTGCTACTGCACACCCACGCCTCCGGGGTGATCGCCAATAACTATCCGCAGCCGCTGCCCGAATACCTCGCCTACCTGGGCATCCCGCTGATCGTCCTGCTGCTGGCTGCCATCGTTTACTTCTGGCAGCACCTCGCGATTCGGGTCGCCGGCCTTACCTGCGTGCTGCTCGAGTGGTTCGCGATGGGTGCCAAGCCGTTGCAGCCGCACGTGACGCTGCCCGGGTTCCTGCTCCCCTGGCAACTGCTCCAGCATCTGCCAGTGATCGAGGGAATGGTGCCCGACCGGCTGTGCATCCTGGCAGACGCGGCCGCCGGGGCGGTGCTGGCGTTCGCCCTCGACCTCGCGCGCGGCGGCCAGTACGCGCCGTTCGCAAACTGGCGCAACGGGGCCAGGATTGCGACCGGCGTGGCCGCCCTGGCCCTGCTACCGCTCGTGCCCGCGCCCTACGCGCCGGTTCCGACGGGCCAGCTGCCGGTCGGCTGGACGGCAACCTTCGCGGCCCTGCACCTGCCGGCCGACGCGCGGGTGCTACTGGCTCCGTACCCGTATTCCGGGACCTCGGCGGTGATGCGCTGGCAGGCGGTGAGCGGCGAGCCGGCCACCATGATCGGCGGTGACTTCATCGCTCCCAACCAGCCGGGCCGGCAGGGCCGGGCAGGCCGGTCCGGGATGACGCCGACCTCGTGGTACATCGACTACCTGTACAACACCGAGACTCTCGAGCCCACGCCGACCCGCCAGCAGGTCAGCGCCGACCTTGCCACCTGGCGACCCGCTGCCGTTGTCGCCGTGACTAGCAGGACGAGCCGCCTCGGCAGCTTCCTCATCCAGCTGTTCGGTCAGCCGAACATCCGGATCGGCAGCGTGCTGGCCTGGCGGCTGGCACCCGGTGCCGGAACTGGCACCGGCGGCACCGGCTAGCGGCCGCCATGACCAGACCGATCACCGGGAGTCTTCCTCGGGCGTGAGGCAGCTGCGCACGACTTTGGCGCCGACCAGCACCGCCAGGTAGACGGTCAGGGCCAGATAGCCTGCCGTCGCGAAGCCCATGGCAGCGGTCAGCCCGGCGAACAGCACACGACCCTCCCAGCCCAGCTCGGTGCCGTACTCGCGGCCCCAGCCGAGGTGCCCATGCGACCTGGTGAGGAACACCGGCCGGCCGGAGCAGGCTAGCTCGGCGTAGCGCAGGAGCAGGGCGGCAAGCAGCGCGAAGATCAGCGGACCCGGCACCCGGCCGCCCTCGCCGGCGGCGGCAAGGTAGAGCACCTGCGCACCGACGAGCAGGACGGGGACGAGCCAGTCGAGCCGCCCGGCGTGCGGGCTGCCCGATCCGGGCGCCGCGAGCAGCATGACGATGGCGGGACCGATCGTCAGCGCACCCGGCAGGCCGTGCAGGCCAAGCGCGGCCAGGGCCGACACCGCGGCGAGGCCCAGAATTGCGGGCGGCAGCGGCAGCACGTTGCCGCGCACGAGTGCACCGAGACCGCGGGCCAGTGCCCCGTCGTCACGTAGCCGCAGCAACGTGGCCGAGGCTGCGACCGGCCCGTCGCCCACTGGGCCGGTGGCTTCCGGCGTCATCTCGGCCACCGCCCGGCCCGCAAGTCCGTACCCGACGGAGCTAATGGCCCAGGCGACAAGCACGAGCAGCGCGGTACGGGCGCCCCAGATGGGAGCTACCACGCCGATCACGAGGATGCGTCCGCCGGCGGCCATCGTGACGACGGCCGCGGCGATCCTGCCAGTCATGCTGGCGGGACGGTCACTGAACCCGTACGGAGTCGAGCAGACGGTCATCACGTTCCGCACGGTCACCAGGCCGAGCACCGTGACGCCGAGCTTCCAGCTGCCGGGCCAGTGCTCAGCGGCGACGCCGACTACGAGGCCGAGATAGACGAGAGCTTCGGCGAGAGCACCGCCCAGCGCGGCAAGCCACGCCGCGGGGCCTGCTCGCCGGCGCTCGCCAGCAGTGCTGCTGCCCGGTCCGGCGACGCGGCCCGCGATCGTCCGGCCGGCGGCGAGGACCAGATAGCTTGCCCACAGCGCAGCGACGCCGCGCACGATGCCTATCGTGGTGCCAGCCGAGAACCACACGGCAGCGCAGCCGGCCAGTGCTACAGATATCCCGCACGCCGAGCTGAGTCCGAGATATCGTCGGCGCGCCCAGGCCAGCGCGGCCCGGGTCACATCGACCAGGAACACCGACGGCGCGGCCTCCTGGCCGGACTCGGTGGCCGGAACCGCCCCGGCTGTGATGACGGGGCCGCCCGGCAGGATGCTGGCCGGCCGCTGGCTTTCCACCGGAACCGCAGCGGAGCCGCCAAGGGCCGGGCGGCCATCCGCGTGCACCGGCCAGGCTGGCTCGGCTCGCACTTCGTCCCGCTCGGCGTGGCGGCTGCGATCGGAGAACCGGCGTCCGCGCGGGCGCACCTGGCCCCCGGCCGCGGCACTCTGGCCGGCCGGCGCTGCACCGTTATCAGGCGCCGGCCGATTCGGGCCGGCGCCGCGATTATCCTCCGTACTCACGGTCCCTGGAGCATTAAGTAGTCAGAGTGTCACTCAGCGTACAGTCGCGCTTCCCGGCGACCGCGGGCGCCGGCCCTGACTGGCCAGCTGACCAGGTAGGGTCCGGCCATGCGAACCGTTGCGGTCGTGCTCGCGGCCGGGTCGGGTGTCCGGTTCGGCTCGGCGAGCCCGAAGCAGCTTCGCCAGCTAGCCGGACGCAACCTGATCGAGCACTGCGCACAGGCGTTCGACAGTGCCCCCGGCGTCGACCAGGTGCTGGTCGTGACGACTGCCGGACTCGAGGAGCAGGTCAGGCGAGAGCTGGCGGGCGTTGCCAAGGTCGCCGCCGTGATCCAGGGCGGGGAGAGCAGGGCAGACTCGACGAGGCAGGCACTCGGGTGGCTCGCAGGAGCCGCTCCGGCCGATGCCAAGGTGCTGTTCCACGACGCCGCCCGGCCGCTAGTCGACCAGCGAATCATCGCGGACTGCGTGGCGGCGCTCGACCGCTGGCAGGCCTTCAGCGTGGTGGTGCCCTCGTCCGACACCATCGTCGAGGTCGGCGACGGGGCCATCCAGCGCGTGTTGCCGCGCCACGAGCTGGCACGCTGCCAGACGCCGCAGGGTTTCCGGCTCTCGGTAATCAGCCGCGCCTACCAGTGTGCCGCCGCCGACCCCGGTTTCGTCACGATGCCGGCCACTGATGACTGCGGCGTCGTGCTGCGCTACCTCCCGGAGGTGACGATCGGAGCGGTCACCGGCAGCGAACGCAATCTCAAGATCACCTACGCGGAGGACCTGGCCATCGCCCGCGCTCTCATCGACCCGGCGACCCACGCCGGGTGAGCGCGCTTGCCCGGTCCCGGACTAGCCAGCCCGCGCGGGCTCGTCAGGACGCCGGCGCCCCAGCACGGGTGCATCGTGGCCAACCGACGCGGCCAGGTAGCGCTCCTCGTTGCGGCCCTGCATCACCACGGATACCGGCTCGGCGATAGCCCCCGCGCGTCGCTCTTAGCCGGTAACGGTGGCCGAGACCCGGGCGCGCCCGTTACGTCACAACGCGGAGTCCTCCAGCATCTCGGTCACCAGCGCGGCGATCGGCGAACGCTCGGATCTTACGAGCGTCACGTGCGAGAACAGCGGATGGCCCTTGAGCCTCTCGATGACTGCGACGACCCCGTCGTGACGTCCGACGCGCAGGTTGTCGCGCTGGGCAATGTCGTGCGTCAGGACAACCCGGGAACCGGCGCCGATCCTGGACAGCACCGTCAGCAGGACGCCGCGTTCGAGCGACTGCGCCTCGTCCACAACGACGAAGGAGTCATGCAGCGACCGGCCTCGGATATGCGTGAGCGGAAGCACCTCCAGCATCTCCCGGTCGAGCACTTCCTCGATGACGGCCTGTGAGGTGACCGCCGACAGGGTGTCGAAGACCGCCTGCGCCCACGGACTCATCTTGTCCGCCTCAGATCCCGGCAGGTAGCCGAGTTCCTGCCCGCCGACCGCGTACAGCGGCCGGAACACCACGAGCTTGCGATGCTGGCGCCGCTCCATCACCGCCTCCAGGCCCGCGCACAGCGCCAGGGCCGACTTGCCAGTCCCGGCCCGGCCGCCCAGGGACACGATGCCGACCTCGCTGTCCAGCAGGAGATCAAGGGCAACGCGCTGCTCGGCGCTGCGGCCGCGGAGGCCGAATGCCTCGCGGTCACCCCGAACGAGCCTGACCGATTTGTCCGGCTGCACCCGGCCGAGTGCGCTCCCCGCTCCGGCTACGCCAGACAGCAGGACGAGGCCGGTGTGGCACGGCAGGTCGCGAGCCGCCGCCAGGTCCAGCCGGCCCGTCTCATACAGCTCGCCGATCTCCGCCGCGGTCACGTCCAGCTCCGCCATGCCGGTCCAGCCCGAGTCTGGCGGGAGCTCCGCCCGGTACTCCTGGGCCGTCAGCCCGACGGCCGCCGCCTTGACTCGGAGCGGCAGGTCCTTGCTGACCAGGATCACGTCCTCGCCCTCGGCCGCGAGGCCACAGGCCACCGACAGGATTCTGGTGTCGTTGTCGCCAAGGCGGAAGCCGGCCGGCAGCACCGCCGGGTCCGAGTGGTTCAGCTCGACCCGGACGCTGCCCCCCGCGCCCCCAACTGGGATGTCGGCATCCAGCCGGCCATGGCTAACCCGGAGCTCGTCGAGGTAGCGCAGCGCCTGTCGGGCGAAGTATCCGAGCTCTGGGTGCTGGCGCTTGGCCTCCAGCTCGGTGATCACGACGATCGGCAGCACGACCTGGTGTTCGGCGAACCTGCCTATTGCCGCCGGGTCGGCCAGCAGCACGCTCGTGTCCAGCACATAGGTGCGTCGCAGCCGGCCGGCTGTCCGACCGGCCGTCCGCGGCCGTGCGCGGAGGCCGACGGCGGCCTGTGCTGCCTGCCCGGAGGCGGCAACCTCGGTCGTCTGCTGCCTGGTGGATACGGATCGACGTGCTGCGGAACTGGCCACTCGCTCTCCCCTGGGCGCGCGCTGACGCCGCGGTCGGACACGAAGACGTGTCGGCGGGACCGGGTCCGGCCCAGCGAGGGGCCGGGAACCCGGCCCTTCGCTCATCTCGCCTGCGTACCAGGACGCGAAGCTCGAGGATCTCAAGGGCCTTCCCGGCGGGCGGCTTGGTACCGCCCGTCAGTTCAGACCGTACCTAAGGGAGCCTGGAGGGGGAAGTACCGTAACGCGCTGTTCACGCGGGTTACGCAGGTCAGCAGCTGCGGCGCCGGGCTCGGTCAGGCGCCGAACCGGCGGTGCCGCTCGCCGTACGACCGCAGCGCACGAAGGAAGTCGACACGCCGGAAGGCAGGCCAGTAGGCGTCGCAGAAGTAGAACTCCGAGTGCGCGCTCTGCCACAGCAGGAAACCGCCGAGGCGCTGCTCCCCGGATGTCCTGATGACCAGGTCGGGGTCGGGCTGACCCGCGGTGTACAGGTGCTCGGCGATGTGCTCGACGTCCAGGATCTCGGCCAGTTCCTCGATCGTGGTCCCGCGGGTCGCGTGCTCCTGGAGCAGCGAGCGGACCGCGTCCGCGATCTCCCGGCGACCGCCGTACCCGACGGCGACGTTCACGCGCAGGCCGTCGTGACCGGCCGTCGCCTCGGCTGCGCTTTTCAGGGCCTGGGCGGTATCGGCCGGCAGCAGGTCGAGCGCGCCTACGGGCTTGACGTGCCAGCCCTGGGCCACCAGCTCTTGCACCGTGTCCTCGATGATCCGCAGCAGCGGCTCGAGCTCGGTCGCGGACCGGGCGAGGTTATCCGTGGATAGCAGCCAGAGGGTGACTACCTCGACGCCGGTTTCCTGGCACCACGCAAGCAACTCGAAGATCTTGTCGGCGCCAGCCTGATGGCCGCTGCTGACGTCGGCAAGCCCGGCAGACTTCGCCCATCGCCGGTTACCGTCGCACATCACCCCGACGTGCCGCGGTACCGCCTGGGGTGACAGCGCCGCCTCCAGCCTGCGCTCGTAGAGCCGGTAGACGAGACCGCGCAATCCCATCCGGCACCCTTCCTCGCTGCCGCCACTGCGGCATCACCGAGCCGCCCGGCTCCTTGCCCGCTGGGCGGTCGCCCGCGGGCACCTCCCGCGCCTGCGGGACGTCTGCCGCGACGTCGGCCAGGCCCCTCACGACCGTATCCAAGAATGCCACCAGTTCGGCCGAAGTCAGGACAGCACGCACGCCCACGCCACCGGATCCCCAGGCCTCGATCACCGCCCGCCGGGTCAGCCGCCAGCTCCCGTGACCGGTAGCGGCCACCCGGGGGGTGACCCGCGGGTGGTGGCCGACCCCGGCGCAGTCACCCAGCCAGACCGCGCTCGACCGGAGCAGGCAGCGCAGCTCGCCCGATCCGGGCGGGTCGCCCCGATCGCGCGACCGGAGCGCGAAGTACTCGTGGTCGCCGGGCACGTAGTCAGCCGAGCGCCCGGCGCTGAGGTGGCTCGGCCGGGGCGGCCTCGCCTCCCGACCGGCGCCGCTGCCAGGACCCGGCTCGTCACCAGCCGGAGCGGGATCGGGGAAGCCGGGGACCGGAGCGGGGAACCTGTCATCCGGGTCGGGCCAGGTCGCCGCCTGCGCGGGATCGATCCGGGCGGCGCTGACCCGCTCAGCCAGCCGGGAAAGCTGGTAGCCGCAGCGCTGCCCGACCGCGGCGAACGGTATGGAGTCCCTGGCCAGGTTGAGCGTAATTTCGTACGGTCGGCCTACCTTGTCACGGCAGGTCACAGCCTCGACGGACAGCACGGAGCCATCGACGCAACGTAGTTCCCCCATAGCGGAACGTTAACATCGGACGGTCGGAAACCGTCACCCCCCGCCTCGGGTGAGGGCGGCGGCCGCCCTGCTACTCCGCCAGCGCCTCGAGCGCGGCAGCGACCCGCCGATGCGCCGCCCAGATCTCGTCCGGCAACCCGTCAAACTGGGCGAGGTGCTGCTCGCGGTGGGACATCTCGGTACGCCACCGGTCGACGTCGATGCTGAGGATCTTCGCCAGGTCAGCGGGCGCGATGTCGGTGCCGTCAAGGTCGAGTTCAGCCGCAGTCGGCACGATGCCCACCGGTGTCTCCACCCCTTCGACCAGGCCCTCCCGCAGGCGCATCAGCCAGAGCAGCGCTCGCAGATTGTCCCGGTAACCCGGCCACAGGAAGTGACCGTCGTCCGGGTCCCGCTGGAACCAGTTGACATGCGCGAAGATCGGCCGTTCTGTCGCGGACCCAACGATCCGCAGCCAGTGTGCCGCGTAGGCCCCCTCCGGGTAGGACATGAACGGACGCATGGACATCGGGTCGTAGCGCAGCTGGCCGTCTACCCCTTCGGCCGCGAAGGTCGCCTCGGCGCCCAGCGTCAGGCCGTCGTAGACGCCCTCGGCGAGGTCGGTGATGGCCCGGATCAGCGGCTCCCGATCGCGAGTCCGGCCGCCGAAGATGATCGCGTCGATCGGCACGCCCTGCGGGCTGGCGAAGTCCGCCGCGATGTTCGGCACGTTGGCGAGCGTGGTAGTGAACCGGCTGTTGGGGTGTGCCCACGGCTCAGCCGCGGCGGCAGCGGGACGATCAGCGATGAGCTGCCCGGTCCAGTCACGCCAGCCGGTGTCGGCGGGCGGCTCCGGAGTGCGGCCCTCCCACCAGACCTCCTGGGTGATCTCGTTGTAGGCCACGTTGGTGAACAGCACGCCGGTACCGGCGGCCACCGAGCCGAGCGCCGTCGGGTTGGTCACCTCGTTGGTGTCCTTGGCGACGCCGAACACGCCGAACTCCGGGTTGATCGCGTAGATCCGGCCATCCGCGGGGTCCACCCGCAGCCAGGCGATGTCGTCGCCGTAGAACGAGACGTGGTACTGGTCGCCGAGGCTGTCGGGGGCGAGCATCATGGCCAGGTTGGTCTTGCCGGACGCGCTGGGGAAGCCGCCGCAGATGTGCCAGGTGCGGCCGGTCTGCTTATCCGTGATGCCGATCAGCATGAACTGCTCGGCGAGGAAATCTCCCGACGCCCAGCCGTCGTAGCACGCTTGCCGCAGCCCGTGCGCGATCTTCCCGAGTAGTGCGTTGCCGCCGTAGGACGAGCCGAAGTGCAAGATCGTCCGTTCGTCGGCAACGGTGACGAAATACCGCTGGTCGTCTGGCGTGCCCTGGCCGAGGTGCTCCAGGTCGCCGGTGACGTGCACGCCGCGGACGAACGTGTCGGGCTCGGCGAGGTCGTTCACGTAGCTGACGCCGCACCGGGCCATCCGGATCATGTGCAGCGCGACCGTGCGGTGGTCCGTGAGCTCGACCCCGACCGCGTACGGCACGAGCGGCGAGCCAGGCGGCGCCATCAGGTACGGGATGACGTACATGGTCTTGCCGGCCGACGCGCCGCGCATCAGGTCCGTGACTAGCGGGCGCATCCGCGCAGACGGATGCCAGTTGTTGTAGGCGCCCTTGTCGGCAGGGTTCGCGGTCGCCACGATCGTCCGCTGCTCGGACCGCGCGGTGTCCTTGACGTAGCTGCGCGCGTAGTAGCGGCCCTCGCCAGCCGGGAAGATCTCGCCGGCCGCCAGCGACTCGCGCACGAGCCGGGCGTCGTCGGCGGCGCCGACTACCTCTACCCGGCCGGCGCCGGTAACCTCCGCCCAGTGCTGGACGAACTCTCGCACCGCGGGGTTCGTCAGCCCGGCCTCGTCAAGCGTCGCCGCGAGGTCCGCCAACTGCGGCCGCGTGTCCATCATTTCGCCGCGCTCACTGTGCCGTGCGGCTTAGCAGCGGTTGCCTTATACACCGGACTGCTCCTCCTCCAGGGCTCGCGAATCGCGTCGCGCAGACACAGGGAGCCCTGTGATCTCGGGATTGGGGGAGCATACCCCGGCATCAGCGGTTCAAATGGGGCCGACCTAGCCAATCATTGGCGTACACCTCGACACGGGATTACCAGCGGCTGACCACGAGGACCTGGAGCGGGACCAGTGATGATGCCGCGCGCCGCGCCTGGACGCGTCACGCTAGCCCGCTCCGACCCCGTTCCCGCCATCCGAGGTGGCGGTGACGCACGCCGGAGGGGCACCGTCAGCTGTCCGGTCCCTGCGCTCTGACCTGCTCGACCTTGCGCAGCGCGGCTCTCAAGTCGGCCAGCCAGCTGTCCCGGTTCGCGCCCACGAGGCGCACGCACCAGGCCAGCGCGTCACTCCGGCTGCGGGCGACGCCGCCGTCCACGAGGGTATCGAGGACCTGCCGCTCACTCTGCCGAAGCCGGGTCATGACCGGCACCGAGAACGTGGTGAACATCACCCTCTGGCCGCCGACCTGGACGCCCCACGACACCTTCCGGCCGAACTTGTGCTCGGCTTCCCTGGCGATCTCGATCCGGTGCTCGCGGGTCTCCTCGCGGAATCGCCGGCTCCGGCCCTCCGCGGCCGCGGCAGCGGCGGCCTCGCTCGCCTCGGCGCCGGCGCCTGCCGGGTCGGGCAGCGTGCCGACGACGGTGACCTCTTCGCGGTCGGCCCTGATCTCTGGCGGGCCGGTAAACCAGCCGTCCGGAAGCCGTCCGGCGAACCAGCCCCGCAGGGCGTCCTCCACCGAGCCTGGCTCAGATTTCTCAGCGTTCATGTAATCATGATTACACCGTTGCAGAACCCGCGCAACTAGCGGTCCGCCGGCTGCGCCGACCCTGCCGGATCAGCCCGCCAGCGCCGCTGCGACGTGTGGGTACACCTGCACCGCCCCGGCGAATCCGGCGCCGAAGTCGGCCGGCACGACCTCGACGTTCTCGCCCGGCTCGGGCGCCTGCACCATGAGACCGCCGCCCAGGTAGATCGCCACGTGCGAGATGTAGTCGGGCGCGGTCGGGTCGGTGTGGTAGAAGAGCAGGTCGCCCGGCTGAAGATCGGCCACCGGGACGCTCGGCCCGGTCAGCGCCTGCTGCGCCGCCACTCGCGGCATCTCAATCCCAGCCTGCCGCATCGACCACTGCACAAGACCAGAGCAGTCGAAAACCGTCGGCCCGGCACCGCCCCAGACGTACTCCATGCCCACCCGGCTCAGCGCCGCGGCCAGGAACTCGCGGGTCTCGGCCGTGGTGAGACCGGGCCCGTCGGCCGCCGTTATCCCGGCGCCGCCGGCCGACCCCGCCGTGGTCGGCTGGCCGGTCTCGGGTGCCTGAGCAACAAGGGGCGCTACCGCGCCGCCGGCAGGCAGCAGCTTCGTGATGGCGCCGATGACCTCGCTCAGCCGCGCGCTCGGCGCGCTGACGATGAGAGCGTTGCCCGCCGGCATGCCGAGCGTGCTCGCGACGAAATTGGAGACGACGGCGTCGACGCTGCCAATGCCAACCGTGCCGAATCCGCCGACGGCCAGGTTCTCGGTGTGCGTCCCGGTGACGGTCACCGTCCCGCCGAGGGGGATGTCCTGCTGCTGGCCCATCAGGTACGACACGACGATGTCGCCGTCGGCGACGTTCTGCCACAGTGCGGTCGATGTCGCCGTCGGGCTAGCCGCGAACTGGCGGAAGGTCGCCGGGTCAACGCCGAGCGTCGCGACCTGTCCGCCGCCGACGTCGAGCCGCGCCGCGTCGAGCTGGTTGATGGCGGTGACGCCGGACAGTCCGCTAATCGCCGACACCGTCGCAGCGGGCAGGGTCTGCGGTGCGACGACGAACAGGTCGGCGGGATAGAGCGTGCCCAGCGGCGGCAGCTGGGGACCGGCCGTGACCGCTTCGCGGCTGCCGCCCGGGTCCGTCACGCCGACTCCGGGGGCCGTGCCGGGCTGGGTGGGATCGCCCGCCGGGCTGTCCGCCGGTACCAGTACTCCGCCGGGCTGCAGGGCGACGCCCGCTCGCTGCGCGGCAACGGCCTCGGTCTGGCCGAGCCGCGCCCGCACCGCGGCGGCCTCCGCGATCGCGTTCCCGGCGGTTCGGGCGC
>JBAUAR010000083.1:0-6298 GCA_049675875.1 Streptosporangiaceae bacterium
CAGCGAACTCGCCGTCGTCGGCGACACGGCGGCCGATGTGGAGTCCGGCCTGCGCGCTGGCGCGGGCCTGGTAGCCGGCGTCACCTCGGGGTCGGCGAGCCGGGAGGCGCTGGCGGCCGCAGGCGCGTCGCACGTCCTGGAATCCGTGACCGGCCTGATGCCGCTGGTCGGGACCGGGGCCGCCGAAGCGGTGAGGTAGGGCCGGCCGGGCGCGCCCTCTCAGCCAGCCGCGGCGGCAGGCTCGCTGTCGGCCTTGGCGAGCGCGAGCTCACCAGCGGAACTGACGACGAGCCCGGCTGAAACGTCTTCGAGCCGCTGGCCGGCTGGCTCCGGCAGCACGAGTGTCAGCAGTCCGCCGAGGACCGCCACCCCGGCCGTGAGCAGCAGGGTGCCGCGCAGGCCCAGGGCTGTCTGCAGGACCGGGAACAGGAAGACGCCGATAAAGGCGCCGAGCTTGCCAATGCCCGCAGAGATTCCGTGCCCGGTCGCCCGCACTGACACCGGGAAGACCTCTCCGGGCAACACGAACGTCGTGACGTTGGGACCGAACTCGGTGAAGAAGTAGCTGATCCCGTAGACGACCAGGAACGGCGCCACGGCTGTCGTCATGCCCGGCACCAGGCCGATCACGGCGAAGCACACGGCCATGACGGCAAAGCCGATCAACTGGAGCTTCCGGTGGCCGACCCGGTCGATCCGCGCGATCGCCAGCGCGTAGCCGGGCAGCGCAGCGACCGTGAAGATCGCCAGCTGAATGGCGATCGTCGTCATCGTCGACGAGTGCGGCGAGATCAGGCCGATGATCTGCGGCGTGGAGATCGTGTTGCCGTAGTAGGCGTAGTCGAGCAGGAACCAGCAGCCCGCGGTGCCAGCGAGCATGACCAGCAGTCGCCGACTGGTCAGCAAGGCACGCAGTCCGTCAGTGCGTTGCTCCTGGCGGAGCACGTCGTCGCTGGCCTGCGGCCGGGTCCGAGCCTGCTGCCGGGCTCTGGCGTGTGCCTCGTACCGCGGTGACTCGGGCAGCTTGTGGCGCAGGTACACCATGGCGGCGGCCGGCACGGCGCCGATGGCGAGCAGAATTCGCCAGGTGATGTCGGTGCTAGTGCCCGCGCCAAGAAAGGTGAGGGCGATGAGCGGGCCGACGATCAGGCCGAGCGCCTGGGTAGAGAAAACCAGGCTGACAAGGCGCCCGCGGTTCTGCCGGTTGGCGTACTCGGTCATCAGCACGGCGCTGATCGGATAGTTGCCGCCGACACCGAGGCCGAGCAGGAACCGGAAGGCGATCAGCACCCAGAACGTCGGCGCCAGCGCCGAGCACACGGCCGCGGTGACCATGATCGTGGCGACCAGCCAGTACACGCGCTTGCGGCCTATCCGGTCAGCCAGCCACCCAAAGATGAGGGCCCCGAGAAATGCTGCCCCGAGCATGGTGGCGTTGAGCATGGCCAGCCGAGCCGAGTCCAGGTGCCAGTCCTGCTTGACCAGCGTCGAGACGACACCGATCACGAACAGGTCGTAGGCATCGGTGAAGAAACCCATCCCCGCCACCACGACCGGGCGCAGATGAGACCGGCCCAGGGGAGCATCGTCGAGTGATCCGATGACGTCGGCAGGGTCGGCTGCGGTCACTGGCGCTCCCTTCGAGCTGCGTATCCGGACTGGTACGTCCGCCGGACCGAGTGCTGTCGGCCCGGCGGTCACCGGTTAGCCCGCGTCAAGGTATGGGACGCAGGCGTCTAGCAACCGACGGCAAGATGAACAGAAAGTGAATGACGGTTATCTAGTACCCAGCCTGGCCTCGATCTGCGGTGCCACTCCGGGCTCTGGCCCGGCTGGTAGCGGTTACGCGTAACATAGCGCTATGGCGGATGTCCGGAGCTGCGAGCAGTGCGGCGCGCCGTTCGTGCCGCGACGTGAGCACGGCCGATTCTGCTCCAGCCGGTGTCGCGTGGCGTGGAACCGCGGCCGGACAAAGTACCCGCCCGGCGAGGCGAGCGCCCTGGACTGGTCGTTTGCCGCCATGGTCGAGACCATCGAGCGCCTGCCGCGAGTGAAGGCGTGGGACGGGGCCCGTGCCATAACGGTCATCGGCGAGGCGGTCTGGTGGGTGACCATCGTCGACGCGACCATGGTCCGCTATCACCCCGACGCCTACGACCAGGCGCTCGGTGCGGCAGCCGATAGGCAGGTCATTGACCAGACGCTGGGCGGCCTGCGCTTCGTCCGCAACCACATGGGCCACGACGTCGACCACGTGGACTTCGTCAAGGCGTCATCGCGGCGCCGGAGCAGCGCGCGGGACGAGCTCGCGAGCTGGACCTGGCGACGGCTCCCGTGCCCGGCCCTCCGCACGCTGCCGCCGCGGGCGCAGGAATGGGAGCTGGACCGCTACGAGGCCTACCAGCAGCAGCTGGCGGACCGGCCGGTCGGCGAGGCGTTCGGCCGAGCCAGGAGCTTCCTGGCACAGGCGTCGGCCGCCGCCGCCGACGAGCCTGCCGTCCCGGCGCCAAGGCGCTAGCCGCCCGCGGAGAGAATGGTTCGGTGTCTGCCTGCCGGCTCATCACGCCCGACGACGCGCCGGTCCTGGCCGGGCTCGTGCGGGCTAACCGAGACTTCCTCGCCCCGTGGGAGCCCGTTCGGGGCGAGGACCAGTTCACCGAGGCCGGCCAGCGCGTGGCCATCCAGGCGGCGCTGGCCGAGCACGCGTACGGCCGGAGCCTGCCGTGCGTGATGGTCGACCGAGGCGGCGCCATCGTCGGCCGCGTCAACCTCAACAACATCGTCCGCGGCGCAGCCCAGTCAGCGAGCCTGGGCTACTGGCTGGCCGAGGCCGCCAGCGGCCGGGGAGTGGCGACGGTGGCCGTGCGCGACATCATCCGGCTCGCGTTTGCGGAGCTCGGCCTGCACCGGATCCAGGCCGACACGCTCGTGCACAACGTGCCGTCACAGCGCGTGCTCGCGCGCAACGGGTTCGTCCGGATCGGGATGGCTCCCCGATACCTCAAGATCGCCGGCCGCTGGCAGGACTGCATCCTGCATCAGCTGGTCAACGACACGGCGAGCTGAGCGCGGTCCGAGGGGAAGCCGCCGGCCGCTGCTAGATCAGCCGCCCCTGCCCGGCAGCGCACGGCCAGTCCACCGGCAGCAGCGCGGTTGCTGCGGCTGCGGGCGCGCCGTGCTGACTAGTGGCGCCAGCGGCGGAGGGCTGCGATGTCCGCGTCGCTGCCGTCCATGCGCACCTGGGCGGCGCCGGCCCGGCCCATCGTCCACAGCGTCAGCTCGGCCGGAGTGCCAGCCACCGTGACCACCGGGGTCCGGGCGCGCGCGGTGATCCGGACCCGGCCGGCGCCGTCCCCGGCTACGGGCGTGTCGGCGCGCACCAGTTCGACACCTACCGGCGCGCGGCGGAGCAGCAGCCGGGCGAGCCGGAGGCGTCGCCATAGCTCGTCCGTCACGTCGGAGCCGATCTCGCGGGGCTGCCAGTCCGGCTGTGCCCGCCGGACGTCCTCGTGGTGGACGAGATACTCGACCAGGTTCGCGCGCTCGTCCATGCCGGGCAGGGCGAACATCGACAGGCGTGGCGGTCCGGTCCGGATCAGCTCCACCAGCCGGGCAAACGGCGTGCGCGCCCGCAGCCGGTTCTGCACCCGGCGGGTATAACCGGCCATCGGCCCGCCCATGACGCCAGCACCGGCATCCGGGCGGTGCTCGCGCAGCACCAGGTGCGCGGCTAGGTCCCCGGTCTGCCAGCCGGCGCACAGCGTCGGCTGGTCTGGTCCGAGGTCGGTCAGCAAGTCGCAGAGGGCCGTGCGCTCATCCCTGGCGTGTGTCACCGGAACTCCTCTGTGCGCCGGCCGGGCGACCCCGGACCTTCGTTGATGCTGTCAGCTAACCGGGCTGAACCTGATGCTAAAGGACGTCGGCCCGGCGCGAGGTGCGCAGCCACGAACAGCGGGCCGCGCGGGTGGCGCTAGCCTGCTTGCTATCCGAGCAACCGGGAGGCGGGTCATGACGAGCGGCGGGCAGCCGCAGCCGGGAGCCAGCCTGCCGAGCCAGCGGGCCACCGCAGCGGTGCGGGAACTCACCGTGACGGTGCTGCTCGGCGCCGTGGGCGCGGGGCTCGTGTTCCTGGCGACCCGGCAGGCCTGGGCCCACGTCCGGACGATCCCGCCCAGGCCCCTGCCGGCTAGCGACGTCACGGTCACCGGCGCTCAGCTGGTCCCCTACGCCGATGCGCTCGTGCTGGCTGCGCTGGGGACGATCGCGGCGGTGCTGGCGAGCCGCGGCATCGTTCGCCGGATCATCGGCGCAGCGCTGGCTGCGCTCGGCGCCGTGCTCGCGGCGACCGCGTTCACGGTGAGCAGCGGGGGCGCCATCTCGGCTGCGAACGCCGGGATCGGCCCGGCGACCGCGAGCGCCGGTTCGGTCATGGACGGTAGCGGTGCCGCCGCTGCTGTGGTGCCGAACGTCGCGGGCGCCGCTCCGCACGTGCTGTTCGCTGCCGGCGGCTGGCAGGCGATGGTCGTGATCGGTGCTCTCGTCATGGTCGGAGCCGGGGTCCTGGTGGTCTGGCGCGCCCCGAGACTCGCCGTGATGTCGAGCCGTTACGACTCCCCGGCGAGAGACGCCCGGCGCGACGCTGACGGCCAGGGGCGGGCCGCGGACCGCGGGCGCGACTCGGCGTCGATCTGGGAGGCGCTCAGCCGTGGTGATGACCCGACGGCGCTGGGCCATCCTCGTCAAGGCTGAATCCGGCGGTCCGGTCATCCTGCCCTAGACCACCCCGAACGGCGCGCAGCGCAAGAACTCAGTAATATCGCAGGGCACGGCTGGACGTCACAGCAGCTGCCCGTGGTCCGTCGAGCCGCTAGCCCAGCAACCCGGACAGGGGAAGGTATGCCAGCACACGCTGCCCGGAGCCGTCGCCGCCCAGCAGGTCAGCGCGTCCGGCCGGACGCAGCCGCCAGCCTCGTCAGCAGGCTGCTGCTCGCTCAGGGCGGCGCGTGTGCCGCCATCAGCGTTGGCTATAGCCGACGGCAGCCGTCCGGGCTGCTACTGACCGCCGTCGTGGCGGTGGCATTGTGCGGTCTGGCCGCGCTGATCCGCTCCGGCGGGCACGGCACCTGGCTGACCGCGGTCACGGCGGAGTCCGCCCTGGTGGCGGTCGGGCTGTTCCGGTTCGCGTACGTCGACTACCTCGGCGGCACGCTGCTGGCGATCATTACCCTCGGCACGCTGCTGCACCCGGCGGTATCCCGGGCATTCGCCGTCACGTCCGGCGAGCCTGCGTCGGCAGCGGATGATGTCAGACTTGCCGACGGGGCTGCGGAGCTGCGGGGGAGCGTGGCCAGCCAGTGATGCGGCCGGGGCACGGCAGGGGGCGGCCAGCCGCCGGGTGGCGCCATGGCTACGATTTTGAGGCAAGGCATCCCACCCGAGGGGACGGCAGATTCGCGTGAGCGTGCTTGACGACATCCTCGACGGAGTGCGTGCCGACCTCGTAGCCCGCCAGCAGGCGACCCCGCTGGAGCGGCTGAAGGAACTGGCAGCCAGGGCAGCATCGCCGCGAGACGTGATGTCCGCCTTCGCCGGCCCTGAGGTTTCTGTGATCGCGGAGGTCAAGCGGGCGAGCCCGTCAAAGGGCGCGCTCGCCGCGATCGCTGACCCGGCGGCGCTGGCGGTCGACTACGAGGCGGGCGGCGCGGCGATCATCAGCGTCCTGACCGAGCAGCGAAAGTTCGGCGGCAGCGTGGCGGACCTCGCCGCGGTCAGGGAAGTCGTCGCCGTGCCGGTACTGCGGAAGGACTTCATCGTCAGCTCCTACCAGCTCTGGGAGGCTCGCGCGTACGGTGCCGACCTCGTCCTGCTGATCGTTGCCGCGCTGGCGCAAAACGCGCTGGTGTCGCTGGTGGAGCGGGCCGCGTCGATAGGACTGGTGCCGCTCGTTGAGGTGCACACCGAGGAGGAGCTCGACCGCGCCATCGATGCCGGGGCGACCGTGCTCGGCATCAACACCAGGAATCTGGCCACGCTGGAAGTCGACCGGACGGTGTTCGCCCGGCTGGCGCCGCGGGTGCCGGCTGGCATCGTCAAGGTCGCCGAGTCCGGCGTCCGGGGCCCGCACGATCTGCTGGCTTATGCGGCGTCCGGTGCCGACGCGGTGCTTGTGGGCGAGAGCCTGGTGACCGGAAAGGATCCAAGGAGCGCGGTCGCCGACCTGGTGACGGCGGGCCTGCATCCGGCGCTGCGCTCGGGACGCGGCCGGGGGCCCGGCCGCGGCCGGGGATCGGGCCCCGGT
>JBAUAR010000084.1:0-29062 GCA_049675875.1 Streptosporangiaceae bacterium
ACCAGCTGGCGGCCAGGTTCGGCGTCAGCACCGGCGCGGACCTGGCGGCGCTGCTGCTGCACCGGTACGGGGCAGGCACCCTGCCGGGCAGCGCATTCGGGGAGCGCGCGTCGTCGCTCCGGCTGCGGCTGGCGACCGGGCTGCTCTATGGCGAAACCCGCGAGCAGCGGGAGGCGGCCCTGGCCGCGGCTGAGCCGCTCGCGCTGCCGTGGATCAATGCAGCGATGACGAGATTCGGTGACATCCTGGCCGATCTCACGGCCTAGCTTAAAAACCCCTTATAGCGGGAACGGGCTCGCCGCGGTGGCTGACGCATGCACGTGCGCGGCCACCCGCGGCGAGCCCGTTCGTGCATGGATTCCGTTAGGAACGCGCTCTGGCCCGCATGGGTCCCGTTTGGGCCGACCGCACCGCCTGTTCACCGCGGTTCTATGAGCTGAACCGCGGAGGTTCCGGGGGTTTGTGCCCCTGGCTCGAAACCGTGTAATCCCTAAGCGTCCGCTGGAGGACCGGGATGGAAGACCTGTTCTACATCGGCCTGACGATCGTCGTCTTCGGCGTGCTCTGGCTCATTCTCAAGGGGGTTGAGCGCTTTGAGCGCTGAGAACTGGATCGGCCTGATCGGCGGCTTCTTGCTCACCGTGTATCTCTTCGTCGCGCTCGTGTTCCCTGAGAGGTTCTGATGAGTAGCGCACTCGCGGGCTGGCTTCAGGCGCTCCTGCTCGTCGCCGCCCTCGCCGCGTGCTACGTGCCGCTCGGCAACTACCTGGCGCACATGTTCACCAGCGAGAGGGACTGGCGCGTCGAGCGCTTCCTGTACCGGCTGATGGGCATCGACCGGAAGGCAGACCAGCGCTGGGGCGTCTACGTCCGCAGTATCCTGGCCTTCTCGGCGGTCAGCGTGCTGTTCCTGTACGGCCTGCAGCGGCTGCAGGACCACATCCTGCTGTCCCAGGGGATGGCCGCGGTACCGCAGGCCACGGCCTGGAACACGGCGGCGGCGTTCGTCACGAACACCAACTGGCAGAACTACGCCGGTGAGTCGACGATGGGCTACGTCGTCCAGATGACCGGGCTGACCGTCCAGCAGTTCCTGTCGGCGGCGGTCGGCCTGGTGGTCGCCATCGCGATGATCCGCGGCTTCATCCGGTCCCGCACCGACAAGCTGGGCAACTTCTGGGTGGACGTCACCCGGGCGTCGATCCGGCTGCTGCTGCCGCTGGCCATCGTCGGCGGCCTGGTCCTCATCGCCAGCGGCGCGATCGAGAACTTCCACTCCTACGCGACGTACACGACGCTGTCCGGCGCGCACCAGACCATCCCCGGCGGCCCGGTGGGCTCCATGGAAGTCATCAAGGACATGGGCAACAACGGGGGCGGGTTCTTCAACACCAACTCCGCGCACCCGTACGAGAACCCGAACCCGTTCACCAACGTGTTCGAGATCTTCCTGCTGCTGCTGATCCCGTTCGCCACTCCGCGCGCGTTCGGCAAGATGGTCAAGGACAACAGGCAGGGCTACGCGCTCGTCGCTGTCATGGCCACCATCTGGCTGGCGGCGATCGGCGGCATCAGCTTCTTCCAGTCACACTTCAAGGTCGGCGGCGCCACCGCCGCCGTGCTCGCACACGGCGCCATGGAAGGCGCGGAAACGAGGTTCGGCTCAGCCGGCTGCTCGTTGTTCGCGGCCTCCACGACGGTGACATCGACGGGCGCGGTCAACTGCTTCCATGATTCGCTGACGCCGTTCGGCGGCGGCATCGCCTTGTTCGACATCGCGCTCGGCGAGATTGCGCCCGGCGGCATCGGGGCGGGCATGTACGGCCTCCTCGTCCTCGCCATCGTCACGGTGTTCGTCGGCGGCCTCATGGTCGGCCGGACTCCGGAGTACCTCGGCAAGAAGATCCGGCCGGTGGAGATGAAGTACGCCGCGCTGTACTTCCTCACTCTGCCAGTGGTCATCCTCACGGCTGCCGGGCTATCGATCGGCACTCATCAGGGCCAGAGTGCGATCTTCAACCCCGGGCCGCACGGCCTGACCGAGGTGGTCTACGCGTTCGCGTCGATGGCTAATAACAACGGGTCCGCGTTCGCAGGCCTCGGCACGTCGCTGGGCTGGTACCAGACACTGGGCGGGATCGTGATGCTGCTCGGCCGGTTTGCGCCGGAGCTCTTCGCGCTCGGCCTGGCCGGGTCGCTGGCCAGGCAGAAACCAGTGCCCGAGAGCGCGGGCACGCTCGACACCAGGACGCCCCTGTTCGTCGGCATGGTGATCGGCGTCATCCTCGTCCTCGTCGGCCTGACCTACTTCCCCGCGCTCGCACTCGGCCCGTTCGCAGAAGGACTGCACTGACATGGCAATAACGACGCAGCGGCACAGCAAGCCGAGCCGGCGGGGGTCGGCCGACGTCGCCAAGGGCCGGATAGGCGGCGGCCTGCTCGACCCGAAGGTCCTCTGGCGCTCGCTGCCAGACGCCTTCAAGAAGCTGGATCCGCGGGTCCAGGTCAAGAACCCGGTCATGTTCGTAGTCGAGGTCGGCGCGCTGCTGACCACAATTACGGCGATCTTCTTCCGCACGCCGGGCTTCAACATCTTCAACTGGACGATCGTGGTCTGGCTGTGGCTGACGGTGGTCTTCGCCAACCTGGCCGAGGCCGTCGCCGAGGGCCGCGGCAAGGCGCAAGCGGAGACGCTGCGCAAGACCAAGCGCGAGACCGTGGCCCGGCGGCTGGTCAACTGGGCGCCCGGCCAGCCGCAGCTGACCGAGGAAGCCGTGCCCGGCACTCAGCTCGCCGTCGGCGACCACGTAGTGGTCGAGGCCGGCCAGGTCATCCCCGGCGACGGTGACGTGGTCGAGGGCGTCGCGTCGGTCGACGAGTCGGCGATCACCGGCGAGTCGGCCCCGGTCATCCGCGAGTCCGGCGGCGACCGGTCGGCGGTCACCGGGGGCACCACGGTACTGTCCGACCGGATCGTCGTGCAGATCACGTCCAAGCCCGGCGAGACCTTCATCGACCGGATGATCGCGCTGGTCGAGGGCGCCAAGCGGCAGAAGACACCGAACGAGATCGCGCTGAACATCCTGCTGGCGTCGCTGACGATCATCTTCATGCTGGCCGTCATCACGCTGCAGCCGATGGCGTTCTACTCCGGCGCGCCGCAGAGCCTGGTGATCCTGACGGCGCTGCTGGTGGCGCTGATCCCGACCACGATCGGCGCGCTGCTGTCGGCCATCGGTATCGCGGGCATGGACCGGCTGGTGCAGCGCAACGTGCTGGCCATGTCGGGCCGGGCCGTGGAGGCCGCCGGGGACGTGAACACACTGCTGCTGGACAAGACCGGCACGATCACCATCGGCAACCGGCAGGCCACCGAGTTCCTGCCGGTTGGCGGCGTGACGGACGCCGAGCTCGCGAACGCCGCGCAGCTGTCCAGCATGGCCGACTACACCCCCGAGGGCCGGTCCATCGCGGTGCTCGCGAAGGAGAAGTACGGATTTCGGGAGCGGCCGGAGGGCGAGCTGCAGGGCGCCGAGTTCGTCGAGTTCACCGCCCAGACCCGGATGAGTGGCATCGACCTGCCAGGCCGAGACGGCACCGGCGGCAGGCAAGTGCGCAAGGGCGCGGCCTCGTCGGTCGCCCAGTGGGTCAGGGACAACGGCGGCAGTCCGCCGCACGAGCTCGGCGGCATGGTCGACGGGATCTCCGCCGTCGGCGGCACCCCGCTCGTCGTCGCGGAGCGGATGGACGGCAGCGCCAAGGCGCTCGGCGTGATCTACCTCAAGGACATCGTCAAGGCGGGCATCGCCGAGCGGTTCGCCGAGATGCGCACGATGGGCATCCGGACCGTCATGATCACCGGCGATAACCCGCTCACCGCCAAAGCCATCGCGGACGAGTCCGGCGTAGACGACTTCCTCGCCGAGGCAACGCCGGAGGACAAGATGGCGCTGATCAAGAAGGAGCAGGAAGGCGGCAAGCTCGTGGCGATGACCGGGGACGGCACCAACGACGCCCCGGCTCTCGCCCAGGCCGATGTCGGCGTGGCCATGAACACCGGAACCTCGGCCGCCAAGGAGGCCGGCAATATGGTCGACCTGGACTCCAACCCGACGAAGCTCATCGAGATCGTGGAGATCGGCAAGCAGTTGCTGATCACCCGCGGCGCGCTCACCACGTTCTCCATCACGAACGACGTGGCAAAGTACTTCGCGATCATCCCGGCAATGTTCTCCAGCGTGATTCCGGCGCTCGGCCACCTGAACATCCTGGGGCTGCACAGCCCGCGGTCGGCGATCACGTCGGCGATCATTTTCAACGCGCTGATCATCATCGCGCTGATCCCGCTGGCGCTGCGCGGGGTGAAGTACCGCCCGTCATCGGCATCGGCGATGCTGCGCCGGAACCTGTGGGTCTACGGCGTCGGCGGACTGATCGTCCCGTTCATCGGGATCAAGCTGATCGACCTCATCATCATGAACATTCCTGGATTCCGGTGATCTGACATGAATCGCCTTCCTTCCGTACTCCGCCAGCACCTGGCCGGTCTGCGCATGCTGCTGATCTTCACGGTGCTCCTCGGGATCATCTACCCGGTGGCCATGTGGGGGCTCGCTGAGGGCCTGTTCCCCCACCAGGCAAACGGCTCGCTGGTGAGCTTCCACGGCCGGGTAGTCGGGTCGAGCCTGCTCTGCCAGGAGTTCACCGACGCCAAGGGCAACCCGCTGCCGCAGTACTTCCAGCCGCGGCCGTCCGACGCGATCCTGGCCGGCGCCAAAGACGACTACGGCTGTGACCCGCGGTTCTCGTCGGCGTCGAACTTCGGACCCAACAACCCGAAGTACATCGCGCTGATCAAGTCCGAGCAGCAGCAGATCTCCAAGTTCGACCACGTGCCGGTCGCCCAGATCCCGCCGGACGCCGTCCAGGCGTCGGGCTCCGGCCTGGACCCGGACATCTCACCGGCCAACGCCGCGATCCAGGTGGACCGGGTAGCGACGGCCCGGCACATCAGCCCGGCTCAGGTCGAGGCGCTGGTCACGAAGTACACCACCGGCCGCACGCTGGGCTTCCTCGGCGAGCCGGTCGTGAACGTCCTGCTGCTCAACATCGCCCTCAATGCGAAATACCCGGCCTGACCCCGCAGGGGAGTCCCCCCGGGCCAGCACCGGGCGCGTCCTCGTAGTCGAGGATGAGCCTGCGCTGCAGCGAGCGCTGGAGATCAACCTCCGCGCCCGCGGCTACCAGGTCTCATCGTCCGCGGACGGCCAGACCGCCCTGGCCGAGGCCGCCCGGCGCCCGCCGGACGCCGTGCTCCTCGACCTCGGCCTGCCGGACATGGACGGCAGCGAGGTGATCCGCCGCCTGCGGGTCTGGACCGCCGTGCCGGTGCTGGTGCTGTCCGGCCGGGCCGGGTCCGGCGACAAGATCGGCGCGCTGGACGCCGGCGCCGACGACTACGTCACCAAGCCCTTCTCCATGGAAGAGCTGCTGGCGAGGCTGCGCGCGCTGCTCCGGCGGGACGCGCAGCCGTCGAGCCGGCAGGTATTCACCATCGGGCACTGCACGATCGACCTGAGCGCCCGGACGGTGGTCAGGCGCCCCGACGACGAGCCTGCCTCGGACGGGTCCGATCCCGACGGGTCCGCACCGGACGCGTCCGCCGTGCCGGCCCGGCTCACCAGGACCGAGTGGCGGATGCTGGAAGTGCTGCTGCGCTCGCCCGGTCAGCTGGTGTCCTCCGGCCGTCTGCTGTCCGAGCTGTGGGGTGCGGGCGCCGAGGACCGTACCTATTACCTGCGCTTCCACATGGCCGGGCTGCGCCGCAAGCTGGAGGACGATCCGCCGCGGCCGCGGCACTTGCTGACCGAGCCGGGTCTGGGCTACCGATACCAGTCGTGAGACGCTCAGAACAGGAGTCGCGATGAGTTCTGAGGGCCTGGGCGACGTGCGGGCGGCTGCCCGCCCGGCCGCGGGCCGTGGTCAGCTGCGGATCTATCTGGGCTCGGCGGCCGGCGTCGGAAAGACGTTCGCCATGCTCAACGAAGGTCATCGGCGCCGCGAACGAGGCACCGACGTCGTGCTCGCTTTCGTGGAAACCCACGGCCGGCCGCACACCGCCGAGCAGATCGGCGACCTGGAGGTCACCCCGCGGAAGAACGTGCCCTATCGCGGCACCTTCTTCGAGGAGATGGACACCGACGCCGTGCTGGCGCGGCATCCCGAGGTCGCGCTGGTGGACGAGTTCGCCCACACCAACGTGCCCGGTTCGCGCAACGCCAAGCGCTGGCAGGACGTGGCAGAGCTGCTGGACGCGGGGATCGACGTGATCTCGAACGTGAACATCCAGCACCTGGAGTCGCTCAACGACGTCGTCGAGAAGATCACCGGCGTGCCGCAGCGGGAAACCGTTCCCGACGCCGTGGTGCGGGCCGCCGACCAGGTCGAGCTCATCGACATGACCGCCGAGGCGCTGCGCCGCCGGATGGCGCACGGCAACATCTACGGGGCCGAGAAGATCGACGCGGCGCTGACCAACTACTTCCGGGTCGGCAACCTGTCGGCGCTGCGCGAGCTCGCGCTGCTCTGGCTCGCCGACAAGGTAGACGAAGGACTACAGCGGTACCGGCAGGCGCATGACATCCACGGCACCTGGGAGGCCAGGGAACGGGTTGTCGTCGCGCTGACCGGCGGCCCGGAGGGCGAGACGCTGGTGCGGCGCGCGGCCAGGATCGCGGCTCGCTCGGCGGGCGGCGACCTGCTCGCCGTCCACGTCACCAGGTCGGACGGCCTGACCGGCGCGGATCCGGCGGCGCTTGCGGTCCAGCGGCGGCTGACCGAGTCGCTCGGCGGCACCTACCACCAGGTGGTGGGGGACAACGTGTCGGACGCGCTGCTGACGTTTGCCCGCGCGGAGAACGCCACCCAGCTCGTGCTCGGCGCCAGCCGGCGGGGCTGGCTGGCCTCCCTGCTCACCGGGCCGGGCGTCAGCCTGCGCACCGTGCGCGAGTCTGGCGACATCGACGTGCACATCGTCACGCACTCCTACGTCGGCCGCGGCCGGGGCCTGCCCAGGGCACGCGGCGGGCTGACGCGGCAGCGCCAGATCTCCGGCTACGTGCTGGCCGTCGTGCTCGCGCCGCTACTCACCCTCCTGCTGGCCAGCCTGCGCGGCCACCTCAACCTCACCAGCGACGTGCTCGTCTTCCTGGCCGGGGTTGTTGCGGTCGCGCTGGTCGGCGGTTTCATCCCCGCGGTGCTGGCGGCGGTGCTCGGCTCGCTGCTGCTCAACTACTACTTCACCCCGCCGATTCACCAGTGGACGATCGCGCAGGCCAACAACGCGCTGGCCCTGATCATTTTCGTCGCCGTGGGCCTAGCGGTCAGCTCGGTCGTCGACACCGCCGCCAAACGCACGAAGCAGGCCGCCCGGGCCGGAGCGGAGTCCGAGCTGCTCGCGACCACCGCGGGCAGCGTGCTGCGTGGTGAACGGGCTCTCACGGCGGTGCTCGACCGCGTGCGCGAGGCGTTTGCGATGGACTCGGTGACCCTGCTCGAGCAGCCTGCTGACCAGCCGAGGAACAACTGGAGCTGGGTCGCAGCCGGGGTCTCCGGCGACCCGTCGGCCGGCCGGCCCGAAGAGGCCGACGTGGAGGTGCCGGTCAGCGACAACCTCGTGCTCGCCCTCCGCGGCCGGGCCCTGCCGGCCTCCGACCGCCGGGTGCTTGGCGCGTTCGCCGCCTACGCCGCCGCGGCACTGGAGCAGGGCAGGCTGACCGCTGCCGCCGAGGCGGCCAAGCCGATCGCCGAGGCCGACCGGGTCCGCACGGCGCTGCTCGCCGCGGTCAGCCACGACCTGCGCACCCCGCTTGCCTCGGCCAAGGCCGCGGTCACGAGCCTGCGCAGCCGCGACATCGAGTGGGACGCCGCCGACCATGACGAGTTGCTGGCGACGGCCGACGAGTCGCTCGACAAGCTCGCCCGGCTGGTGGACAACCTGCTCGACATGAGCCGACTGCAGGCCGGCGCACTCGCGGTGTTCCCCCGGCCAGCCGATCTGTCGGAGATCGTCGCCAGGTCGCTGGACGACCTGGGGCCGGGCGGCCGCATCGTCACCGTTACCATCCCCGACGATCTGCCTGAGGTGGCTGTGGACCCTGCCATCCTCGAGCGGGTGATCGCCAACCTCACCGCGAACGCGCTGCGCTACTCGCCGCCTGGCATGCCACCGGCGCTGACCGGCAGCACGCTGCGCGACCGGGTCGAGCTCAAGATCATCGACCGCGGGCCTGGCGTGCCCGAGAACCAGTGGGACCATATCTTCATCCCGTTCCAGCGGATGGGTGACACCGACAACACCACGGGGGTGGGGCTGGGCCTGGCCCTGTCGCGCGGGCTCACCGAGGCCATGGGCGGCACCCTCGAGCCGGATGAGACGCCAGGTGGCGGCCTGACGATGACGCTGTCGCTCCCGGCCGCGCCACCACCGCCCGCTCACGTCGGCCAGCACGGGGCCGGCGCATACGGCGTCGGCCAGGATCGAGACGGCGAGCCGGCGGCGTGACCTCGTGACCACAATCCTGGTCATCGACGACGAACCCCAGATAATCCGCGCGCTGCGGATCAACCTGCGGGTGCGGCACTACGACGTGCACGCGGCGAGTTCGGCGGCCGAGGCACTCGACCTCGCCGCCAGGCACCCGCCGGACCTCGTGATCCTCGACCTCGGGCTGCCGGACATGGACGGCGTCGAGGTGATCCACGGTCTGCGCGGCTGGACGGATGCGCCGATCATCGTGCTGTCCGGCCGGGCCGACAGCACCGATAAGGTCGAAGCGCTCGACGCGGGCGCCGATGACTACATCACCAAGCCGTTCGGCATGGAGGAGCTGCTCGCCCGAATCCGCGCGGTCAGCCGGCGCTCGACCGCCGAGGGCGATGCGCCGCGGGTCCGGCTCGGCGATCTGGTTATCGATCTGGCTGCCCGCCGCGTCGTCCGCAGCCACCAGGCGACGGATGGCTCCGGCCCCGACGGCGATGTCCGGCTCACGCCGACCGAGTGGCATCTCCTTGAGGTGCTGCTGCGCAACCCCGGCAAGCTGCTCAGCCGCCAGCAGTTGCTGACCACGGTCTGGGGACCCGGCTACGCCGAGGCCACCGGCAACCTGCGGCTGTACATGGCGCAGCTGCGCCGCAAGCTCGAGCCGGACCCTGCCCGGCCACGGTGGCTGCTGACCGAGCCGGGCATGGGATACCGCTATCAGCCGGACCCGGACGAGATGAGGTCAACCCGGTAGCGCAGCCGGCAGATGACCACGTCCGGCGCGCCGCGCTGGATGGCCTGCTCCAGCACGAAGCCGCGCTGATTGTGCAGCACGCGTCGCCAGGGCCGGGCCGCCTGCAGCTCAGGGATCAGCACGACGAGCTCATCCTGGCGATTGGTACGGGCCAGCTCGTGCAGGTAGTCCACTATCGGCGGGCCGAGCGAGCGCTGCGTGGTGTGCAGCGTCACCAGCGGCACGTCGGTATGCCACTGCGTCCACTGGTCGTGCAGGTGGGCGTCGGCAGCATGATCCTCGGTGTCGTCGTAGCAGACCGTCACGGCGATTACCTCGTCGCCGAGCGACAGCGCCGCCGAGATTCCCGCGCGCACTAGCCTGGACATGCCGGCCACCGGGACCACCACCAGCGCGCTGCGTGGCTCCGGCGGATCGGGCACGTGGCCGATCTGCAGCGCCGCGCCCATCCGGGCGTAGATCACGTGGATCCGATGGAAGAGCAGTACCAGCGCCGGCACCACGATCACGACCAGCCAGGCGCCCTCAGTGAACTTGCTGACCAGCTCGATCACTAGCGCTGCCATCGTGAACACCGCGCCAACGCCGTTGATGATCGCCCGCCCCAGCCAGCCGGAGCTGCGCTGCTCGCGCCAGTGCCGGACCATGCCTACCTGGGACAGCGTGAAACCGACAAACACTCCGATGGCGAACAGTGGCACCAGGGCCTGGGTATCACCGCGCGAGACGATGAGCAGCAGGGCCGCCGCCACGGCCAGCACCACGACCCCGTACCTGTGCACCTGGCGCGCGGCCCGCAGGAAAAACAGGTGCGGCAGGAAGTTGTCGGTGGCGAGCAGCGACGCCAGCACCGGCAGTCCGCCAAACGAGGTGTTCGCGGCTAGTGCCAGCAGCACCGTCGTGATCAGCTGGATCGCATAGAAGAGCACGTTGTGGCCGATCGCGCCCTGAGTAAGCTGCGCGAGCGTCGTTATCGTCGTCGACGGCTTGGCGTTGAACTTCTCCGCGACCACAGCGATGCCGATCAGCATCAAGCCCAGGATCACGCCAAGCCCTACCTCGGTGTGCTGCGCCCGGCGCGCTCGCGGTACCCGGAACTCGGGAACCGCGTTCGCGATCGCCTCCACGCCGGTCAGCGCCGAGCAGCCGGACGCGAAGGCCCGTAGCAGCAGCAGCAGCCCCACTGTCGCCGGCACCGAGGAAACCGAGCCCTGGGGAAAGGGCAGCGGGTGCGTGCGCAGCAGCCCCGCGATGATCACGGCGAAGATCCCGGCGATGAACAGCAGCGTGGGAGCGATGAACAACCGGGCCGACTCGGCCACGCCCCACAGATTTGCCCCGGTGATGAACGCCAGCACGCCGAGACACAGCCACACGCGCTCCGGGTAGAGCGGATGAAAGGCGGAGGTGAGCGCCTCGACGCCGGCCGACACTCCGACAGCCGCGTTCAGTATGTAGTCGACGACCAGGGAGGCCGCCGCGATCAGGCTCGGCTGCACGCCCAGGTGCGCCTTGGCGACGGCGTAGGCACCCCCGCCGTTAGGAAAGGCCTCGATCACCTGCCGGTAGGAGACCACCAGGACGGTCAGCAACAGCACGATGGCGAGCGTGACCGGCAGCGTGTAGTGGTGCACCGCGACCAGCCCGGCCGTCGCCAGCACGATGATGATGGCCTGCGGGCCGTAGGCCACCGACGACAGCGCGTCCAGGGACAGCGCCGCCAGGCCCTCGAGCGCAGTGAGCTTGTGTCGTTCTTCCGCCGGTTCTGGCGATGACCCGGGCAGGCTGTCTGGCACCAGCCAATCCAAGCATGCCGCCGGTCGCGGACGGCTGCTGGCCGGACCCGGCTGCTAACCCAGCGTTACGGCAAGGATCGCGATGATCGCGACAACGACGACCACCGCGAGGATCAGGATGCCGAGCCGGGTGCGGCTTCGCGCTGGCGCGTCCGTCTCCCACTGCCCGGTCTGCTCGCCTTGCTCGGCGGCGAACGCCTGGAACTGAGCGGTGTTCGCCGAGATGTCGGGGGTAGCGCGAAACTCGCCGGTGGTGATGCGCCGACCGCGAGGCGGGGGCTCGCTGTACCGCTCGGTCATGGCCACGACTGTAGCTGACTCGCGGAGGAGTACCACCCAACTTCGCCCAAAACCCCCAGCAAGCCCGCGCCTGGTGACCAGACTGTCTGGGCGCGTGCCTAGCTGGTCCGTTCCGGCAGGGCGTCGGGCCGGTGCACGAGCCTGGACAGCACGATCACGCTCCGGGTCCGGACCACGAACGGCTCCGCGCCGATCCGCTCGACGACCTGCTCGAAGTGCCGCACATCGGCGGCTCTGATCTGCAGCAACGCGTCCGCTTCGCCCGTCACGGTGCACGCGCCGACGACCTCCGGATGCTTGGCGACAGCGGCGGCGATGTCGGCCGGGGAGGTGCGGCCCCGGCAGAACAGTTCTACGTATGCCTCGGTGGTCCAGCCCAGCGCAGCGGGGTCGACCCTGGCAGAGAAGCCGGTGATCGCGCCGGAGGCGCGCAGCCGGTCTACCCGGCGCTTCACCGCCGGCGCGGAGAGCCCGACCTGCCCGCCAACCTCCGCGTACGTCGACCTGGCGTCGTGGACCAGCGCGGCCACAATCCGCCTGTCGAGCTCGTCCAGGGTCATGCCCTGACGTTAGACGATCAGCGCGGCCCGCAGGCGGCCAAGGGCGGCGTCGGTCAGGCCGTGCCCGCGCAGGTAACCGTCGACCGAGCCACCCCGTTCCCTGATCATGTCGAGCACATCAAACATCAGCTCCGGCGGGCTGCTGAGCAGGGCACTCGTCAACTCCGCCCCGAGGCCGGTGCTGACCTGAAGCTGACCGATTACCGGCGTCCGGCTGGGGTCTAGGTAGCTGCCGCTGAGCGCGTCATCGGCCGCGATCACCTCGTCGGGCACTCCGAGCACGGCGAGGATCAGCGCGATCACCACGCCGGTCCGGTCCTTGCCGACGCTGCAGTGCACCAGCGCGGGCACGGCGTCGCCGCCGGACAACTCGGCGACCGCCGCGGCGATCTGACCGCCGCACTCGTCGACGAAGTACCGGTAGATCCCGCCCAGCTCGGCCGGCAGGACCTGCAGATCGCCCATCACCGGGACATGTGTGACGCGCCCGCCCACCGGGCTCGGCGCCAGGTCCACCTCCGGCTGGGTTCGCAGATCGATGACGCTCCGCAGTCCCAGGCCGGTGACCGCAGCCACCCCGGCCGGATCCAGCCGGTGCAGGGCGTCCGATCGAAACAGCGTCCGCCAGCGCACCGACCCCCCGCCCTGAACCGGATAGCCCCCGACGTCCCGGAGGTTAAAGACCCCCGCGAGCTCGATCCGCCGCCTCGGATCCGCCAAGAGACTTTCCAGGTACGCCCGCCGGTCCAGGCCGGGCCATACCATTGCCGAGATCCCCGCCGGTCCAGACCGACCGATACCGTGGGCCGATGACCCGACTCGGCAACATGTACGGCCCCGACGCGACATTTCTCGGCGTCCCGAGCGCCGATCTAGCGAACCCGGACTCGTGGTCGGGTACCGACATCATGATCATCGGCGCGCCGTTCGACGGCGGCACGTCGCACCGGCCGGGGGCGCGGTTCGGGCCGCAGGCAATCAGGTTCACCGACTACCTGCCCCACGACGGCAGCCGCCCGCATCTGGCGCTCGGGGTCGACCCGCTCGTCGAGCTCAGGGTCGCCGACGCCGGAGACATCCAGATGCCGTCTGGCGACACCGAACTCTCGCTGCGCCGCCTCGAGGACGCGGTGTACCAGGCGTGCCAGGGCGGCGCGATTCCGGTCATCCTGGGCGGCGATCACACCATCGCGTTCCCAGATGCCACCGGCGTGGCCAGGCACGTGGGCTGGGGCCGGCTGTCGGTGCTGCATTTCGACGCGCACGCTGACACCGGGAATACCCAGTTCGGAGCCCTGCACGGGCACGGCACGCCGATGCGCCGGCTGATCGAGTCGGGAGCGGTCCGCGGCGACAGGTTCCTGCAGATCGGGCTGCGCGGTTACTGGCCAGAGCCGGAGACCCTCGACTGGATGGCGCTGCAGCGGATGCGGAGCTTCGAGATGACCGAGGTGGTCTCGCGGGGGCTGGACGACTGCCTGACTGAGGCCTTCGCCATCGCGGCCGACGACTGCGACGGCGCGTTCCTCTCGGTGGACATCGACGTGGTCGATCCGGGGATGGCACCCGGCACCGGGACGCCCGAGCCGGGCGGGCTTACCGGACGGCAGTTGCTCGACGCGGTGCGCCGGATCGCGATGGAAGTGCCGCTCGCCGGGATCGACGTGGTGGAAGTCGCGCCGCCGTTCGACCACGCAGAGGTCACCGCGTTCCTCGCCAACCGGGTCGTGCTGGAGGCGCTGTCCGGCATCGCGTGGCGACGCCGCCGGCAATCGGCCGATCCCGGCGGCGCACGCCCGGACCCCGCGGCGCCGCTGCTCCGCGGGCGCTAGCGCACCAGGATCGAGATCAGGAACACCGTCGAGTCATACAGGAAGTGCGCCAGGATCGGCCTGTTCAGCTTCCGGTGCTTCTGGAACGACCGGGTTACTAGGTAGCCGAACGGCAAGGTGAACAGCAATCCGATCCCGTAGTAGACGTGGTAGCTGGTGCGCAGCGCCAGGCTCAGCCAGAACGCCGCGGTCGGAGACCACCCGAGCTGATCGAGCCGGGTGATCAGGTAGCCGTTCACCGCCGTCTCCTCGGCGACCGACGTCAGCAGCGACTGGCTCAGGCCGAAGAGTATGTAGTAAGCCGGGACGTGCAGCGGGCCGGTGGTGTTCGCAAGCCTGGAGTGCTCTATCGGCGCCAGCACGATCGCGAGCACGAACTCGCAGCCAAGGGCGCCGGCGGCGAGGCCCACACCGGCGCCGATATCGCTCCAGCCGGCCCTGGTGAGCCCGAGCTCAGCCGGCCGCTGGCCGGTCCGGGCGAGCAGCACCAGCGTCAGCGGCACCACGGCCACCGTCGGCAGGTAGCTGAGCAGGCCAAGGACGATGTTGACGGCTGGCTCGTGCCGGTCAAAGGTAGGCAGCGGGGTCAGGCTCGCCCCGGTCGCGAGGTGACTGCCCAGCACCACGATGGCGCTGATCAGCCACGGAGTTAGCATCGCGATCATGACGACCCACGTCTCGATGACCAGGTCGCGCCGACCGGGCTCGTGGTACCGGACCGGGGCCACGGGCTGCCGCTGCTCCGGCACCCAGAACTGCCAGCCAGCCGGAGCGGCCGGCCAGTCGGGCGGCGGCTGCCAGCCCTGCGGCGGCTGCCAGCCCGGCGGTGATTCTGGCCATCCTGGTGCCGGGCGCCAGACCAGCCTGGGGGCTCGCATGGTCCCACTATGCCCTGCGGCGCGCCGGCCGAGGGCAGGGTCATAAAGCGGACATCGAGCCTACGATCAGCGCAGCCGCTGACCGGCCGGGATCAATTGCCCCGGCCGGTCGCCGGCGCTACATCAATCAAGATCATCTATAGTTGAACGATGCTGGATGTGACCAGGCTCCGGGTGCTGGTCGCGGTCGCCCAGCACGGCTCGGTCACGGCCGCAGCACGTGCACTGAACTACGCCCAGCCTTCGGTCAGTCATCACATCGCCCGCCTGGAGGCGGAGACCGGCACCCAGTTGCTCGAGCGGGTCGGGCGCGGGATCCGGCTCACCGAGGCCGGGCGGCTGCTCGCCGAGCGGGCCGAGGAGATCATCGGCAGACTGGACTCAGCCGAAGCGGAACTCGCCGCCCACGTCGGGCTGCGACAAGGCCGGGTCCGGCTCGCGGCCTTTCCGTCTGCGCTAGGCACGCTGGTGCCAGCGGCCGCGGCCAGGCTGGCAGCCGAGACGCCCGACCTGGAGTTCATGCTGACCGAGGCCGAACCGCCGGAGGCGCTGCGGATGCTCCGGGCCGGTTATGTCGACGTGGCCGTCGTCTTCCAGCACTACCAGCGGGACATCGACGCGGCGCCACCGCAACCAGCCGACGAGGGCACCAGGGGTGTGCTGCTACTGGACGAGCCGGTGCACCTGGTTACCCCGGCGGCCAGCGGAGGCGGGCGCGGCGGGGACCTACCGGTACCGATCGCCGACCTTTCCGCGTACGCGGCCAGCCGGTGGATCGCCGGCTGCGAGCGCTGCCGCGCCTACCTTGTCCGGCAGTGCGAGTCGGCCGGGTTCACGCCGCGGATCTCGTTCACCACCGACGACTACCTGGCCGTGCAGGCGCTGGTTGCCGCCGGGCTGGGGGTCACGACGCTGCCCGGCCTGTGTCTGCGCGCCGCCCGGCACCCCGGCATCGCGACCGCGCCGCTGGCGGACTCCCGGCGATACGTCTTCGCCGTAACCTACGACCGGTCACCCGGCTCGAAGGCAACCGCGCGTCTCATCGACGCGCTGCGCCAGGTGGCTGGCCAGCCGGACGTGGCGGCCGGCTGACCGACGGTAGCTAGATCTTGGTGGCCTGGCCCGCCCAGTACGGATCGCGCAGCCGCCGCTTGAGCAGCTTCCCGCTGGGGTCACGGGGCAGTTCGGCGACGAAGTCGATGGACCGGGGCCACTTCATCTTCGCCAGCCGGCCGGCCAGGCCGGCCAGAATATCGGCGGCCAGCTCGTCGCCGGGCTCGACTCCCGCGGCGGGCTCCACGATGGCCTTGATCTGCTCGCCCCACTCCTCGTCGGGAATGCCGAACACCGCGACGTCGGCAACCTTGGGGTTCATGATGATCTCGGCCTCGATCTCCGCCGGGTAGATGTTCGCCCCGCCCGAGATGATCATGTCCGCCTTGCGGTCGCACAGGAAGAGGAAGCCTTCGTCGTCTAGGTAGCCGATGTCGCCGACGGTGAAGAAGCCGCGTAGCCGGCTCGCGTCGGTCTTGGCCTTATCGCCGAAGTACTCGAACTCCATCAGCCCGAGCTTCAGGTAGATCGTGCCGGGCACGCCGGTCGGCTGGGGGTTGCCGTGCTCGTCAACGACAAGTACCTCGCTGGTCGGCCACGGTATGCCGACCGTGCCAGGATGAGCGAGCCAGTCCTGCGGGGAAGCGACCGTGCCGCCGCCCTCGGTCGCCGCGTAGTACTCCCACACGCACGGGCCCCACCAGTCGAGCATCGCCTGCTTCATGCCGACCGGACAGGGCGCGGCCGCGTGGATCAGCCAGCGCATCGATGACAGGTCATAGCGCGCCTGAGCCTCATCCGGCAGCGACAGCATCCGCTTGAAGTGCGTCGGCACCATGTGCGAGCTAGTGCAGCGGTACCGCTCGGTGAGGGCGAGCGCGGTCTCGGCGTCAAAGCCGTCCATGCAGACCAGCGTGTGGCCCAGCTGCAGCGCTGAGCCGCCGAACGTCGACACGGCCGTGTGGTAATTCGGAGCGCAGACCAGGTGCGCATTGGGCTGGCCCTCGGTGACCCCGAAGATGCCAAGGAGGCCGCCGGCGAGCAGCGCGCCCGCGTCGTCTGGGTCGAGGCCAGTTAGCCCGCGCCGCACGCCCTTGGGGCGCCCGGTGGTGCCGGAGGTGTAGTGCATGGTGCTTCCTGCGGTCCGGTCCGCAGGCAGCGTATCCGGGTGGCCCGCACGCAGCTCGGCCACCTCGGTGCAGCCTGGTACCGCGCCGAAGCTGAACCTGGCCGCGGCCGGGATCCCCGCCGCGTCGGCGGTGTCGACGCCCAGCTGGGCGAAGCGCTCGTGCACAAAGAACGCCTTGGCGCCGCAGTCGGCTGCGATGTAGGCGGCCTCCGGGGCGGTGAAATGCCAGTTGATCGGCGTCAGGTACCAGCCTGACTGCAGCGCCGCGAGATAGACCTCGAGGGCGGCGGCGCCGTTCGGCAGCAGTGCGGCGATGCCGTCACCGGGTTGCAGGCCGCGGGCTCGGAGCGCGTGCGTGAGCTGGTTGACGCGGCCCAGCAGGGCACCTGCCGAGTGTTCGGTGCCATCAGGATCGACAACGGCGATCCAGGACGGATCTTCCGCCGCCCGGCCCCAGAACCCCTTTGCTCCCACTGCCACCTCCTGGTTGCGCTGCTATCCGTGTGTGCTGGCCCTGAACTAGAACCGGTTCTAGTCTAGGGCTGCCGCCGGTCCGGGCGACATGGCCCGAGCGGGTCAGGTTCACCGGCACCTGACCGACCCGGCCGTTAGACAGGGACCTGGCCACCCGGGACTCCCCCGCCACCCTGGTAGTCCGGCGCGCCGCCGCGGTATCCCGCGGACGCGGCGTCCTGATAGTCGGACTCTGGCCTGGTCCGCGCCATGAGGACGCCGATCAGCAGCAGGATGATGCCCGCCAGCCCGAGCGTCGCTGGCAGCAACACTCGCACCACGCTGATCCTGGCGTCATCGGACCTGGCCGTCTGCACGGCGGCCGCCACCGATGCCGGCGTCGTTACGAACGTTGCATGCAGCAGGTTGAGGACCTGCTTGCCCGAGCGGTCGGTGAGGTACAGATGCCGGGAGAACGTGACCGACACCGGCGCACCGGTGATTGGATCCACGTAGTCGGTGCTGGTTCCGGTGTAGTACTCAGCCAGCTTGACGGTTGCCTGATCCAGTATCCCGACCAGCGATCCGGGTAGTTCCTGCGTGCCGATCTGGGCGGGCGTCACGGTCTCGACGTATTTATAAGTGGCGAGTCCGTCCACGGTGGCAGTACCGGCATACGCGATGGGGTGCCGTTTCATCAGCGTCGTATCGAAGATCTGATAGGTCGTCTGCTGCGCGCCGAACGGCCATACGTAGCCTAGCCCGGCCAGGTGCGGCTTCCTGCCGCTGACATTGGCGCCGCAGCAGTTCACCAGCTCCGCCGACCGCCGGCCGAAGGCGAGCCGTTGCAGCGACGAGCTGACCGGCAGGTTGTTGGTCTGGTCGTAGATAGCGGAGAAGTTGTTCCACACCGCCGTGCTGGACGACCCGGCCGCAACGTCGCCTTCGGTCGTGCTGGTGTCGGTCAGCGTGGCACCACTGAGCTCCTGAAGCTCGGCAGAGTTGAAGTAGCTGACATTACGGGCCAGCAGGGTGGCGATCCGGTACTCGTTCAGCGGGAACCTGATTACTTGCTCCGCGACGTAGTAGCGGGTCAGCAGGGCCGAGACGATCAGGAACGCTCCCAGCGCAGTCGCTACAAGCCCCGTACCCCTGCGCATGACCCCTCCGCACCGATTACCTTTGCGGACATATGTCCTGAACGCGCCAGGCGTAGAACGAAAGACGATACTCAGTGCGCATGTTAGTGGCAATCAGGACACATGGCCATAACCGGTATAAGCGCCCGCAGCCGCCACCGTCGGCGCGCTGGCCGGTCGCGATGAGATTCGCTCACTAACGGCCTAGCTCGCCGACGCGCTCAGCGCTGACCGTAGTTATAGAGCGGCGCGTTGACCGGCTTGCCATTGGTGATGCCCGACAGGACAGCACCCGCGCCGAGGCCCGCCCCGACGGCGAGCACCGCGCCGATCAGGATGGCTATCAGCAACGCACGCATCAGCTTCCCTTTCGGGGTAATCACCTTAGGTTTCGCCGGATTCGCGGATGAGCATAGTGGGCCCGTGCGGGTTGCGGCTAGCACTCGCTGGCCAGCGACAACATGCCGATGCGCGGTGGGACCCGGCGGCTGGTGTTAACGCCCAGCGCCCTCAATCCGGCCTCGGCCCGGTCACCACCACCTCGGGCAGCACCGCCTCGTACGCCGCCAGATCCACCTCGCCGTCCGGCGTCGCCGCCAGCGCCAGCGCCAGCGCGTTCCGGAGCATGTCCGGCCAGGACCAGCCAAGGGCGATGCCGGGCACGAACCCCGCGACCAGCCCGTCACGAAACACGTCCAGCTCCGGTTCGGCGGGCTGCGATCGGCGCGCCGCTACTACCGCGCCGGTGCCGATCTCGGCTACCCACTCTCCGGCCGGGGTGCGGGCCCGAACCCCGCTGTCGGTTGCCAGCACGACCGAGCTGGCGCTCGGCGTCGCAAGCCCAGCTACGTCGCTCGCCTGCTCGGGCATGACCAGTGCCGGGCCGCGGACGGCCCCGTTCGCCAGCACGCTGCCGCCTGCGTCGAGTACGACCGGCACCCCGGCGTCGACGGCGTAGCTCGTCAACGAGCCATACGTCTCGGCCGGCAAGCCGACGGGCAGGCTGCCGCAGAGCACGACCGCCGTGGCACCGTCCAGCAGCGCTCGGTAGTCGGCGGCGAGGCGGCCGAGTTCCTCGGTGGTGATATACGGAGCGGCCTCGCAGAAGCTGGTTGTCTGCCCGGCCGCGACGTCGAGCACCTGAACTACCCGGCGCGACTCGGCGCCGATCCTGGTGAACTTGGTGGCCACGCCGGCCCGGGCGAGCCTGGCCCGGATCAGCTCCCCGGCCGACCCCCCGGCCAGCCCGGCCGCGGTGACGTCGTGCCCGAACGTGTGCAGCAGCCGCGCCACGGCGATGCCCCGGCCACCGACCCGGTGCCGCACCTTCCCGATGGGGTTAGCGGTGCCGAGCGTTACCCGGTCCGCCGCGTAGTCCACGTACACGGCGGGGTTGAGCGTGACGCTGACGATCACCCGGCCAGCTCCCCCGCGACCTTCGCGGCCAGCAGCGCGCCAAGCTCCCAGCACGCCTCCAGGTCGGCCTTGGCGGGTGGCCCGACGACGGTTATCGGGGGGCGGACGGCCTGCCAGCCGAGACCGTTGGTGATCGACTCCACCGCCCGGACCGCGCCGGAGGTGTCGCTGGCACCGTGCACGTACAGCCCGTAGGGGCGCCGCCTGGTGGCTTCGAGGCACGGGTAGTAGATGCCGTCGAAGAAATGCTTCAGCGCTCCGGCCATGTAGCCGATGTTGGCCGGCGTACCGAGTAGATAGCCGTCCGCGGTCAGCACGTCGACCTCGCTGGCCGTCAGCGCGGGCCGGATCACGACGTCGACGCCGTCGACCTCGTCGGTGCGTGCCCCCTCCGCGACCGCCTCGAACATCGCCTGCAGCACCGGCGACGGCGTGTGGTGGACGATCAGCAGCGTCGGCATCACAGCGAGCCTAGACCAGCCACGATGTGCCCGTTCCCCGCCCTGGCCGATGGTCGGATACGGTGACCGGATGCGCCCGGCGGTCGTCATCGCGACGCTCATCGATGTCTGCTGCGTGGTCGCGTTCGTCACGCTCGGCCGGCACACCCATCACGACGGTGACAGCCCAGCCGGGATCTGGTACACCGCGTGGCCGTTCCTGGCAGGCCTCGGAATCGGGCTCACCGCCGCAAGGTACTGGCGGCGGCCAGCGGCGATCGCGCCGGCCGGCCTGGGCGCGTGGCTCGGCGCCGCAGTGGCGGGCATGGCTATCAGGGTGGCGGCAGGGCAAGGGACGGAGGTCGCGTTCATCGCGGTAACGCTGCTGTTCCTCGGACTGTTCTTGCTGGGCTGGCGGGGCGCGGCGCTAATCTTTAGTCACTTGAGACACACTGGCCCCTGATGCATACGCGGGGGTTGAAGCTGTCCCAGGCTGCAACACATACTCGGAGGAAGGCGTGCGGCCGGCCGGGGGCTGGCGGCTAGCTCGGACAGGAGGGCCAGGTTGAAACGGCAGCTCCGCCGGACCGCCGTGACGATTCTCACCGCAGGCGCCGCACTCGCCTTGTTGGCGGGGTGCGGAGCACCCAGCTATACCTACGCGGCCGACACCGCAGATCACGCGTATTTCAAGGTGCCGACGAGCTGGCAGCAGGTGAGCCCGACCAAGCTCGCGCAGGTGCAGAGCGCCTTGCTTACCAACTCGGCCGCCGGCCACGCAGGCGGCTCTTTCACCTGGTCCCGCGCCTACGCCGCGGACGCCAAGCCGGCTCTCACATCGCTGCTGACCGGCTCTGATACCCCCGTGGTGTACGCGAGCGTGCAGAGCTTGCGGGACTCGCTGCGGGCGGAGCTGTCCTATGACTACATGCGGGACCTGCTGTTCCCGGTGACCTCGCAGGCCAGGCAGGCAGCCACCGCCCAGGGCGACCAGCTCACCGGCTTCGACCTCGTGACCAGTTCCACGATCACAGGGAGCGACGGCGTCCGCGGGATCAATGAGCTCTTCGAGTACGACGTGAACGGCCAGGCGGACGCCTTCGACCAGACAGTGCTGACCAATAGTGACACCACAAAGCTGTACCTGCTGTTGGTGCAGTGCTATCAGGGCTGCTTTGCCTCGCACGTGGCGCAGATCAAGGCAGTCATCAACTCCTTCACCGTGCGAGGTTCCTGATGCCGAGGTCAGCCAAGAACGCTGACGGGCGCCGCCAGCGCAGGCAAGCTCGGCTGGCTCAAGCCGGGCTCACGCGCAGGGCGCTCGTTCCGTGGGACCGGCTCAAGTTCATCATCCTGATCGCCGTCGTGTGGTTCCTCATCGTCTGGTACCAGATGGCGAACAACCCGGTGCTCGGCTTTACCGACGCGGCCCGCCAGCAACTGCAGGTGGGCTCCGGCGCCGGCCGCTGGCTCGTACTGCTGGTCGGGCTCGAGGTGATCCGGCAGGTCTACTACCTCATCACCGAGCACTCACGGCGTGCCTATCGCGCGTCCAGCGGCTTCTTCGGCGGCAGCGAGCGGCTGACTCATCGGGCGACCGACTACACCCGGTTCCGGCTGTCGCGGGCCTTCAAGTGGCTCGTCCTCATCTCGGTCCTGGCCGTCATCCTCGGGCTCGTCTACCACACCACACCGGTAAATGGCTTGTTCCAGGCGCCGTCCACGATCTACCACCTGCTGCCCGACCTCCTGATCTTCGTCTTCTACATGCTGATCATCGTGGCCCAGTTCGGGATGCTGTTCTGGTTCCTGTCCAGGGGCGGCGTGGACGTGTACAACCCGGGCGACATCACCACCCGGTTCGCTGACGTCTGGGGCCAGGACCACGTGGTCGAGCGGGTGCAGGAGAACATGCTGTTCCTCGATGACCCCGAGTCGATCGAGGATCACGGCGGGTACGTGCCCGGCGGCATTCTGCTCTGGGGACCGCCCGGTACCGGCAAGACCCTCATGGCCGAGGCCATCGCCGGCGAGACCGGCAAGCCATACGTGTTCGTCGACCCCGGCGCCTTCATCAACATGTTCTTCGGGGTCGGCATCCTCAAGGTCAAGGGGCTGTTCCGGAAGCTGCGCAAGCTGTCGGTGCGATACGGCGGCGTGATCGTCTTCTTCGACGAGGCCGACTCGCTGGGCAGCCGCGGCGGCAATGTTGGCGGTCAGCCAGGCGTGCAGGGCAATGGGCCGAGCTCAAGCCCTTCGCTGGCCAGTGCTCTCGCCGACTGCCACGGCTTTGGCTACATGTCGGCGAACTCCCAGTCACTGCTGCTCGGCAGCGATGCCGCCGCAGCCGACCCCGCGCCCGGCCGGCCCGGCATCTTCCGGCAGATGATGCCGGCCGGCGGCATGATGGGCGGCGGTGGCATGGGCACGCTGCAGGCGCTGCTGACCGCGATGTCAGGGCTGAAGAAGCCGCGCGGCTTCATCAACCGGGTGGTGCGGCGCACGCTCGGCATGCGGCCCAAGCCGCCGCCCAAATACCGCATCCTCATCGTGATGGCGACGAACCTGCCGAGCGCGCTGGACCAGGCGCTGCTGCGCCCCGGCCGAATCGACCGCATCTACCACGTCGGCTACCCGTCCAAGGAGGGCAGGAAGCGCACGTACGAGGGCTATTTCGCCAAGGTGAGCCACGAGATTACCCCCGCGCAGCTGGACGAGCTTGCGATCATGACCCCGTACGCGACCGGCGCGACGATGAAGGACCTGGTAAACGAGTCACTGATCGTCGCGCTGCGGGACGGCCGGACGACGATCAGCTGGCCTGACGTGCTTAAGGCCAAGCTGGCGAAGAGCGTCGGCCCGGCCGAGGGCGTGGACTACATCGACCGCGAGCGGCACGCCGTGGCCCTGCACGAGGCCTGTCATGCGGTCACGAGTTACCTGGTGCAAAAGCGCAAGCAAATCGAGACCGCCACCATCCAGAAGGGCGGCGAGACGCTCGGCTTCGTCAAGCCGATCCCGATCGAGGAACAGTTCACGTCCTGGCGAAGCGAGTTCGAGGCCGACATCATGGTGGCCCTCGCCTCGCTGGTGGGCGAGAAGATGTTCTTCGAGGGCGACTCGAGCTCCGGCGTCGGCAGCGACCTCCAGAAGGCAACGGCGGTGTCGCTGTACATGGAGGGCCTGTGGGGCATGGGCGGTCAGGTGGGGTCCTACGCCGCCACGCTGGCTCAGCAGAACGCGAACCCGATTCTCGACGGCACCGACCGGAACGTCCTGGAGACCGCGCTGGGCAAGCGGGCCGAAGCCAGGCTGAGCACGCTCGCGGAGCGCACCGGCTTGCTGCTGACCGAGAACCGGACGAGTGTGCTGGCGATCAGCCACGCGCTGGAGGCGCACCGGACCCTGAGCGGCCAGGACGTGGCCGCGATCATGAACAGGGAACTTGGTCCGGTCGTCGATGGCCGCCCCTATGGGGAGCCTGACTTCATCGCCGAGCTCGAGGCCTACCACGTGAGTGCCATGGGCGTGCAGAGCCGCGCCCGTAGCCTGCCGCTCCCGGTCCCGGTCCGGCGTATCCCCGCTCCCGAACTGACCGTGATCCCCAACTCCGCGGAGCTGCGCGCCGACCAGAGCGAGTAATCGGGGCCCGACCAGGCGAGTAACGGGGCCGCTGCGGGTCAGCTGGCCGACCGCAGCAGGCTGCCATCGGCCGGACCACAGGTCCGCCACGTTGTCTTCGCTGCGCCGGCGACTCGGTTAGCGCCGCTAACTGGCCGTCCCGTCATCCGGTCCCGGCCCCCGAGCCAGACCCGACCCGGTCATGCCAGTACGCGGGTTCCCGGCCCCCGAGCCAGACCCGACCGGTCACGCCAGTGCCGTGTCCCGGCGATTGTCTGGCGCCCGGCGGCCGCGTACGGACCAGCCGCGACCCCTTGTCACTAGCCCGTTCCCCATCCTAAACTGAATGTTCAGTCAACCGGCACAGTGAGCACTGCAGGAGCGCGATAGACATGGCCACGACCGGGGCCGACCTCGCCGCGATCATCGAGCAGCAAGAAGCGATCTTCGTTCGCCGCCAGCCCGAGTCGGCCCGGCTCGCCGACGTCGCCGCCCGCTCACTGGCCGGCGGCGTAGTGTCCAGCTGGCAGATCTCCCGGCCCCAGCCGGTGTGGCTCAGCCACGGCGCGGGCTCGAAGCTCTACGACGTGGACGGCAACGAATACGTCGACCTGCACGGCGGATACGGCGTGTCGCTGGCGGGCCACGCCCACCCGGCCGTCGTCGCGGCGATCCGCGGCCAGATCGAGCGGGGTACGCACTTCGCCCAGCCGACGGAGGCTGCCCTCGACGTAGCATCGGAGCTGCAGCGCCGATTCGGGCTGCCACTGTGGCGGTTCGCCAACTCCGGCACCGAGGCCACGATGGACGCCGTGCACCTCATGCGGGCCATCACCGACCGCGATCTCATCATCAAGGTCGAGGGCTGCTATCACGGTCACCACGACTCCGTGCAGGTGTCGGTGTGCCCTGACGACGACGGCGACGACCGTGGGCCGGCCGGCGCGCCGCACGGCGTGCCTGCCAGCACCGGCATCCCCCCGGCGATCACTGACCTCACCCTGGTCGTCGGGTTTAACGACCTAGACGCCGTCCGGCGCAGGCTCGACGACAATCCCGGCCAGGTGGCCGGGATGATCCTCGAGCCGATCATGATGAACGCCGGCATCATCCTGCCCGATCCTGGCTACCTGGCCGGCCTGCAGGAGCTGCTCCACTCTCGCGGCGCCCTGCTGGCATTCGACGAGGTCAAGACCGGGCTGACCGCGGGTCCGCGCGGTGCCACGGGCGTGACCGGCGTGACGCCCGACATCGTCTGCCTGGCCAAGGCGATCGGCGGTGGCGTGGCCGTCGCAGCCATCGGCGGCACCGAGGAAGTCATGGGTCACGTGGCGGCCGGCGACTACGAGATGGTCGGCACGTTCAACGGCAACCCGCTCGCGATGGCGGCCTGCCGGGCCATGCTCACCGAGGTGGCGACGCCCGACGCGTACGAGCGGCTCGAGAAGCTGCGGCGCCGCGCGGTCGAGGGACTCGAGCGGGAAATCGGCCGACGCGGCCTGGACGCGCAGGTTGTGTCGGTCGGGGCCAAGGGCTGCGTGGTGTTCTCGGCCGAGCCGGTACGCAACTTCCGCGACTTCCTCCGGGTCCGGGACGCCTACAGCCACGCGCACTGGCTGTTCCAGCACAACGGCGGGGTCTTCCTGCCCCCCTGGGGCAAGATCGAGCAGTGGCTGATGTCGGTCCAGCACGACGAGGCCGATATCGAAAGGTTCGTGGCCAACTTCGCGACCTTTGCAGGTGCAGTGCGGCCATGACACCACTGGATCCGTGCAACAACTGGGTTACAGCTTGCGGTATTGCCCTTGCGGCCAGCCGCCGCTGCGGACATTGTGGGCAGCTACCTCGACACGTAACTAGCCGGGCAGACGCGGAGGGCACCGGTTGAATCACCCGCGAGAGGGCTGGCAGGCCGACGGCACGCGCCGGCGCCCAGAGCTCTCCCGACGCCAGGCCCTGCAGCGCGGCTTCGCCGCCGCCGTGCTGGCCGGGGGTGGCGCCACCCTGCTGGACGCCTGCGCGTCCTACCTCGTGGGGCCCAACAACATCCCGCTCCCCCGGCCGAGCCACCCGGTGACATGGCCGGTGACGGGCAACGGCGCCATCGCCAGCAACCTCAAGCCGGAGAAGGGCGCAACCCTGCAGGTCTACAACTGGGTTGCCTACATCAACCAGTCCTGCGTCAACAGCTTCGCCAAGAAGTACAACTGCAAGGTTGAGGTCACCACGTTCAACACCATGAACGAAGCACTCGCCAAGCTGCGCAGCGGGCTGAAGTTCGACGTGCTAATGGGCGCCACCGTCGATGTGCTCGGCGACCTGATCGAGTCCAAGCTGATCCAGCCGCTCAACCACAGCTACATCCCGAACATCCGGCAGGCCTGGCCAGACTTCCAGAACCCGTACTACGACCGGGGCTGGCGCTACACGGTGCCCTACACGATCTACACGACCGGCATCGCCTGGCGTAAGGACAAGGTCCCGCTGAACCCGGCCACGCTGCGCAACCCTTGGCGGGAGATGTTTTTCCAGCCCCAGTACAAGGGCAAGATCGCGATCCTGGACGACTACCGCGAGGGCATCAGCCTCGGGCTGATGATGAACGGCATCTACGACCTCAACGCCACGAGCAAAGCCCAGATCGACCTCGCCCGGCAGACGCTGCAGGACCTCGCGGCGGCGGTGGACATGCAGATCGACAACAACGACTACAGCGAGGTCCCCGACGGGCAGACCTGGATCCACCACGCCTGGTCGGGCGACATGGCGGCGGCAGCGAGCTACATGCCCAAGGGGGTGCCGGTCGAGGTCGTCGGCTACTGGTTCCCGAGGGACGGCAAGGGGCCGATCGCCAACGACACCAACACCGTGCTGCGGTCGGCCTCCAGCCCCGTGCTCGGTCACCTGTTCCTCAACTACCTGCTCGACGAGCCGGTGGTAGTCGAGAACATCAGCTTCAACGGCTACATGCAGCCGCTGACCGCAATTACCCCGGAGTTGCTGGTGAAGGAGCAGATCCTGCCGCCCAGCCTGATGTCCACGGCCGTGCTGCCGTCCGATTTCCGCCGCGGCATCGGGGAGCTTCAGCTGCCGGTCGACGCCGACGCCCTCTGGCAGCAAGCCTGGCTCGTCGCGAGTAACGGGATCTGACCGATGGCTACCCAGGCACCGCCATCAGCACCGGCGCCGCCGAGCAGCCCGGCGGGGCGCCGCGGCCGGGGTGGCCGCGCCCCGCGGCGCCATCAGCCGAGCAAGTTCTTCTGGGTGCTGCTCGCCGCGCCCGGCATGATCTGGCTCGTCGTCCTGTTCGTCATCCCGTTCTACGCGATGCTGGCGATCGGTGAGGGCAAGCTTGACCGGCAGACCGAGTCGCCGGTCGCGGTCTACAACCCCCTCACCTGGAGCTCGGCCAACCTGTCGAACGTCTGGCACGACCTGTTCGGGTCAGCCGCGTTTGCCCTGCCGATCGCGTGGCGGACCATCTGGTACGTGGCCGTGGCGTCGCTGGTGAGCCTCGTGATCGCCTACCCCGCGGCCTACTTCGTCGCCCGGTTCGCCGGCCGCCGCAAGGGCATCTTCCTGGTGCTGCTGATCGCACCGTTCTGGATCAGCTACATGATGCGGATGCTGGCCTGGATCGATCTGCTGCAGACCAATGGCTACGTGAACAAGGTGCTGTCCTTCGTCGGGCTCGGTTCACCCGACTGGCTCGGCGGCCACTGGTACACCGTCATCCTCGGCCTGGTCTACGGCTACATCCCGTACCTGATCCTGGTGCTCTACGCCGGGCTCGACCGAATCGATCAGTCCCTCATCGAGGCCGGCCGTGACCTCGGCCTGGGCCGGGTGCGCACCTTCCTGCGCGTCACGCTGCCACTGTCCCGGCAGCCGATCCTCACCGGCATGCTGATCACAGTGCTGCCGATGCTCGGCGACTACTACACCAACCAGCTGCTGTCCGGCGCGCCGAGCACCTCCATGATCGGCAATCTGATCGAGGGACAGCTCAGCACGCCGTCGGCCGGTCAGGGCGCGATCTTGTCGCTGCTCGTCCTGCTGGTGCTGCTGGTGCCGATGATCGGCTACGTCGTGCATACGAACCGAGCCTCCCAGGCGGCGTCATGACCAGCACGGCAGTACCAGTGACGGCATCCGCCACAGTCGAGGGCGTGCGGTCCTCACGGCCGCGGTTCCTTCGCAACCCCTGGCGGCACCCGTGGCTGCTGGAAGGCTTCACCTGGCTGTACTTGATCTGGTCGCTGGCGCCGATCGTCATCGCGGTCCTGTTCTCGTTCAACCAGGGCAAGTCGCAGGCCAGCTACCAGGGCTTGTCGTGGCGCTGGTACTGGGGCGACAGGGTCAACTCGATCTGGCACAACCCCCAGCTGCACAGTGCGATGTTCGAGACGCTGAAGCTGTCGGGCTACACGACGCTCATCGCCGTGCCGATCGGCGTTGCGTTTGCGCTTGGCATTAACCGGTGGCGCGGCGTGCTGCCATCGAGCTTCAACTTCATCATGATCCTCTCGTTCGTGGTGCCCGAGCTGATCTTCGGCGTCGCGCTGTTCTTCGTCTTCACCAAGATGCCGGGGCTGAGCACGGTCGGGCTGGGCAACTGGGCTGAGCTGCTTGGCCTGGTGACCTGGAACGTCAGCTGGCCAGCGATCATCGTGCAAGCCAGGCTGGTGGGCATCGGCAAGCAGTATGAAGAGGCCTCGGCCGATCTCGGCTGCACGCAGTTCCAGACCATGCGCCGGGTGATGCTGCCGTTGCTGTGGCCGGCCGTCTTCGCCAGCGCGATCCTGGTTTTCTCCGGAGTCATCGACGACTTTGTCATCGTCGACCTGCTGTCCTCCAACGCGACCAACACGCCTATGTCAGTGATCATCTATTCGACGCAGCACGGCGGCAACGGCGGACCAGCGCTGAACGCGCTAGCCACGGTCATGCTGATGCTGTCCTTCGTGGTGGCCGGGCTCGGCTACCTCGGCTACCGGCTGATGACCCGGGGTCAGCGGATCGACGGCCACCAAGCGCTGACAGCCATCACCGGCGCAGAGTAACCCGCCCGCGACCCGCCGCCGACCGTCTCGCGACGCCCACCCGGCCGGCCCGCCGCTCGCCCCCGACCCCGCCCGCAGTGCGCCGG
>JBAUAR010000085.1:0-5604 GCA_049675875.1 Streptosporangiaceae bacterium
AGCCAAACTCGGAAGGTCGCCAACGACATCGAAACCAGAGCAGCCGTCTCGACGGCCTGGGCAGGGCTTCAACTCTGGCGGCGAACCGCGCCTTGCGCCAGCACCGACCAGAAGCTGGAAGAGTCGCGTGCCAAGATCAAAAAAGAGCCAAACCAAGAGCCAATGCTCTCCGATTTCGAGCCGCACCCAGCTACACTCAGCGAAGAAACTGCAGGTCAGAGCCCATCAGGCGACAGTCAGCCACAGCCCTGGCTTCCCTGACACGGAAGAGTCGGTGATTCACGGCTGTATTTCCCACTCCGCGGCACGTCGAGGAAGGTCCGCACACGAATCTCGGATAACGGTGGGACTTACCACGGGCGGTGCGTCCGATCGGCATGCGAGTGGCGAATCAGTCGGCGCACCGAGCGCGCGATGAGCTGCGTCGGCGAGGTAGCGTTCGGTGGTTCTGCGGTCCACTCTCGGCCTGAGGGATGTGACGCGCGGCCGCCGCGACATTCTCACCTGAGGCAGGAAATCATGGACGTCGTTAACGTCGTCGTTATGGCGCCGGCCCTGGGCTCGGACCTGTCGTATGTATCTGCGGTCGACCCACGGGTTAGGGTCATTGACGCGAACAAGTCCGATGAGGAAGAGCTCGGCGCTGCTCTGGGCGTCGCCGACGTCTTGCTTGTTGGCTACCCGTTGCCCTCGGTGCTCGCCGGGAGAGCGCCGCATCTGGTCTGGGCCCACCACACCCAGGCGGGCGTGTCGAACTTGCACAACTCTGACCTGTGGACGTCAGGCATCACTCTGACTAGCAGCCGTGGCGTGATGGCCGCCAGCGCCATTGCCGAGTATGCAATGGCGGCCGCGGCGTTCTTTGCCCGCGGCCTTCACGAGGGCATGCGGCAAAAGCAAACTGGCCTGTTCACCCGCAGCGGTTATGAGATGGTCAGCCTCCGGCACGCCACCGTGGGCATCGTTGGTCTCGGCGGCATCGGCGGCGAGGTGGCGCGACAGGCTAAGGCACTAGGCATGCGGGTCCTCGCCACGCGGCGCTCGGTTACCGCTCCCTCCTACGACACCGACGGCATCGACTGCCTGCTGCCTGCCGGGCAGTTGCACGAGTTGGCCGCTGAGAGCGACTTTCTCGTGGTGTGCGCGCAACTGACGGCAGAGACGACAGGCATGATCGATGCAAGCGTGTTTTCCGCTCTCAAGCCCGGAGCGGTGCTGATCAACATCGCACGCGGCGAAGAAGTCAATGAAGACGCGCTCATCGAGGCTCTCGCCAGCGGCGACCTTCGCGGCGCAGTCCTGGATGTGTACGACGGAGAACTGACCGGACGACGGCCACGGCCAGAACTGCTCGAGCACCCGAAGGTCCTCCTGACGCCGCACATCTCCAGTCGAGGCGACGAATCTGCCTGGGTGCCGAACCGTCGGCTGTTCGCCGACAACCTGCGCCGCTTCCTTGCCGGAGAGCCACTGCTCAACGTTGTCGACCGGCAACGGGGATACTGAACCCTCAGGCCACTCCAGCAGAGCATCTCCGAAGCCGTCGTCTCTGGCTTTGCAGCACTGTGTGGGATAGCGATAGTCGTCCTAGTCCAGCTTGGGTTCTTCATCGGCCGGGTTCGGCTCGAACAGTTCGTGTGGCGGCGTCAGCTTTATACCGCCATCGGCCCAGCGTCTGCTGCGGGATGCGACCTCGGGCGGGTCCTGCGCCGGGCCGGCGACGTCGGCTTATGGCCGAGCTGGCGCTGCCCAAGCTGACGCCGCGCACGTGTTGGGCCGCGAAGCTGACTCGCAAGTCTCAGTGGTGACGCACAACCGAAGTCACCGTCAGCCAGGTCCTTCTCGGTAGTTCCCATAAGGCGTCGGAGTTGCATGAAAGGCTTCCCGATCGACCGGCGGCGACCACTAATCTGATCATCACTGCGGCCCGACGGGCTTCCGTGTCCTGTACCTGAGGTGCAGCTCAGCCGGACATGCCCCCACCCGCGCGATCTATTTCGTGCTGCGTGGGAGCCGGTCCTTGGCCCTGATCCGTCGTTCTGCTGCCAGCCTGGCCGCGCTGGCTAGCAGCGGAAGTATCGCTGAAGTCATGTTCGAGCAGATGCTCCACGATCAGGGGCTGCGGCCGTCACCGAGCGAGGCGCGCTCATGGGGTCGGAGCATTCCTGTGCTCGCGCGGGATTTGGTGGAGGCTGGCCTGGCCAATGTCGAGGTGCTGCTTGAGCACAGGCTTCCTCTCAACAGTCGCCGGATCGACGCCATTCTGGCCGGACGTCATCCTGTCAGCGGAGCTCCTTCTTACGTGGTCGTCGAACTGAAGCAGTGGAGCGGGGCCGAACTCTATGAAGATGATCCGACGATGGTCGTGATTGACGGCTACGGCCACCGTCCGACTTTGCATCCGCTCGAACAAGTCCGGCGCTACTGCGAGTACCTCCTCGACTTCATGCCCGTCCTGCAGGACGACGACCGCGCCATCTCCGGCGTCGCCTATCTGCACAACGCGACTGAGGATGGCGTGGCTGGCCTGCGGAACTTCGCCGAGGTGGATCACGCGCGACTGTTTACCGGAGAACGGCGATCGGCTTTCCTCGATTATCTTCGTTCCCGCTTGTCTCCTGACGCCCCCGGCGCACCATACGCGGATGCTTTCTTGAGCTCTCGTGCTGCTCCGAGCCGTCAGTTGCTCGCGGTAGCCTCGAGCGAGATTCAGGAGCGCGAGCAGTTCATCCTGCTGGACGAGCAGCAACTGGCGTACAACCTGGTGCTGCATGCGACCGAGGCTGCCCGAGCGGGTGATTCGAAGACCGTTGTGATCATCACCGGCGGTCCAGGCACCGGCAAGAGCGTGATCGCGCTGTCGCTTCTCGGGGAGCTCGCCAGGCAAGGACGTACCGTCGTTCACGCGACTGGTTCTAAGTCCTTCACGCTGACGCTGCGAAAGGTCGCCGGCAAGGGCTCGACGCGGACCAAGAACCTCTTCAAGTACTTCAACCAGTTCATTGATGCTGACAGGAACGGCCTTGAGGTTCTCATCTTGGATGAGGCCCACCGGATCAGGGAAACCTCTGCCAACCAGTACACCAAGGCTCAGTTTCGGACCGGCAGGCGTCAGATCGACGAACTACTCTCGGCGGCGAGAGTTCCGGTCTTCCTGCTCGATGAGCATCAGGTAGTGCGTCCCGGTGAGATGGGAACGGTCGCCGAGATCGAAGCCCATGCGCAAACACTCGGCCTAGCCATTCGCAAGATCTCGCTCAACGACCAGTTCCGCTGTGGTGGAAGCGAGGCTTACCTCCGCTGGGTTCTTCAGCTGCTGGGACTGACGCCCGGCGCACCGCAGCCTTGGGGCGGAGACCCTGCATTCGAGGTTCAGGTCGCCGACAATCCGTATGAGCTGGAGCACACTCTTCGCCTGAAACTAGAAGCCGGATACGGGTCACGTATGGCAGCTGGATTCTGCTGGCCGTGGAGTGACCCTCGCCCGGACGGATCGCTGGTCTCTGATGTGGTCATCGGAGACTGGTCGCGGCCTTGGAATCTCCGCGGCGACCGCGCCGTGGCAGGAGCGCCACCTTCCTGGCTGTGGGCGACAGACCCTGCAGGTTTCGCTCAGGTTGGCTGCATTTACACCGCACAAGGGTTTGAGTACGACTGGAACGGCGTCATCCTCGGGCCGGACTTCGTCTGGCGCAATAACAGATGGATGATCGTCCGCGATGGCAACAAGGACCCTCGCCTGCGCAGCAGCGCGGCAGTCACTGATCACGAGTTCGAGCGCCTCGTTCGCAACGTCTACAAGGTACTTTTGACGCGCGGGATGATCGGCACAGTCATCTATTCTGTCGATGCGGAAACCAGCGAGATGCTCCGCAGTCTCGTCCCTGCAGTGCCAGAACAATAAGCGAGGGATCCGGTACACGCTTTGACGCGTGTTATCCGGCATGCCGCGTCGCGGGATCGGGCGGTCCGATGGCACACAGGTTCGATCAGCAACGTCACGGGTGTCGTCGTGAGGATCGCCGGCATCGTCGGAACGCTCGCGCCGGCAGTCATCACGCAAGTGCGCTCTCACAGTCGGGGGTGCCAGATTTATTCCCGAATAATTTCGAAAAATCATGTAGGAATGGCGAGATGCGGACCAGCGGCCCCCGCTGCCCAACAAGCTCCACCAGTGACTAAACATCGCTCTATGTCGCATAATATAGCGCTCACCTGGGGTGATGGGGACTAGGCATCGGCCGGCGCCGCCTGATGACCGTCACTGTTTGCCCCCACTGAAGCTCCCGCCAGCGCTGCCGGGGAACTCGGCTTCTGGCTATCGAACGGTAAATCGGGTTTCGCGGGCAAGATCGGAGTACTCCGGGTTAAAGTCGTCATCTGCGGTCCCGCGCTCGCGTGTCCCTGGGCACGATCGTGGGCTCGCAGCACGACTGGGTCCCGAGGGGGGAAGGCGAGCCATGGCCATATTTAGTGCTGGCCTGCGGCCAGTGGAGTCCAGGGACAAGGGTCTCAAGAAGGGCGCTCTTGGCCTGGTGTCCAGCGTGGTCATGGGCGTCGCCTCGACCGCCCCGGCCTATAGCCTGGCCGCGACGCTCTTCTTCGTGGTGGCCGCCGTAGCGCTGAAGTCCCCGCTGGTCGCCGTGCTGGCGTTCGTGCCGATGCTGCTGTGTTCCATCGGCTTCAGCGAGTTGAACAAGGCCGACCCCGACTGCGGGACCACCTTCATCTGGGCGGCCCGGGCGTTCGGGCCGAAAACCGGCTGGGCCGGCGGCTGGGGCGTCGTGGCGGCCGACATCCTCGTCATGGCGAGCTTGGCCCAGGTAGCCGGGCAGTACCTGTTCTTCCTCATCCAGGGACCAAACAGCGCGATCGGTGCCAATGCCTCCGGCGGCTGGGTGCTGCTGGTCGGGGTTTTGTGGATCGTCGTGATGACCTATATCTGCTACCGCGGCATCGAGGTCTCGGCCAACTTTCAGAAGGTGCTGCTGTCCATCGAGATCGTCATGCTGCTGGTCATGTCTGTCACAGCGCTGGTCCGAGTGTTCGGCAGCCATCCGCCGGCGGGGTCGCTGCACCCGAGCTTGAGCTGGCTAACGCCCGCGCACCTCCCCTTCTCGGCCTTTGTGTCCGGGATCATCTTGATGCTGTTCATCTACTGGGGCTGGGACACCGCCTTGTCGGTGAATGAGGAGACCGCGGACAAGTCCCGGACTCCGGGCCGCGGGGGGATCATCTCGACGGTCCTGCTCCTCGTCACCTACGTGATCGTGATCATCGCCGTGCAGGCGTTCGCCGGCATTGGCGCTAAGGGCGTCGGGCTGACGAATCCGGCGCACCAGTACGACGTGCTGTCCGTCACCGGGAGCGCGATCTTCGGCACTTCCACGCTCGGCACGGTGTTGTCTCGGCTGTTGATCCTCATGGTGCTCAGCTCGGCCGCCGCCTCGACGCAGACCACGATCCTGCCCACTGCACGCACGACACTGTCGATGGCCGCCTACGCAGCGCTGCCCGAGTCGTTCTCCAAGATCCACCCCAGGTACCTGACGCCGACGGTGTCGACTCTCGTCATGGGCGCGATCTCGATCATCCTGTATATCC
>JBAUAR010000086.1:0-15003 GCA_049675875.1 Streptosporangiaceae bacterium
GGGGGCCGCCCCGCCGAGCGCAACCCGCAGGCGCGTGCACCGACCGTCGGCCAGCTCGGCGGCCGCAGCGACCGATACCGTCGCGTAGTAGTCCTCAGTGCCGGGCAGGAACTTCAGGTAGCCGGCGCGGGTCCTCGAGGTGAGCCGGGGAACCACCACGGCGGTCAGCACCTCGTCCGGGGCCAGGGTCGTCTCCAGGTACCCGACGAACAGGTCGTCGACGGCTATCCGGCGTTGCCCGCTGCCACCTACGGCCTCGACGTGGGCGCCGAGCGCCATAAGCATCGGCGGGGGGTCCTGCGCCGGATCGGCGTGCGCGAGATTCCCGCCGATCGTGGCCTGGTTGCGAACCCGCAGCGTGGCCACCGTGTGCGCCGCTTCAGCCAGCGCCGGTGCGGCCTGGCGCACGTCGGCGGACGTCTCGAGCTCGCGCAGCCTGGTGAGCGCGCCGAGCCGCAGGTCGCCGCCTGCCGTGCGGATTATCCCCGACACCTCGGGGATGCCGCGCAATCCTACGACGTGGTCAGCGACGAGGAGGTTCAGCCGGTTGAGGAGCATCAGCGAGGTGCCCCCAGCCAGCAGTTGAGTGTCCTCGCCGTAATGGCCGAGCAGTGTCACTGCTTCGCCGAGTGACTCGGCCGGATGGTACGTGAACGGCCTCATGATCTGGTGCATGCGGCGCCCGACGAGGCGACGGCTGGCTCGACTCCCGCGGCGGCCGAGTCACTGCCAGCCGCGGCCCGGATGGCGCGAACGATGCCGTAGTAACCGGTGCACCGGCACAAATTGCCCTTCATCCACTCCACGATCTCGTCCTCGGCAGGCTCCGAACGCTCGCGCAATAGCGCGGTCGCGGCCACCACTTGCCCCGAGGTGCAGATGCCACATTGGAAGCCGCCCTGGTCGATGAAGGCCTGCTGCAGCGACGTCAATGCGCCATCGCCTCCCGCGATGCCTTCGATCGTCACGACGTCAGCACCCGGCAGGTGCACGGCGGGGAACAGACAGCCGGACAGCAACGTGCCGTCGACGAGGACGCTGCACACTCCGCACACACCGACGCCGCAGCCCAGCTTTGTCCCCGTCCACCCGAGTCGCCGACGCAGCACGTCTACGATCGTCCAAGACGCTTCGACCTGGGTGTGGACCCGCTCGCCGTTGAGAACGAATTCCACCTCATGCTGTGACAAAACATCTCCCCACGCCTGGCTTTGCGACCAAGGGGCCTGCCCTGCACTCTTTTGATTTCGACTCGGCGGAGATTGTTACGGCACGAGGTGGAAGAGTTCGCGGGCGTTTTCCCCAAGAATCCGTCGTCGTGCTGTCTCGCTCAGAAATGGTAGGTCGTAGATGGTGCTCGGTAGGTTGAAGTCCCAGTGTGGGTAGTCGGAGGCAAATAGCAGCTGCGTCTCCGCATTGATCATCTTCATCGTCATCGCGAGCGCTTCCAGGTTGCCATCCTCGATAGGCTGGGAACTGTAGTAGAAGTTCTGCCGCATATACTCACTTGGTGGCATCTTGAGCAGCGGCGCCTCCGAGGTGCGCATCATGTACTCGTTATCCAAGCGCTGCATCATGAACGGCACCCATGCCAGACCGCTTTCCATCCATATCCACTTCAGGCCTGGGAACCGCTCCGGCAGTCCATTGAGGACACAGTTAGTCAGATGAACCATGTTGTAGAAGCAGAAGCCGAGAGCGTGCACGGATATGAACTTGTTCATCCCCTCGAACATCCGCTCAGTTGGGGAGGAGCCCGCGTGAAACGCGAGCGGCATGCCGCGTTCCTCGATCGCCCGGTAGACCCGCATGTAGGCGTTGTCGTGGACGGGCCGATACCGCACGCCCGTGGACATGAACCCGACGACCCCGGGCTTTTCCGCAAAATACTCGACCGCGCGCAGGCTCGCGTCCGGGTCTGAGAGCGGAAGGTAGACAAGCGTCTTGATCCGCGTGTCGCACGGAAGAATCTCTTCGACGAACCACCGGCTATAGGCCCAGCTCAAGGCCACCTCAAGACGCGGATCGGGATGTATGCCTAGGTGCAACATCGGCGTTGGCAACTGCACCTGGTAGTCGATGCCGATGCTTTCCATCTGCCGGCGTATGACGGTGACGTCACGTGGCAGTCCCGGCTCACCCTGTTCCTCCCTGCGTCTGGGATACCGGATGATGCGCCCGGAGTTGGCCTGGTTCCCGTGATACTCGATCAGCAGATTAGCGGACTTGCCGTACTTGTCGGTTCCTTGCGCACGATGACGGATGACCGGGTCCTCGATGTACTTCGCGATATCGGCCATGGAGTCGAGCTCATAGTGGTGGGCGTCCACGTCGACAATGAGTATCTCGGCGAAGTTGCGAGCGACCGCTTGCTGTCGCGCGTGCTCAAGGTGCTGGGCACTGTTAAAACGGTCCCGCTTGCCGCTCGTTGCCTCACGCACGAGATCGGACTGCAGACTTCCTTGCAATGTCTCGACCATCACTACGACCTTCCCCAGTGCCGCCACAGACTTAGCTCAAATACGTCCAGGTTGACAGCACGGAGCAACCCCATGCTTGTCATCGCCACCTCTGTGGCCGTCACACCGCCGGCGACCGGGGGAAGGTCGTGGCCGTCAACGCATTTTGCGACATACAGCTTCATCGCAAGCGCCATCATCCGCTGGATGACCTGGTCATCGACCGCACCGATACCATCCGAAACGATCACGCGATCAAGGGCACTCGCCATTCGATCGAATTCGCTGCGCAGTCCGGTGGCCGCCAAATCAGGTGCCACGTCAGGTGTGCACAAAGATACCTCCCTCGCTCTCGACCACCGAATAGCAGCGGAGCCGAAGGTTTGGGTTGCCCGCGCACTGGCCCGTCTCGATGTCGTACTCGTAGCCGTGCCACGGGCATACCAGGTGCAGCTGGTCATCAGAAAAGCGCTCGCCGAGGTAGGCCTTATCCTCGCCGAGCACAGCCTCTACCTTGCCGATCAGCAGCCCCTCGCCTACCGGACCGCCGCTATGTAGGCAGCGGTTCTCCAAGGCGTAGAAGCGACCGCGGACCCGGAAGACAACGACCTCCCGATCAGCGACCGTCACGACCTTGCGGGCGTCACCTTCAAAATCAGCCACCAATCCGCAATATGCTTCCGCCATGCAAGACGCCCCTGACTGTTGTTACGCTCGCAACTTCTATATAGTATACTAGATGGAGACTAGCGCCTCGTCAAGCGAGACCACCCCGCTGGCTGGGCTGCGCGTGCTGGAGATCTCCAGCTTCGTCGCGGCGCCACTCGGCGGGCTGACGCTAGCGCAGCTTGGTGCGGAGGTCATCAGGGTCGATCCAGCGGGCGGCGGAGCTGACTTCACCCGGTGGCCGCTCGCTCCATCCGGGCAGAGCCTGTTCTGGACCGGCCTGAACAAGGGCAAGCGTTCGGTCACTCTCGATTTCAAGGATCCCGACAGCAGGAAGGTCGTCGCTGCGCTGTTGGCGTCGTCAGGCCCGGACGGCGGAATCGTCCTCACCAACGCCGTCGGCCGAGACTGGCTGAGCTATGACGCGCTGGCCGAGCACCGCCCCGACCTGATTCACCTGCAAATCCTGGGTCGCCGGGACGGCGGCACGGCGGTGGATTACACGGTCAACGCAGCACTCGGAGTCCCGATGGTCACGGGGCCGGAGGAGCACGTGGGTCCGGTGAATCACGTCGTGCCGGCGTGGGACGTAGCCTGCGGACTGTACGCGGCGGTGGGCGTGCTGGCCGCCGAGCGACACCGGCAGCGCACCGGGCAAGGCCGGGCGATCACGCTGGCCCTGGAAGACGTGGCCCTCGCAATCGCCGGCCACCTGGGTTTCCTGGGTGACGCCCAGCTCACGGGCACGAATCGGCCCCGCATCGGCAACCACCTTTACGGCGGGTTCGCCCGCGATTTTGCTACTGCCGGGGGAGAGCGGATCATGCTGGTCGCGCTGACCGGGCGGCATTTCCGCGACCTGGCTGAGGTCACGGGTCTGAGCAGTACCTTCGCGGAACTCGAGCGGCTACTCGGGGCTGATTTCTCTACCGACAGTGACCGGTATGCGCACCGTCAGGTCATCGCAGCTCTCCTGGAGCCCTGGTTCGCGCGCCGCACCGTGGATGATCTCGCTGTTGCTTTCGCGGGTGCCTCTGTGCTGTGGGCGCGCTACCGCAGCTTCACAGACGTGGTCGCTGACCCGCAGCTCGCCGCCAATCCGATGATCCGCGAGATTGACCAGCCGGGAGTGGGGCGGCTACTGGCGCCGGGCTCGCCGCTCGCGCAGCCAGGTGTAGGCGAGGTGCACCCTGCCCCCGCTCTGGGGGCGGATACCGCCCGTGTGCTGGCTGGCCTGTTCGGACCCGGACCGAAGGAACCTGCGTGCGCCGACTGACCGAGACCGACGGACTGAGCGATACCCAGCGAGAGATCCTGCAGACCGTGCGGGCCTTCGTGGACACCGAGGTGCTGCCCGCTGCGCCGGAGCTCGACCGGGCCGACGCCTACCCGGACAAGCTCGTGGCGCGACTGAAGGAACTCGGCGTCTTCGGGTTGACGATCGAGGAACGCTACGGCGGACTAGGCGAGTCTCTGCTCACCTATGCGCTGGTCGTCGAGGAACTGGCCAGGGGCTGGATGAGCCTCTCCGGCATTATCAACACTCACTTCATCGTCGCTTACCTCATCGCGACGCATGGCACCGACGAGCAGCGAGAGGTGTTCCTGCCGCGAATGGCCACCGGCGAGGTGCGCGGCGCGCTATCGATGTCCGAGCCAGGGCTCGGGTCTGACGTCGCGGCCATCCGTACCCGCGCGCGACCAGACGGGGACAGCTACCTCATTACCGGCCAGAAGATGTGGATCACGAACGGCTCGACGGCGAACCTGGTCGTGCTGCTCGCCCGGACGGGTGAGGGCGCTGGGCACCCGCATCGGGGGCTCACCGCGTTCCTGCTGGAGAAGGAGCCAGGGCTGGGCGAGGTCCGGCCGGGACTGACCGTGCCCGGCCTCATTCACAAGCTGGGCTATCACGGGGTGGACACCACTGAGCTGATTCTTGACGACTGCCGGGTGCCCGGCCGTCGGGTGCTCGGCGAGCAGCCGGGCCGGGGCTTCTATCAGGTGATGGACGGCATCGAGGTCGGCCGTGTCAACGTCGCGGCCCGCGGCTGCGGCGTCGCGCTGCGCGCCTTCGAGCTCGCGCTCAGCTACTCTCGGGCGCGCCAGACGTTCGGCAGGCCTATCGCTGAGCACCAGGCGATCACTTTCAAGCTCGCCGAAATGGCGACCAAGGTCGTGGCCGCGCACCAGATGATGATCATGGCAGCCCGCCGTAAGGACGCGGGCGGCCAGAGCGATGTCGAAGCCGGGATGGCAAAGTTCCTCGCCGCCGAATACTGCAAGGAAGTCGTAGAGGACGCCTTTCGCATCCACGGGGGATACGGGTACTCGACCGAATATGAGATCGAGCGGCTGTACCGGGACGCTCCGATGCTCCTGATCGGTGAGGGGACATCCGAAATCCAGAAGATGGTCATCGGCCAGCGCCTGGCCAGCCGGTATTCACTCTGACGAGCAACTGCTGGAGTCACGATGAGTGAGCAGGGTGTACGAGCGGCGGAGCCGTGGCTGAGTACAGCGTTTGCGCGTCAGTGGACAGCTGCCGATGAGCCGGCTGCGCTCGCGTTTCCACGCGCCATTGCCGCATCTGTGGTCAAGCTGGAACGACAAGATGCCCGCCTGATCGTCGACATCGCCAGCGGCCCCGGCGACTTCCTGGCCGTATTCCTCGAACAATTTCCCGAAGCACGAGGCATCTGGACGGATGTCTCGGACGCGATGCTGGCGCTGGCGAGAGACCGGCTCGGACGGTTCGGCGATCGCGTCGATTACCGGATCGCCGACATGACCAATCTTGCGAACGCAGACCTGCCGGAGGCTGCCGACGCAGTAATCACGTCGAGGGCATCACACCATCTGAATCGGGCCGGGCTGGTTGGCTTCTACCAGGATGCCGCCATGTTGCTGGCGCCTGGTGGATGGATGGTCAATCTCGACCACGTTGGCGCGCCAGCTAACTGGGATGCGAGGCTCCGTACTGTCCGCGATCAGCTTCGTGGCGCACCGGCCGGCGAGCGGCCGGGACACCACCACGACTATCCGCTGGTAGGTGTGCGGGACCACCTTGACGCCCTGGCCGCCGCGGGCCTCACTGATGCGGAGATTCCGTGGCGGTCGCTGCTGTCGTGCTTGTTCATCGCTTCTTACACTCCGATCGACGGCGCTGTCCGTTAAAGACCGCCGGCGACCCGGAGCACGGCACCCGTGACGTAGGCCGCCTCCGGTCCGAGCAGCCAGGCGATGGCCGGGGCGACCTCCTCCGGCTCGCCAGCCCGGCCGAGCGGTATGTTTCGGGCGACCCGGTCAGGCCGGCCAGGATCTCCTGCGGCAGCGTGGATGGACGTGCGGATCGTGCCGGGGGCTACCGCGTTGACGCGGATCTGCTCACTAGCGAGTTCCTTGGCCAGGCCGACGGTGAGCGCCTCTACTGCCGCTTTGGCGGCGGCGTAGTGGACGTACTCGTGTGCCGAGCCGAGGGTGGCTGCCGCCGAGGAGACGTTGACAATAGCGCCACCGTAACCGCCGCGGCGTACTGACATGATCGTGCTGGCCTGCCGGGCGCACAGGATCACGCCGACGAGATTGACATCGATGACACGTCGGATCAGCCCGACCGGGGTATCGGCCAGATCACCGATGTGGACGGTGGCACCGGCGTTATTAACGAGCCCGGTCACCTTGCCCAGCTGATCGACAGCTATGGCGAACAGCCGCTCGACATCACGCTCGTCGGTGACGTCTATCTTGGCCAGCACGCACCGCGCTCCGGCGGCGTGCGCCCGAGCGGCGGTCTGCTCGGCTGCGCTGCCGTCCTGCCGGTAAGCGAGAGTCAGGTCATGGCCGGCCTCGGCCAGCCGGATGGCAGTCGCCGCTCCGATACCGCGGGTGCCACCCGTGATGATCGTGACGGGCCGATCGGCGTTCTGCATCGGGCACCCCGGGGTGTGACTGTCACGAACTGCGGACGGCGCCCTCAGCCCACGCCTGCCAGAATGCTAGCTACGGTTCAACGGCGTTCAATCACGGTACCGATTGCGACCGCGACGACGATCAGGATCCCGCGGACGGTGTTCTGCCAGAAATCTGGCACGGCTAGCAGGTCGAAGCCATTCGTGATCATGCCAAGAATCAGCACCCCGAGAACCGTGCGCCAGACCGAGCCGATGCCCCCGAAGATGCTGCTGCCGCCGAGAGCTACGCCGGCGATGGCGAGCAGCGCCAGTGAGCCGCCCAGACCGCTCATATCACTCGTGCCAGACCCGGTAGTCGACGCGTCGATCAGGCCGGATAGCCCGCAGGCGGCGCCGGTGACAACGAAGGTGATGATCACGGTCCGGTCAACCTTGAGGCCAGACAGGCGCGCGGCGTTACGGTTGCCGCCGACCCCGTAAAGGTGGCGCCCGAAAACCGTGTACGCCAGCACGAGCTGGAAGATAATCGCGACGACGGCGAAGATGACCACGGGGTACTGGATGCCCACGACGCGGTGCTGGCCAATGAACGTGAAAACGCTGCTGGTCGGCGTGATCAACAGGCCGCCGTCCGTCACTCCGACAGCGATGCCGCCAAATGTCAGCGCGGTCGCGAGGGTGGCGAGGAACGCGTTCACGTGCAGCTTGGTTACCAGTAGCCCGTTGATCAACCCCATCGCCGCGCCAGCCAGGATCGTGACGGGGAATGCCCAGTACACCCCGTAGTGAACGGCGACGTAAGCGCCCAGCACCTCGCTCAGGACGAAGATCGATCCGAGGGAGAGATCGAAGTTGCCCGCGATGATCGTGAGGGTGACGGCGCAGGCAGCGATGCCGACGGTCGCGTTCTGATTGACGAGGTTGAGCAGGTTCTGCGAGGTGAGGAAGACGTTCGAGGCGATCGTGAAGTAGATGAAGAGCGCGACGGCGAAGGCGACGATGCCATAGTCACGGACGTGCTCGGCCCTGATCCGGCGTGCCGACTGGAAGCGCGGAACAGTGAACCTGCCTGGGGTGACGGTGTCGGCGGCGACGGTGTCCTCGGCCAGGACCGGTTCCCCGGCCACGGGGTCGGACGGCTGCACGGTCATGTGGTCGTGCTCCCTCCGAGGCCAAACGCGGCCTCCATCACGGCCTCCATCGGCGGGTCGGCGCCGAACTCGCGAGTGACCGAGCCGCGGCGCATCACGAGCACGCGGTGAGCGAGCCCGAGCACCTCCTCGATCTCTGACGAGATCAGCAGCACGGCTGTGCCGTTGCTGGCCAGGTTGTTGATCAGGCGATGGATCGCCGCGCGCGCCGCGACATCCACGCCCCGGGTGGGCTCGTCGAGGATGAGCACGTGCGGGTTGCGGAACAGCCAGCGGGCGAACAGGACTTTCTGCTGGTTGCCGCCGGAGAGGTGGGCTACCCGGACTGACGGGGCTGGCGGCTCTACCGATAGCGAGTTCAGCAGCGAGCTCGCCTTATCGCGCTCAAGTGACCGGCGCAGGATGCCGAATCGCGAGGCGACGGAGCGCACATCCGCGAACGTTGTGTTCGCCGCCATGGACAGTTCCATGAACAACCCGTCGTCCTGGCGGCTCTCAGGCACGAACGCCATCCCGGCCGCCATCGCGTCGCGAGGCGAGCGAATCCGACGCGTGGAGCCGTCGACAGCAATCGTGCCGCGATCGATCGGATCGGCGCCCGTGATGGCACGGGCAAGCTCGCTGCGGCCGCTGCCCACGAGGCCCGCGAGGCCGACAATCTCGCCAGCGCGGATCTCTAGCGAGATATCTCTGAGCACGCCCTCGCGGTGCAGACCGGACACCGCCAGGACGACTGGTGCCGTCGAGCGCTGCGGCTTCTCGAAGTGCTCGGCCTCCGCGGCGGAACCGAACATGGCGGCGACGAGGCTCTCTTCCGTTTCCGCCGCCGCCGGCGCCGTCCGTACGAGGTGCCCGCTGCGCAGTACCGTGACCGTGTCGGCGAGGTCAAGTACCTCGTCAAGGAAGTGGCTCACATAGACGATCGTCCGGCCGCTCTCTCGCAGGGCGCGGATCATCCGGTGCAGCGTCGTGGTCTCGACGCTGGTCAGCGACGACGTCGGCTCGTCCATCACGATTACGCGCGCATCGCACGCGACCGCGCGCAGGATCTCGACCTTTTGCTTATCTGCGGTGCGCAACGGGCCAACTTTGGCGTTCCCGTCGAGCTCGAAGCCCCACTGTCCGACGAGATCCTCGTACTGCTTGTGCATCTGCCGCCGCTGAATCAGCCCGTTGCGACGTGGCTCGATGCCGAAGAAGACGTTCTCTATCACGGTCATGTGCGGCACCGGCGACAGTTCCTGCGCGATCGTCGCGATGCCGTCGAGCCGCGCATCGCGCGGGTTCGCGTACTTAACCTGCCGGCCATGGACGAACAGCTGTCCTTCGTCCGGCCGGATCACCCCGCTGACGATCTTCCCGAGCGTCGACTTCCCGGCGCCGTTCGCCCCGACCAGGGCGTGCACGGTACCTCCGGCAACCTCGGCACTGACGTCGTCGAGCGCCCTGGTGCCGGAGTACCGCTTGCCGATCGAGACGAGCCGGACCGGTGCCACTGCTTCTGCACTCATCCGGCTCGTCCTCGATCTCCGTTGGCTGATTTACCTAGAACCCCAGGTTTCCCTCAAGCGTCCAGTCCGGTACGAAGCTCGGGTGCGACTTCAGGTACGCCTGGTCGATGACCGCTGGGCGGGTCGTCGGGTTAATGATGTCGACAAGGTTCGGCACCGACTTTCCCTTCAGCGCGTCATACAGGTACTGGATGCCCAGCAGTGACTCGGAGGCCGGATACAGGCCGAGAGTGGCGTAGACCGTGCCGGCCTTGACGTCCGCCACCAGCTCTTTGGCGCCGCCGTACCCGATGACCGCGATGTTCTTGCCCGGCGTGTAGCCGCCGACCAGCTTCATTGCGGTCATGGCGCCGGCCGCCATCTGGTCGCCGAACGTCGCGAACACGTTGACGCTCTTGTTGGCCGTGAAGTACGTCTGGGCGACGCCTTCCGAGGTCGTCTCGTCGTAGTCGCCGGGCGGCATGAGGGTGAACGAGTAGTTCGACTTCCCGTTGTAGTACGCGGTCATCGCGTTTTCTCGAACCGTGTCCGTCGGGTAGTTGGCGAGCCCCGGCAGGAAGGCGATGTTGCAGTGACCGCTTCCCACCTGCTGTTTGCAGGCCGAGTTCATCGCCGCTTCCAGGTTTGTCGCCTCCGCGCCGATCGGCTGACCGATGGTCGAAAGGCAGGTCTTGGAGGCCTGCAGGGTGTTCTGCTGCGCCAGCGAGCCCCACGTGTAGTCGGCGCACGCGACCTTGATGCCAGCGCTGAGCGCCTTGTCGATGACCGGTGTGAGAGCCGGGTCATCGAGACCCCAGACCCAGAAGGCCTTGTACTTGCCGGTGGTGATCGCGTCCTGGATCTGGGTGGACTGCAGCGTCGGGTTGTTGTTCGCGTCGAAGGCGTCGAGTTGGACGCCCAGCTTCCCGGCCTCTAGTTGCGCGCCCTTCAGCGACGCGATCCCGTAGGGGCTCGGGTTGTAGTAGAAGATCGCCATCCGGATCTTCCCGGTGGACGTTGATGTGCCCGAGGTCGACGACGACGGGCTCGACCCGCATCCGCCGATCATTGCCGCCACAGCGGCTAGTGCTACCGCGCCGATGGCGATGCGCGCGTGCCCAAGTCGTAACATGGTCCTTACTGCTCCCCTCGAGAGAAAGACCTGCCAGCCGATCCGTTTGAATCTTCGGTCGGCTCGGCTAAGGCAGAACGTATCAGCGGGGGCCGACCTCATCAAGAAGTATCTGTTGTAGCGGTCTGAGCAGATCGGCGTCAATGCCGAGATGGCGCGACAGCGGCGGCTGCCGGCGCATTTCTCGGTCGCGTTTGTCCGCGGCGAAACGCAGTTCCGCGGCGCAGGGTTTTGTGGCACGAGCCAAGTTCAGCTCAGCTAATGTGGTATCTGACCACAACATTCGGCGTTGGATGCGCTGGTCTGACACTAACTGCAACGATTTGGTGAGAGTTTCCCGCGGGACGTCGGCGCGTCGAGCCAAACGTACTGCCTGGACGGGGAGATCCCGACTGCGGACCTGCTCGCTGGGGTTTTTTGCGGCCTCGCCACAGAACCGTGACCTTTTCATGACCGGCAGCTCGGATCGACACCCACGCTGCCCTCGGTCACCGCCGACCTCGCTGCTGTGCACAGCCTTCTGCTGAACCACGCCGAGTTCGACAGGCACCGACTCTGCTGCTGCTCATTTCGACGCGCGCGCTGAAGGGGACCCAGGGCTGGAATCGTTCACGCCAGTGCTCCCCTGGCTTATCGGGAGCAACTATGCGGCCGGAGTGGCCTCGGTTTAAATGCATTGCCGGCAGCACAGAGCTCGGCTGTCCGCGGGATGCTGCTAGCGATAATCAGCACACGTCAATGGCCACGTCTTCGCGGTTCCGAGGAGTGCTGGCTGGCCGGCCGATCGATCACGTCTGAGGGGGTCGCCGGATATCTGTCCGGTGCGGCCACCCGGATCGCGGCGGTGTATCCATGAGGGATGGATCCGGAACCGGCGCTGCGGCGGATCGCCTTCGAGCTGGAGCGCGCTGGCGCCCCGACGTACCGGGTACAGGCCTTCCGTCGCGCTGCTGCCGTGCTGGCAGCGATGCCCGCCGCGGAGCTCACCCGGCGCATCGCCGACGGCACGCTGCAGGACCTGCGCGGTATCGGTCCCGCGACCGCGACGGCGATCGCGCAGGCCGCGGCGGGCGGGCGGCCGGATTACCTAGTCCGGCTCGAGGCCGCCTACGAGCCGCCAGCGCGGACCGCGATGCGGGCGGCGCTCCGCGGCGACTGCCACACGCACTCGGACTGGTCCGACGGCGGCAGCCCGCCAGGGGAAATGGCGGAGGCTGCGCAGGCGCTCGGCCATGAGTGGATCGCGCTAACCGATCACTCGCCCCGGCTGACGGTGGCCAACGGGCTGTCGCCCGAGCGACTAGCGGCGCAGCTCGCGCTGATCCAGAAGCTGAACGCGGAGCTGGCGCCGTTCCGGATTCTCACCGGAATAGAGGTGGACATCCTCGAGGACGGCGGCCTTGATCAGCGCGAGGACCTGCTCGGGCGGCTGGACGTGGTCGTGGCCAGCGTGCACTCCCAGCTCCGGATGCCTGCCGAGCCGATGACCGAGCGCATGCTCGCGGCTATCGCCAGCCCGCACGTCGACGTGCTCGGGCACTGCACCGGCCGGATGATGATGGGAGCCCGCCGACGACCGGAGTCCCAGTTCGACGCTGACGCTGTGTTCGCCGCGTGCCGAAAGTACGGTGTCGCGGTCGAGATCAACTGTCGCCCGGAACGGCAGGATCCGCCAGACGACCTGCTCCTGCAAGCGGCCGAAGCAGGCTGCAAGTTCGCTATCGACACCGACGCACACGCGCCGGGCCAGCTCGACTGGCTCGAGAACGGCTGCGAACGAGCCGAGCGCGCGGGCATCACCCCCGGCAGAGTGCTGAACACCCGCTCAGCAGCCGACATGGTCTCAGCTCGAGCGTGACGTAATACCTGTCCGTATATGGCTAGAGCGTCACTCTGGCTGGAACGATAATGCCGCCCTTTATGGCATGCGAACAGCTGCAGCAGCCATCTGCAATGGGTGATCCGTGGCAGGCTCTGGCTTTCGTCGTACCGCGGTGATAACGGATCGGACACATCTTGGCGAGATACCAGCACTGTCCGAATATGGCCAGCCCGTCGCATGTCCCGGAGCAATAGTCGAATTCGGGCCGGCCGGGAAGGGTGGCTCTCGCTAAACCCCTTGCAGCGGCCCAGTCACCACTTCCCGGCCTGACGGTTCGGCCGAGGACGGTCCGCGCACCTGTCGGTGCGGACCGTCCTCGGCCGACCGCGAAGACAACTGCTGGCAACTTCCGCGGCAAGGGCACCCGAGCCGGGCTCGGCACACCGCCGCGGTGAAGGAGTTCTCATGGTGCAACGCAGATCCAGGCTGCGCATGGCCGGCGTCGCAGGTATCGCCGCCGGTGCCCTGCTGGCCGCTGGCTGCAGTGCTGCTTCTACGAGCAGCAATAGTTCGTCGGGTGCCCCGGTGAAGGGCGCCGTGGCGACCTATCCGAATATCAATGGCGCTGGCGCCAACGCCATTTTCCCTATGGAGGGCTCACAATTCTACAGCGTGACCAACTACGAGCTCTTCCAGTACCTCATGGTCCGGCCGCTGTATGTGTTCGGCGGGAATAGCAATACCTCGATCTCGGTCGACTATGCACTGTCGCCAGCTGACCAGCCTGCCTACGAAAACGGCGGGAAAACCGTCGTGATCAACCTCAAGTCGTGGAACTGGTCCGATGGGTCCAAGGTGGATGCCCAGGACCTGATCTTCTTTCTGAATATGCTAGAAGCCGAGAAAGCCAGTTACGCCGGCTACACACCAGGGCTGCTGCCGGACAATCTGGTGTCTTATTCGGCGACCGGGCCGCAGCAGGTCACCATCCAGCTCAAGCAGGCTTACTCGAGCATCTGGTTCACTTACAACCAGCTCGCAACCCTGTACCCATTCCCCGCTGCGTGGGATGTGACCCAGGCCGGTGCCGCGGCTGGCAGCGGCGGGTGCGCGACCGACACCGCGGCCGACGGCTGGGCGAAGTGCAAGGCGGTCTGGTCGTTCCTCAACGCGCAGAACAGCGACACATCGACCTACGCGACGAACCCGCTGTGGCAGGTCGTCGACGGCCCGTTCAAGCTGTCTGCCTTTAACGTGGACGGGAACTATACGTTCGTCCCGAATACCGCCTATTCCGGCAGCCCCAAGCCGTCGATCGCGGCGCTGAAGTTCGTGGCGTACACCGACGACACCGCGATTTACACGGCTCTGAAGACCGGCGCGCTGAGCGTGGGCCAGGTGCCAGCGACGGACCTGGCGCCGGCGGCCAAGGGCACGTTCCTGCCACCCAGCAACCCGCTGGCCTCGGCTGGGTACAGCCTCGCATCGCAGTACCAGTTCGACATCGGCTTTGCCTACATGAACTTCAACAACCCGACCTACGGCCCGGCATTCCGGCAGCTGTACTTCCGGCAGGCGCTGATGATGCTGAACAACCAGCAGGGCATGTCGCAGGCAGTCGGCCGGAACTACTGGTATCCGACCTCCGCGGGCGTGCCGCCGTACCCGCGCAGCCAGTGGGTGTCACCGGAGATGACGGCCAACGGCGGGCAGGGCCCGTACCCCTACGACCCGGCGAAGGCCAAAGCGCTGTTGGCCTCGCATGGCTGGAAGCTCGAGGGCGGGGTGCTGACCTGCTCCAGCTCGGCGTGCGGGCCAGGAGTCAAGGTCGGCACGCAGGCCAGCTTCAGCATGCTCTACACCTCGGGCATCTCTACCCAGGCGGACATGGCCGACATCCTGAAGTCCGGCCTTGCGCAGGCGGGCATCCAGCTCACGCTGACCGCAGAAACATTCGATTCGCTGCTGCCTGACACGGTGCCGTGCACGCCGACGCAGTCGCAGTGCAACTGGACGTTCCTGTACCTCGGCGGCTGGGGGTTCGACGGGCCGGGCTTCGAGCCGACGGGTGAGGCGCTGTACCAGACCGGTGTGCCGAATAACTCGGGCAGCTACAGCAACCCGACGATGGACTCGCTGATCCAGGCGACCCACACCAGCAACAGCCTGAGCACCTTCGACCAGTTCGCCGACTACACCGCGACGCAAGTGCCCGCGCTGTGGATGCCCTGGGACACCCTGACCTGGGGCGTCAATCAAGGCGTCCACGACGTCACGTTCAATCCGCTGTCGACCTTCTTCCCCGAGTACTGGGCCTGCAGCACGAAGTCGTGCTGACGGCAGGGCTGCGCTCACCCCAATCCGGTCGC
>JBAUAR010000087.1:0-28493 GCA_049675875.1 Streptosporangiaceae bacterium
GAGGTGCACCATCGCGGTGGCTGGCCGGCCGCCCGCGACCGCGGCCCAGCTACGGGCCGCCGAGCAGCTGCTCGGGACACTGCTGGCGGCCGGATTCGCCGGTCCGGATGCCGTGCGGATCATGCGGGCAGTTGCCGCGTTCATGGTGGGCTCGCTAGTGCGGCAGGTCGGCGTCGCTCCGTCACTGCGCGCAGACAGTGCCGACGCCGCCGAGAGCACCCGCCCGGTGCTGCGCGCCGCCTCGTTCCCGCACCTAACGGGCTTGTCCGCGGAGCTAGCCGCCGCCAACGCCGATGCTCCGGACGCCGACTTCGAGTTCGGGCTGGAACTGCTGCTACGCGGGATGACCGCACTGCTGGCGGCGCAGCCGGCCGGTAGCTAGCCGCTCCCGGTACCGCGGGACGTGACCCGCGCACCGGCGCCTGCGACGCCACCTCCCGCTGCTATGGCCAGGGCCAGCAGCAGCGGCACGACCAGCGCTCGCTGCAGTCCGAGCCCGGTCGCCAGCCCGCCGATCAGCACTGGTCCGGCGAGCAGCCCCGCGTAGCCGAATCCGGCCACTCGCGCGATCCCGAGCGCGGGCCTGGCCGGGTCGACGTTACCCGCGGCCGACAGCAGCAGCGGGAACGTACATGACAACCCCGCGCCGAACACGGTGAAGCCAGCGATGGCGCCGGCTGGGCCGGGACTGAGCAGGCCGAGGCCGAGCCCGAGCGCCGCGATCAGGCCGCAGCAGCGCATCAGCGCCGCGGCTCCGAACCGGGCGTTGAGCCGGTCACCGGACAGTCGGCCCACCGCCATCGCAAGGCTGAACCCGGCATAGCCGAGCGCGGCCAGTCCGGCCGACGCGCCGAGATTATCGTGCAGGTAGACGGCGCTCCAGCCTTCGGCCGATCCCTCGCCGAGCAACGAGCAGGCCGCGAGGAGCGCCATGAGCAGCAGCATCAGCGTCCACGCCCGCCGCCGGTCCGCAGCACCCGGAGCCGCAGTGCTAGCCAGCGAGGCAGTGCCAGCCGCAGGGCCAGTGCCAGCCGCAGGGGCAATGCCAGCCGCAGGGGCAGTGCCAGGCCGAGGGTCAGTGGCCGGACGATCGGCCGCGGGCGAATCGGCCGCGTTCCCGCCGGAATCAGCAACCAGCCACCGGCCGGCCAGCGCGGCGACACACGCCAGCGGGACGCCCACGGTCGCGAAGTTGACCGCGGGGGCGATCCCGGCCCACGCGAACAGGCCGCCGAGTAGCGCGCCAGTCAGCCCGCCGAAGCTGTAGCAGGCGTGGAACGACGTCATCAGCGGGCGGCCGGCGCCGCGCTCGACGAGTACGGCCTGGGAGTTCATGCTGACGTCGACCAGCCCGCTGGCCAGCCCGAACGCGAACAGCGCGACCATCAGCGCGGCCAGGCTGGGCGCCAGGCCGAGCGCCACCGGCAGCACCGCCGCGCAGGTTCCGGCGATCATGGTGGGTCGCGCGCTGCCCACCCGGTGCACGATCCGGCCGGCGAACAGCACCACTACCACCAGGCCAGCCGGCGCGGACAGCAGCGCCAGACCGAGCACGCCGTCGGTCAGGTGCAGGCTCTGCTTCACCGCCGGAATCCTGGCCAGCCAGACACCATTGGCCAGCCCGAGCACGGCGAAATACGTCAGCACCGCGATCCTGGCACGCCGCAGCCTGCCGCGGGCCGCCTCGCTGCGGGCGGGCGTGATCGTGCCGTCGGCCAGCGTCAGCCCGCAACCCGTTCCGCGATGTCGTCCCCGATCTCCGGCGTCGACCGCGGCGACCACGCACCCTGCCGTTCCAGCAGGTCATCCGACACCGCCTGCTCGATCCGCGCCGCCTCGGCCGACAACCCGAGGTGCTCGCAGAGCATCGCCGCCGACAAGATCGTCGCGGTCGGGTCGGCCTTCTGCTTGCCGGCCAGGTCGGGCGCGCTGCCGTGGACAGGCTCGAACATGCTCGGCGCCGTGCGGGCGGGGTTGATGCTAGCGCTGGCTGCCAGCCCGATGCCGCCCGCCACCGCGGCGCCCAGGGCGGTGAGAATGTCGCCGAACATGTTGTCGGTGAGGATCACGTCAAACCGCTCGGGCTGGGTCACGAAGTAGCCCGCGGCCGCGTCCATGTGGCAGTACTCGGCAGTCACGTCCGGGTAGTCGGCCGCGACCTCGGTGACAATCCGCCGCCACAGATCGCCGGCGTAGGCGAGCACGTTGCTCTTATGCACCAGGGTCAGCCTGCGGCGCGGCCGCTCGACTGCCCGCTGCAGCGCGTACCGGGCCGCCCGGCTGACGCCGAACGCCGTGTTGATGCTGTCCTGCGTGGCCACCTCGGCGGGGGTGCCTTTCCGCATGATGCCGCCGGCTTCGATGTACGGACCCTCGGTACCCTCGCGGACGACCAGCATGTCGACCTGCTCGGACCGCACTCCGGCCAGCGGCGACTCAACACCCGGATAGAGCCGGACCGGTCGGACCGTCACGTACTGATCGAACTCGAACCGCAACCGCAACAGCAGGCCGCGTTCCAGCACGCCGCTCGGCACGCTCGGGTCACCCACGGCGCCGATCAGGATCGCGTCGTGCTGCCCGAGCTCGGCAAGCACGGCGTCGGGGAGGATCTCGCCGGTGCGTTTCCAACGCTGCGAGCCAAGGTCGTAGCCGGTCGGCTCCACGGCCACGGTGCCAAGCGCGCGCAGTACCTTGATGGACTCCGCGACAACCTCGGGGCCGATGCCGTCGCCGCCGATCACGGCGAGCCGGATGCTTCGTGCTGCCACCACCCGCCCACCTTACTTGGCGGGCAGGGACAGCCGCGAGCGTCAGTCCCCGTCTAGGTCGACGACCCGTGCCAGCCGGGCGCCGGTTGCGGTCGCGATCTCTGCCAGCAGCTCCAGCGAGACCGTCGAGTCGGCAGACAGCACCAGCATCGCGTCGCCGCCCTGGGCGCGCCGGCAGACCTGCATCCCGCCGATGTTGATCTGGTGGCTGCCGAGGATCTGGCCCACCGCGCCGACGACGCCCGGCCGGTCGACGTAACCGAGGAAGATCATGTGCTCGGCCGGAGCGATCTCGGCGTCGAGGCCATTGACCTCGACCAGCCGCTCGGCCAGCCGCAGCCCGGTGAGGGTGCCGCTGACCGACACCAGATGCCCGTCCGGCCCGGTGCCTCGGATGGTCAGCAGGTTGCGCCAGTCCTTGCTGACCTGGTCGGCGGTGAGGCTCAGCTCGACGCCCCGCTCCTTGGCGACGAGCGGTGCATTCACGTAGGTGACCGGTTCCTCGGTCACGTCGCTGAACAGTCCCTTCATGGCCGCCAGCTCCAGCACGCTGACGTCCAGGCCGGCGATCTCGCCCTTCGCCTCGACCGCGACCGACGCTGTGGCGCCGCCGGCCAGCGCGGCGAACACCCGGCCGAGCTTCTCCCCGAGCGGAAGCCACGGGCGCAGGTCTTCGGCGACGGCGCCCCCTTGCACGTTGACCGCGTCCGGCACGAACTCGCCGTCCAGTGCCAGCCGGACCGACCGGGCCACCTGGGTGCCCGCCTTTTCCTGGGCCTCGGCTGTACTCGCGCCGAGATGGGGCGTCACCACGACGTTGTCGAAGCCGAACAGCGGACTATCAGTGCAAGGCTCCCTGGCGTACACGTCGATGCCCGCGCCGGCCACCCGGCCCTCGCGCAGCGCCGCCGCCAGCGCCGCCTCGTCGACGATGCCGCCTCGCGCCGCGTTGATGATGCGCACGGTTGGCTTCACGAGGTGCAGCTCGCGATCGCCGATGAGACCCGCGGTCTCGGCGTTCCTCGGCAGGTGCACGGTGATGAAGTCAGACTCAGCCAGCAGCTCGTCGAGGCTGACCATGCGCACCCCGAGCTGCGTCGAGGTGGCGGACGGAGCGTACGGGTCAGAGGCGATGACCGTCATGCCGAACGCCGACAGCCGCTGCGCGACCAGCGCCCCGATCCGGCCGAGCCCGAGGATGCCAGCAACCTTGTCCTGCAGCTCCACGCCGGTGTAGGCGGACCGCTTCCACTCGCCGCCCTTGAGCGACGCGTTGGCCTGCGGCACGTTGCGGGCCAGTGCGAGCAGCAGCGCGACCGCGTGCTCGGCGGCGCTGACGACGTTGCTGGCGGGCGCGTTCACCACCATGACGCCAGCCTTCGTCGCGGCATCGACGTCGACGTTGTCCAGGCCGACCCCAGCGCGAGCGACAACGCGCAGCCTGCGGCCATGCGCGATGGCTTCTGCGTCGATCTGCGTGGCGCTGCGGACGATCACCGCGTCGACCTCTGCCAGCGCCGGCAGTAGCTTGCTGCGGTCCGCTCCGTCGGTGTACCGGACCTCGAAAGATGACTCAAGCAGGGCGATCCCGGCTGGAGACAGCTCCTCGGCAACGAGCACGACGGGCGCAGGCACGGTTCCTCCGATGTCCGGGCGTCAGGAATTTGCCAGTCTACCGGGGGTCTTTGTGAAGCCCTTCACAAGCCCGGTGCCGACGCCGGGGAGGAGGGTGCTGGGGCTGGGTCCGCTGACGACGATCCGATCCGCGACCCGGCCGGCGAGGCATCCGGGACGTCCGGTGCGCCCAGCGCATCCGGAGCGTTCGGAGCATCGGGCGTGTCCGGAGTGTCCGAAGAGGGGAACGACGGCGCAGCGGGTCGCAGCGACGCCGCCGGAACGCGGCCGTTGATGGCCGCCAGCGACTCGATCCGTTGCGCCGTCATCGGCCGTGCTACCAGGAAGCCCTGGCCGAGGCCGCAGCCCATGGCGCGCAGCAACTCGAGCTGCTCAGGCCGCTCGATCCCCTCGGCCACAATCTCGATGCCGAGATCGTGGCCAACCTGGACGACGGTGCGGGTCAGCATCGCCAGCGTGCCGTCGGTGCCAAGGCCGGCGACGAACGACGGGTCGATCTTGATGATGTCCACCGGCAGCTCGCGAAGGTAGGCGAGCGAGGCGTAGCCGGTACCGAAGTCGTCGATCGCCAGTCGCACGCCCAGGTACCGCAGCCGGGCAAGCCCATCCATGATCGGCGCGTCGATCTCGATCAGCACCCGCTCGGTGACCTCGAGCGTCAGCGCCGACCGCGGCAGGCCGCTGTCGTCCAGCGCAGTCAGCACCGTCTCGGCGAAGTCCGGCACGCTGACCTGCCGGAGCGAGAAGTTGACTGAAAGGCCGACCAGCCAGCCCGATTCGCGCCAGCTCACGACCTGGCGGCAGGCCTGCGCGAGCACCCAGGCGCCGAGCGGCACGATGAGCCCGGAATCCTCGGCGATGCCCAGGAACTCGGCGGGCTCGACGCGCTCGCCCTCGTGTGACCACCGCACCAGCGCCTCTACGCTGGCGACCCGCGAGGTGGCCAGCTCCACCACCGGCTGATACTCGATGCCGAGGCCGTCTTCCTCGATCGCGGCGCGGAGGGCCGAGGTGAGCTCGATCCGGCGGATGACGTCGGCGTGCATGTGCGCGGCGAACACCTCGACCCGCCCGCCACCGGCGTCCTTCGCCCGCGACATGGCCAGGTCGGCGTTGCGCAGCAGGTGCTCGGCGTGGTCGGGGTCGGTGAACGCCACGCCCACGCTGGCCGTGATGGAAAGCTGGCGGCCCGCCACGTCAAACGGCTCAGCTGCGACCGCGTCGGTCAGCTGCTGGGCGATGTCGACGACCTCCTGCGGACTGGAGGCGTTCTCGATCAGCACCGCGAACTCGTCGCCGCCCCACCTGGCCACTGTGTCGTGCGCCGGGACCGGGCCGCGCAGCCGGAGCCCGGCTTGCGCCAGCACCAGGTCGCCGACACCATGTCCGACGGAGTCGTTGATCGCGGTGAAGCCGTCCAGGTCGACGAAGATCGCCGCGGTCCGTCCGGCACGCCGCGGCCGCTCGCGCCGGCGCGTCAGCAAGTCCTTGGCTCGCTCCTCGACGTAGGACCGGTTGGGCAGCCCGGTCAGGCTGTCGTGGAAGGTGAGCTGGGTGACCTGCTGCCGAAGCGCTACCTGATCGCTGATGTCCCGTGCCGTGATCAGCAGCAGTGCTGGCCCGGCGCCGGAGTACCGCGATACGGTGCCCTGCACGTGCCGCCAGGTGCCGTCGGCGGACCTGACCCGGCAAGCCAGCTGGATGGCGTCCGCCGCAGTGCCGCGGCGGCGGGCCGCGGCAGCGGCTCGCAGCACACCCGCCAGGTCGTCGGGGTGAACCAGGCCAGGTAGCCGGGTGCCCGACAGCGCCTCCGGCCGGTACCCGTAGTGGGCCACCGCCCCGCTCGCGTACCTGATCAAACCGGCCTCATCGCACAGCAGCACCACGTCGCTAGTCCGGTCAGCGAGCTGATGGAACTGACCGCCGACTTGCTCGACCAGGGCCGACGTCACGGCCGCCTGCCGGATCAGCAAGGCGAGGCGGGCGACCACAGCGAGGATCAGCAGCGCCCCCGCGACCAGCGGCAGCGACTCCTTGTGCCCCCACGTCACCAGCGCGAAGACGAGGGTAACGAGGCCGCTGACCCCCGCGGCCGCGATCGCGACCACGGTGCCGAGGGGGGCCGGCGCGCGCGCCGTGCCGGTCGTGGCCGAGGCGGGCAGCAAGCCGATGCAGCCGAGCAGGCCGATCGCCGCGAGCCAGGCCAGCTGGGGCCAGGCCCCCGGGTGCATGCCGCTGGCTCGCGCCTGCACCGCCAGGAAGTCTCCCACGGTGCCGGCGACCAGCGCGGCATACAGCGTGAGTCCGGGTCGGCCCGCACGCAGTGCGAGCCACAGCGTGCCGCCCAGCACGACGAGGTCGGCAACCGGGTGGATCAGGTCGACCGCAAAGAAGCCAGGTCCGACGCCGGTCGCCCCGTACGCCGTCCGCAGGAGTGCGATCCAGCCGATGGCGAACAGCGCCAGCGCGAGCAGGCCACCATCGGCGAGCCAGCCGGTGCCTCCGACGCGGCCCGACGAAGTCATCCGGAGCAGGGCGACGACCAGCAGCGGCAGGCCCAGCAGCGCCAGCAGGTCCGTGAGCGTGAGCTGGATGACCGCGGGGGTGATGTCGCCGGCGCTGGCCCCCTGGGCGGCGAAGGCTACGCCGAACACAACCACGGCGATGGCAAGCCAGCGGCAGGAGACGTCGCCCTGCCGGTACCGGCGAATCAGCAGCACCGCCGCCAGCACCGTCAGCAGGACACCGCCGGTCGTCCAGGCGGCACCCGACAGGCTCATGGCGGCCAGGCTGATGCATGCGCCTGCACCGGGCGTGCGTGCACCAGACCTCCCGTCGGCCGAGTCCCGTGTCGCCGGACCGAAACGTGCAGTGCGCGAGTCAGGGCAGACAAGGCTGCACGCCAGGCAAGGGGGATCGTGCCTGCGGCGCGCCGACGGGCGGCAGCCATATCAGGCGTCCCGGGCAAGCGTGCCGGCGCTCCCGGAGACGTCCTGTGTCTCGCACTGTGATTGAAGCGGGCACGACATTACGGCGCGCAGGTCACGCTTGGATTGAGGATGGGCCTACACACGGCGACAACTTCGTGGCGGCTTGCGGCTAACGTGCTGACCTGGGGCCTGCTGTCCCGGGGGACGACCCCCGGACCCCCGCCGTGCTGTCCGGGGGAAGGTCCCCCGCACCCCTGGTTAGTACTCGCCCGTGATCACGTTCGCCAGCGGCTGACCCGTCAGGTAGCGCTCGGCCTGGGACCGGACGAGCTGATTGGCCATCCCCAGCGAGTACGGGTTCGACGCACCGACATGAGGCGTGATCAGAACGTTCGGCAGTATCCAGAGTGGGTGACCGGGGGGCAGCGGCTCGGGATCGGTGACGTCCATGGCCGCCGACAGCCGCCCCGTCCGCACCTCCGCCACCAGGTCGTCGGTGACCACCAGCACGCCACGGGCGGCGTTGATCAGCAGCGCGCCGTCCTTCATCCGAGCCAGGAACGCGGCGTCGACCATGCCGACCGTCTCCTTGGTGACGGGCGCGAGCAGAATCACTACGTCCGCGTCCGGCAGCAAGCTGGGCAGGTCCGCCGCCGGGCTTACCCCGTCTCTGGCTGACCGCGCCACCCGCCGAACCTCGACATCGAAGCCGGCCAGCCGGCGCTCGACCGACCGGCCGATCGAGCCGTAGCCAACGATCAGCACGTTCTTGCCGGCCAGGGTGTCGGTGAACCGGTAGCTCCACCGCCCGGCCGCTTGCTCGACGGCGAAGTACGGGAACTGCCGGTATACGGCCACCGCCGCGCCTACGACCCACTCCGCAGTGCTCGCGTCGTGCGCGCCGCGGGCGTTGCACAGGACCGCTCCGGCCGGCACATGCGGCCGGACCCGGTCGAACCCGGCGGTCAGCGTCTGGACGACGCGCAGCCTCGGCATCTGCGCCATGGCGGTCACGGCGTCCGGAGGCGGGAAGAACGGCGGCACGTAGAACTCCACACTGGCGGCAGACTCCGGCAGCGTGGCACCGGCCGGGGAGACCACCTCCACGGTCACGCCGTCCAGCCCGGTCAGCGCGTCCGCCACCGGGTCCGTCGGGACCCAGATCAGCACGTCGCCGGTTCCGCTTCGCACGAGGCGACCTCCGTTTCGCGCTGCGTATCTGCAGCGACGGCAGGATAGCGCCCCGGCTCACCCTCGATTCGCGGAAACACGCGCTGCGGCTTCGGCAGCGCGCCACCGAAGTCGTCGCACGCGGCTGCGACCCGCGCGGCGAGGTCCGGGAGAAACGGCCAGATCTCCGCCGCCAGCACCTGGCAGGCCGTGACGAGAGCGCCGAGCACCTGGTCCAGCCGCTGCCCGCCGGTGCTATCTCTGGCTAGCCCTGCGCCGTCGCGCTCAGCCCGGCCGAGATGCCAGGGCTCGGCCGCCTCGATATACCGGTTGGCCTGCTCCACGATCTCGAAGACTGCGGCCGCGGCGGCGCGGAAGTCGAACCTGTCCAGCGCGGTTCGCACCGCGCCGGGGGTCCGCTCGATCGTGTCCGCCAGCGCGCCCGCATCGGCAGGCCAGTCCTGGCCGATGGCGCGGTCGTCACTGGCTGCGGCGAGCCAGCGGCTGGTTCCTTGCGGACGACGGCAAGGCCGAACGACTCCGTTCCGGTATGTGTGGGCTATCGAGGAGACCCTGCTGACGAGGTTGCCAATCCCGTTTGCCAGGTCCTGGTTGGCGCGCGCGATCAGCTTGTCTACGGTGAAGTCGGTGTCACCGGCCCTCGGTACCTCGCGCAGCAGCCACCAGCGCAGCGCGTCGACGCCGTACGCGCCGACTAGCGCGACCGGGTCACTGCTCTCCTGCTGCGCGGCTGCCGCCGACTTGCTGATCTTGGTGCCGCCGACGGTGAGGTAGTCGTGCACGACGATCTCGGTCGGCAGCGGAGCGCCAGCGGACAGCAAGATCGCTGGCCAGTACACCGCGTGGAACCGGAGCACGCCCTTGCCCACCAGGTGCACCCGCCGGTCGGCCTCGACCCACCAGCGCTGGGAGTCCGCGGCGCGCGCGCCCTTCGCCCCGTAGCCGAGGGCGGAGACGTAGTTGCCGAGCGCATCCCACCACACGTAGATCACCTGGCTGGGATCGCCGGGCACGCCGATGCCCCAGCCGCGGGCCCGCTGCACCGATCGGGACACGCTGATGTCGGTCAGGCCGCCATCAAGGAAGCCGAGCACCTCATTGCGCCGGCTGCCGGGCTCGATGCGAAGCCGCCCCGAGGCGATCTCGTCACGCAGCTGGTCGGCGTACCGGGACAACCGGAAGAACCAGTTCTCCTCGGTAATGAGCTGCGGCCGCGTGCCGTGCTCGGGACAGCAGCCGCCGACCAGTTCATTCTCGGTGTAGAACTGCTCGCAGCCGACGCAGTACAGGCCCTGATAATCGCGGCGGTACAGGTCGCCGCGGGCCCGGCAGGCGCGCCAGAGCCGCTCCACGCCGGGCCGGTGCCGCGGGTCGCTGCTGGTCCGGATGAAGTCGTCGAAGCTGAGCGACAGGTGCTCGCGCAGCCCGGCGAAGATGCCGGCGTTGCGATTGACCAGCTCCCTCGTGCTGACGCCCTGCTGCTCGGCGGCGAGCACGTTCTTGAGGGAGTTGTCGTCGGTGCCGCTCTGCAGCCGCACCTGATCGCCGATGCGGCGGTGGTGCCGGGCGAGTACGTCGGCCTGGACCAGCTCCAGCGCGTAGCCGACGTGCGGGCGCGCGTTCACGTACGGGATGGTCGTGCTCAGAAACAGGCGGGTCATCGGAACCTCCCGGGAATTTTCGGAGGCACCGACCCGCATATGAATCGAGGCCCCCAGCGGGCCTCGTGCGGACTGTAGATCCTGGCAGCGTCAAGTGGCCCCGGCTAGCGGGGCATCATCTCCGGACGCTGCGCGTACTGCATATCTACAGAGTACCGGTTCAACGCCAGCGACGGCTACCTGGTAGCGGTCGAGCGCCGGGCGATAGCGCGATAGCCGATAGCGCGATAGCCGATAGCGCGATAGCCGATAGCGAGCAGCTTGCCCGGCATCAGCGTGGTCTGCTGGCTGACGGCCAACGGAGCGCCGTTAGGTCAGCCGCTGCAGGATGAGCTCGCGGACGCGCTTGGCGTCGGCGCGGCCCTTGGTGGCGGCCATGACCTGACCGATCAGCGCGCCTGCCGCGGCCGTCTTGCCATCCCGGATCTTGGCGGCGACGTCCGGGTTGGCCTCGATAGCGGCGTCCACCGCGGCGGCCAGCGCGCCGTCATCGCTCACCACTGCGAGCCCGCGAGCGGCCACCACCGCGTCTGGTTCGCCCTCGCCGGCCAGCACGCCCTCGAGCACCTGCCGAGCCAGCTGGTCGTTGAGCGTGCCATCCCTGACCAGGGCGCTCACCCTGGCGACCTGCTCCGGGGTGACGGGTAGCTCGGCCAGTTCGCTGCCGCGCTTGTTCGCGTCCCTCGCCAGCTCGCCCAGCCACCACTTACTCGCCTCGGCCGGTGACGCGCCCGCGGCGACCGTCGCCGCCACCAGGCCGAGCGCGCCGGCGTTGCGGAGCCACGTCATGTCGGCGTCGGACAGCCCCCAGTCGGCTTGCAGCCGCGCCCGCCGGGCGGCCGGCAGCTCCGGCAGGCTCGCCCGAATCTGCTCTACCCAGGCCTCGGGTGGCGCCACCGGGACCAGGTCAGGCTCCGGGAAGTAGCGGTAGTCCTGCGCTTCCTCCTTGCTCCGGCCTGCCGTCGTCGTCCCGGTGTCCTCTTGGAAGTGCCTGGTCTCCTGGACCACCCGCACCCCCGCGTCGAGCAGGCCGGCCTGTCGCTCGATCTCGAACCGGACGGCGCGCTCGACCGAGCGCAGCGAGTTCACGTTCTTCGTCTCGGTCCGGGTACCCCACTCGGCCGCTCCGGGCAGCGCCAGCGACGTGTTGACATCGCAGCGCAGCGAGCCCTCCTCCATCCGGACGTCGGACACGTCCAGTGCCCGGAGCAGGTCTCGCAGCTCGGTCACGTAGACCCGGCCGACCTCCGGCGCCAGCTCACCGGTACCGGCGATCGGCTTGGTGACCACCTCGACCAGCGGTATGCCTGCCCGGTTGTAGTCGACGAGGGAGTATTCGGCGCCGTGGATCCGGCCCGTCGCGCCGCCGACGTGCAGCGACTTGCCGGTGTCCTCCTCCAGGTGGACTCGCTCGATGCCCACGCGGAAGGTCTGGCCGGCAACCGTGACGTCCAGCCAGCCGTTCGTGCACAGCGGCTCGTCATACTGTGAGATCTGGAAGTTCTTTGGCATGTCCGGGTAGAAGTAGTTTTTCCTTGCGAACCGGCACCAGGGGGCGATCGTGCAGTTCAGCGCCAGCCCGATGCGGATCGTGTACTCGATGGCCGCCCGGTTAGCCACCGGCAGCGAGCCTGGCAGGCCGAGGCAGACCGGGCAGACCGCGGAGTTGGGCGGCAGGCCGAATGTGGTCGGGCAGCCGCAGAACATCTTGGTGACGGTGCCAAGCTCGACGTGCGTCTCGAGCCCGATCACCGGCTCGTACCTGGACACCGCCTCGTCGTAGGGCACCAGGTGCGCCATCTGGGTGCTCATCTCGCCGGTCCCCCCGTCTCGCCCAGCGCCGGTGCCTGCGCCAGCAGGGGCCCTCCCCAGCGCTGTTCCAGCGCCGCCTCGACCGCGGCCGCCACCCGGTACGTGCGGTCGTCGGCGAGCGCGGGAGCCATGACCTGCAGTCCCACCGGCAGCCCGTCCTCCGGGGCGAGCCCGCACGGCACCGAGATGGCCGCGTTCCCGGCCAGGTCCGAAGGAATGGTGCACAGGTCGGCGAGGTACATCGCCATCGGATCGTCGGCCCGCTCCCCAATGGCGAACGCCGTCGTCGGCGTCGTCGGCGAGACCAGCACGTCGACCTGATCGAACGCGGCGTCGAAGTCCCGGCAGATGAGGGTCCGCACCTGCTGCGCCTTGCCGTAGTAGGCGTCGTAGTAACCGCTCGACAGCGCGTAGGTACCGAGCATGATCCGGCGCTTCACCTCCGCACCGAAGCCCGCCGCCCTGGTCAGCGACATCACCTCGTCCGCGCTCCGGCTGCCGTCGTCACCGACCCGCAGGCCGTACCGCATGGCGTCGAACCTGGCCAGGTTCGACGCGGCCTCACTGGGCGCGATCAAGTAATAGGCGGGCAGCGCGTAGCTGAAGTGCGGACACGACACCTCGGTGACCTTGGCCCCGAGCGACTCGAGCAGCTCGACCGCCGCAGTGAACCTGGACTGCACGCCGGCCTGATAACCCTCGCCGCTCAGCTCGCTGACCACGCCGATCCGCAGCCCGGCCACATCGGCCTGCCGGGCGGCCGCGACCACTGGCGGCACCGGAGCGTCGACCGAGGTGGCGTCACGGGGATCGTGACCGGAGATCGCCTCGTGCAGCAGGGCCGCGTCCAGCACCGACCTGGCCAGCGGGCCCGGCGTGTCGAGCGACGACGCGAACGCGACCAGCCCGTACCGGGACGAGCCGCCGTAGGTGGGCTTCATCCCGACGATCCCGCAGACCGCGGCGGGCTGGCGGATGGAGCCGCCGGTATCGGTGCCGATCCCGAGCGGTGCCTCGTACCCGGCGACCGCGGCCGACGACCCGCCCGACGACCCGCCCGGCACCCGGCTGCGATCCCACGGATTCCGGCTCGTCCCGAACGCCGAGTTCTCGGTGGATGACCCCATCGCGAACTCATCCATGTTCGTCTTGCCCAGGATGATCACGCCCGCGTCGCGCAGCCGCCTGGTGACGGTCGCGTCATAGGGAGGCTGCCAGCCCTCGAGGATCCGCGATCCGCACGTGGTTGGCATGTCCGCCGTCGTCAGCACGTCCTTCAGCGCGAGCGGCACACCCGCGAGCGGCCCGAGCTGGCCGCCTGCCGCCCGCTTGCGGTCGATCTCCTCCGCAGCGGCCAGGGCGCCGATACCCGCCACGTGCAAGAACGCGTGCAGCTCCGGCTCCACCGTCACGATCCGGTCCAGGTGCGCCTGGGTCACCTCGACCGCAGAGACGTCGCCGGCGGCCACTGCGGCGCCGATCTCGGCGGCGCTCAGCCGGGTCAGCTCGGTGGCCTCGGCACCCATGTCAGTCCTCCGCCAGGATGCGCGGGACCCGGAATCTCGACTGCTCGCTGGCCGGCGCGCAGGCCAGCGCCTGTTCCGGGGTCAGCTGCGGCGCCACCACGTCGTCGCGGTACACGTTGGCGATACCGGCTGCCTGCGTCATCGGCGGGATCTGATCGGCCGCAACCTCCTGGACTCGCGCCACCGCCACGATGATCTGGTCGAGCTGGCCAGCGAAGTGGTCGAGTTCGGCGTCGGTCAGGGCCAGCCTGGACAGCCTGGCCAGGTGGGCTACCTCATCCCTGGTAATGGCCATGCAGGCCATCCTATGGGGCCGTCCAGACCCGGACTCACGGCATTATCGGCGCCGCGCGCTACCCCACGGGCTGCGGCTTGGCGGGCTCGGCGCGCAGGCAGTGCTCGGTCAGCCAGGTGGTGGCCGAGACCGCGTTCATCGGCTTGGCGAAGTGCCAGCCTTGCCCCGCCACGCAGCCCATGGCCATCAGCTCGGCGGCCACCGCGGCCGACTCGACGCCCTCGGCCACCGACATGATGCCAAGCGCCGCGGCGAGATCGAGGATCGACTTCACGACCACCTGGTCGTCGGGCGACTCGAGCATCCGGCCGATGAACGACGAGTCGACCTTGATCTCGCCGAACGGCAGCCGCTTGAGCCGGAGCAGGGACGAGTACCCGGTGCCGAAGTCGTCAAGGCTGAGACCGACCCCGATATCGGCCAGCGCTTCCGCTGTCGCCACCGCATGCGCGGGCTCGCTCGTCAGCACGCGCTCGTCGATCTCCAGCAGTAGCGCGTCCGGCGGTACTCCGTTCCGGTTGAGGCACTGCTCGACGAGCTCCGCCAGACCGGTGTCGAGCAGGTCCCGGCCGGACAGGTTGAGTGACACCTGGACCGCGAGGCCGGACTCCCGCCAGCGCGCGGCCTGGGCCACGCTGGTCTCGATGACGAACGCCGTGACCTCGCGCATCAGATAGGACTGCTGCACGACCGGGATGAAGTCGGATGGGCCGAGCACGCCGCGGACCGGATGCCGCCACCGGACTAGCGCCTCGACGCCGGCCGGGCGCCCGTCGGCCAGGAACACCTTGGGCTGGTAGTGCAGCTCAAGTTCACCGCGGTCCAGCCCACGACGCATCTCGCCGAACAACGCGAGCCGGGCCGGCGAGTTCCGGTCCAGGTCGGCGACGTACCGTTCGACCCCGCTGCGCCGCTGCTTGGCCAGATACATGGCCAGGTCCGCGTGCTGGACCAGGGTCTCGTCAGCCGTGGCGTCATCGGGGAACAGGGCGATCCCGATGCTCACCTCGATGACGAACGACATGCCCTCGAGCCGGATTGGTTCGGCCACCGCCGCCCGGAGCCGGGCGGCGACCTCGCGCGCGACCGCCGTCTCCTTCACCGACGGCAGCAGCACCGCGAACTCGTCCCCGCCCAGCCTGGCCACCAGATCGCCCGGCCGGACGCTGTGCGTGAGCCGGTGCGCCACGAGCCGGAGCAGCCGGTCCCCGACCGCGTGCCCGAGCGTGTCGTTGACTTCCTTGAGACCGCGGTCGAGGTCAAGCAGCAGGAACCCGACCTTCGCGCCTGAGGAAGCCGCCTGGTCGAGCGTCTTGGCCAGGCTGCGCATCAGCAGCGCCCGGTTGGCGAGCCCGGTTAGCTCGTCGTGGTGCGCCTGGTGCTCGCGCTGCACCGAGATCGCGGCGTTGACGTAGATCGCCGCCAGCGGGAACGCGAACAGCAGCACCAGCAGCGCCGACTTGGTACCAATCGCCACGGCCACGAGCGGCGCGGTGGCGTACAGGACGAGGCTGGTGAAGGCGTCGTAGGGCAGGATCCGGGTCATCGTGCGCAGCACCGGCTCGCGGGCGTGCAGCGCAACGGCCACGTTGATGAGCACGTACTGCAGCAGGAAGCAGCCGACCGCGGCGAGGGCGACCTTGCCGAGGTCCGTTCCGTGCGGGATCCACGGCTTGTGCGGCGACATCCGGACGCCGAGACCGTAGAAGATGGCCCAGCCCGCCGTGAGCCCGAGCGTCGCGACGGCCGCGTTGAAAGCCGCGCGGCGCGGGGCTCGCCGCCGAAGCAGATAGGCGGCCATCGTGGAGACCGCGCGAAGCAGCACGGCCACCGGCAGGCCCCACGCGATGAGCGCGGCAAAGGTGAACGTGACCGAGGCAACCGGCGCCTCCAGCCTGGATCGTCCCGGCGTCATGATGGGCCAGATCTCGCCCAGCAGCACCATCGTGGCAAGCACCCAGAACAGCGGATGCTTGACGAGGTAGGACAGATTCATGATCCGGAGTTCGGCAAACACGAAGCCGGCGGCCCCGACGATGATGACCGACGTCAGGTGAATCCATAGCGGCGAGCCGACACGGGGGCCGATGTCCCGGGAATCGGTCGGATGCTTCATGACTCCTCGTCGGCCAGCCGTCGCTCAGTGTGCAGCGCTCGGCGCTTTCCGTTGATGGTACGGCAAAAAACGTACTTCCCGAAGCCAATTGCACACTATCCGTTACAACCTGTGATCGCTGATTGCGACACGCGCCTTACGCTCCGACGGCGTCCGGACCATCCGAGAGCAGCCGGACCAGCCCCTGCTCGTCCAGCGCCGGCACGCCGAGCGACTCGGCCTTATCCAGCTTCGAGCCGGGGTTCTGCCCTGCCACCACATAGCTGGTCTTCTTGGACACCGAACCAGCGACCTTGCCGCCCTGGGCCTGGATCGCCTCGGCCGCGTCCTCCCGCGTCCGCCCTTCGAGCGTGCCGGTCAGCACGATGGTCAGTCCCGCGAGGGGCCCGGCGGGCCCGCCAGCTGCCGCGTCGGGGCGGGCCGGCGGCACGAAGCCCTCGGTAGCGAGGTCGACCCCCGCCGCCTGCCATTTGCCGATGATCGCCACGTGCCAGTCCACCTCGAACCAGTCGCGGATCGACCTGGCGATGGTCGGGCCCACGTCCTCGACCGTGACCAGCTCGGCCTCGGTCGAGGAGGCGATGGCCTCGACCGAGCCGAACGCGGCCGCGAGCGCTCGGGCGGCCGTGGGCCCGACGTGCCGGATGGACAGCGCGACGAGCATCCGCCAGAGCGGCCGGTGTCTGGCCTCCTCGAGGTTGACCAGCAGCCGGGTCGCGTTCGCCGTCAGCGCTCCGGCCTTGGTCGTGAAGAACGGCACCGTGGCGAGCTTGTCCGCGGTCAGCCCGAACAGGTCGCCCTCGTCGGTGACGAGGCCGGAGTCCAGCAGCGCCACGGCTGCCTCGTAGCCGAGGACCTCGATATCCAGCGCTCCCCGCCCGGCCAGATGGAAGAGCCGCTCCCGCAACTGCGCCGGGCACGACCGCGCGTTGGGGCAGCGCCAGTCCACCCCGCCGTCCTCGCGCGCCAGCCGCGTGCCGCACGCCGGGCAGTCTGTGGGGAACTCGAACTCCCGCTCGTCCCCGGTTCGCAGCTCGACGACCGGCGCCACGACCTCGGGGATCACGTCACCGGCCTTGCGGAGGACCACCATGTCACCGATCAGCACGCCCTTGCGCCGGACCTCGTCGGCGTTGTGCAGCGTGGCGTTCTCCACCGTCGAGCCGCTGACCTTGACCGGTTCCATGACCGCGAACGGGGTGACCCGGCCGGTCCGGCCGACGTTCACCCGGATGTCAAGCAGCCGGGTGTTGACTTCCTCCGGCGGGTACTTGTAGGCGATGGCCCAGCGCGGTGCCCGGCTGGTCGAGCCGAGCCGCCGCTGCACGTCGATGGTGTCGATCTTGACCACGACGCCGTCGATCTCGTACGGCGGATCGTGCCGGTGCTCGGCGTAGTGCGCGATGTACCTGCGCACGCCGTCGATATCGGGCACGACCTCGGCGCGGTCGCTGACCGGCAGCCCCCACGACCGCAGCCGCTCGTACCAGCCCGACTGGCTGGACGGCGGGTCATCGAGCCCATCCGCCAGGCCGATACCGTGCACGATCATGTTGAGCGCACGGGACGCGGTGATACGCGGATCCTTCTGCCGCAGCGACCCGGCCGCAGAGTTGCGCGGGTTGGCGAACGCCGGTTTGCCCGCGGCCGTGAGCTTCTCGTTGAGTTCCTCGAACGCCGCGATCGGCAGGAACACCTCGCCGCGGACCTCCAGGACCTCGGGCCAGCCGGACCCCGACAACTTGCTGGGGATCGCCGCGATGGTCTTGACGTTGGGGGTCACGTCCTCGCCGGTGCGGCCGTCGCCCCGGGTGGCAGCCCGCTGCAGGCGGCCCTTGCGGTACACGAGCGCGACGGCCAGCCCATCGATCTTGAGCTCGCACAGGTAGGGACCTGAGCCACCCAGCCGCTCCGCCCGACTGACCCAGCCATCTAGGCCCTCGGCGGAGAACACGTTGTCGAGACTCTCCAGCGGCCGCAGGTGCTGCGCCGGGGTGAACTCGGTCGAGATCATGCCGCCGACTCGCTGGCTGGGTGAGTCGGGCGTCCGCAGCTCGGGGATCTGCTCCTCGATGCTCTGCAGCTCGCGCAGCTTGGTGTCGTAGTCCATGTCGGAGATCAACGGGGAGTCGAGCACGTGGTAGCGATACTGGGCCTCGAGGAGTTCAGCGGCCAGCTCGGCGTGGCGTTCCCTCGGATCCTGCTGCGTCATCCGTTCTGCTCCTCGATCATCTCCGCGGCGACCCGGCCAGCCTCCCGGCAGTGCCGCAGCGCAGCCCTGGCCGCACCCGGCGAGACCCCGGCCAGACCGCAGGCCGGCGTGATCACGACCTGGCCGGCCAGCAGGCCCGGCGACAGCCCGGTCCGCCGCCACATCGCCACTACAGCTTCGGCGGTCTGCCGTGCCGTCAGCGGAGGGGCGACCCCGCGAACCCCCCGCGAGGCTGGCACCGACGACCCGGTGCCGAGGCGGGCCGCCGCAGCGGTCGGCAGCGCCCCCACCAGCAGGCCAAGACCGGCCTCTGCCAGCTCCGCGATCCGGTCCGTTTCCCTGACCGGGAACTGGCTGAGATCGAAGCCGACGGCGGTCGCGCCCGCAGTTCTTATTTCCGCAAACACCGAAGCCGCCTGGCCGCAGCAGTGCACGACGGTCGCCGCCGACGGCGCCGCCAGCACCGTCGCCAGTCGCTGACTCGCGATGACCCGGTCCACCGGCGCCACCGTGCCCAGGCCGCTCGCGGTCAGCACCCGGCCGGCCAGTGCCGCAGGCAGCGAAGGCTCATCGACCTGCACCACCACGGTCGCGCCGGGAACTCGCTTACGTACGTCGGCTGCGTGCGCGGCGAGGCCTTCCGCGAGCGAGGCGGTCAGATCGGCGACCGCGCCGGGGTCGGCGAGCGCTGGATTGGCCGAGCGGCTCAGCTCCAGCGTCGCCGCTAGCGTCCAGGGTCCGCACACCTGGATCTTCAACGGCCCCGTGTAGCCGACTGCCATCTGTTCAAGAGTGTCCAGATCCTGTGACCAGTAGCCGACCGCCCTCGACAGGTCCCGACCCGGCCGGTCAGTGAGCTTCCAGCCGGCCGACGTCAGCTCAACGGGCAGACTGATCAGCAGCGCGGCGGTCCGCCCGGTGATGTCGGCGCCGGGCCCGCGATCCGGCAGCTCGGGCAGGTACGGCAGGTCAGGCAGCTCGTCGATCACCACCCGGCATGCCTCGGCCGGGTCGGTACCCGGCATGGATCCAACTCCGGTCGCGGTCCCGGCTCGCCAGGGGAACTGCTGCTCGGACACCCTCAGAGCTTAGGCGGTGGCGCGCAGATCTCGGCGGATACGGGCGGCGAGCCAGGCTGCATCCGGCTAGTCAGACGGTCGGTCAGCGGTCAGGCCGCGGATCGAGCGGTACGGCTGATCGTGGCCGAGCCGAGAACGGCGTCGCCGTCGTAGAAGACCGCCGCCTGACCCGGCGCTATGCCACGGGCAGGCTCGCGCAGGCTGATCGTGACCCTGTCCGCCGCGGGCTCGCACAGCGCGGCGTAGACGTCACCGTGGGCACGCAGCTGTACCAGGCAGTGCAGCGGCTCCGACGGCGGCGCGCAGCCAGACCAGACCGGCGCCGTCGCCGTTATCTCCCGCACATCCAGGGCCTCAGCCGGGCCCACGACCACCGTGCGGGACACCGGCTCGATGTTCAGCACATACCGCGGCCTGCCGTCGGCGGTCGGCCGGTCGATGCGGAGGCCCTTGCGCTGACCGATCGTGAATCCGTAGCTGCCTTCGTGGCTGCCCACCACGGCGCCGTCGCGGTCAACTATCTGGCCCGGCGCACTGCCGAGCTGTCGCTGCAGGAAGGCCCTGGTGTCGCCGTCGGCGATGAAACAGACGTCGTGGCTATCTGGCTTGTCCGCGACGGCGAGGCCGCGATCCGCCGCCTCCGCGCGCACCTGGTCCTTGGTCGTGTCGCCCAGCGGGAATACGGCCCGGCTCAGCTGCTCGCTGGTCAGCACGCCCAGCACATAGGACTGGTCCTTCGACGCATCGACGCTACGCACCAGGCGCTGCCGCCCGGTTGCACCAGGGACGGCCTCGAGCCGGGCATGGTGACCCGTGCACACCGCGTCGAAGCCAAGCGCGACGGCCCGGTCGAGCACGGCGGCGAACTTGATCTTCTCGTTGCAGCGCAGGCACGGGTTGGGCGTGTGGCCGCGGGCGTACTCGTCGACGAAGTCCTGCACGACGCTGGCATGGAACTGCTCGGCCATGTCCCACACGTAGAACGGGATGCCGATCACATCGGCGGCACGCCGAGCGTCGCGGGCGTCCTCGAGGGTGCAGCAGCCACGCGCGCCGGTCCGGTACGAGCTCGGATTGCGGGACAGCGCGAGGTGCACACCGGTGACGTCATGCCCGGCAGCCGCGGCGCGCGCGGCGGCCACGGCCGAGTCGACGCCGCCGGACATGGCGGCGAGCACCCGCAGTCTGGTCATCAGTGTCAGCTTAGGTGCAGCCACGGGGAACGACCGCCGTGAACCCCCGGCCCAGCTCGGCCGTCCGTGCCACCGCGGGCTCGGTCGTTACCGCGCGGCGCGGCGGGCGCGCTCGACGACCTCGCCGATCACCGCACCGAGGGCGTCGACGTCGGACTGCTCGGAGCTGTGCCCGAGTGAGAACCGCAGCGACCCGCGCGCCCGCGCCTCGTCGGCTCCTAGGGCTAGCAGCACGTGGCTCGGCTGGGCCACGCCCGCCGTGCACGCCGATCCCGTCGAGCACGCGATGCCGCGCGCATCCAGCAGCATGAGCAGCGCGTCCCCCTCGCAGCCAGGGAAGGAGAAGTGCGCGTTTCCGGGCAGCCTGCCGGGCCCGGCGGGCAGCCCGTTCAGGACCGCGTCCGGCACCGCCGCCTGCACCTGGGCGATCAGGTCGTCCCGCAGCGCCGACAGGCGCTTGCTCTCGTCCGCCCGGTGCTGCGCCGCCGCCTCGACCGCCACCGCGAACGCCCGGATCGCGGGCACGTCGAGCGTTCCGGACCTGACGTCGCGCTCCTGGCCGCCACCGTGCAGCACCGGCACCGGCTGCTCGCCCTTCGCCAGCAGCAGGGCACCGATCCCGACCGGTCCGCCGATCTTGTGTGCGGTGATCGTGAGCGCGGTCGCGCCAGTGGCCGCCAGGCTCACCGGCAGCGTGCCCGCGGCCTGCACGGCATCGCTGTGGAACGGGATCTGGTACTCGGCCGCGATGGCCGCCAGATCGGCAATCGGCTGCACCGTACCGACCTCGTTGTTGGCCCACATGACGCTGATCATGGTCACGTCGGCTGGATCCTGCTCGATCGCGGCTGCGAGCATGTCCGGGCTGAGCACGCCGGTGGGCTGCACCGGCAGCCAGACGGCCTCAGCGCCCTGCTGCTCGGCCAGCCAGCGGATGCTGTCCAGCACTGCGTGGTGCTCGACCGCGGTGGCGAGGACTCGCCGCCGGCGCGGGTCAGCGGCCCGCCTGGCCCAGTACAGACCCTTGACAGCTAGATTGTCCGCCTCGGTGCCGCCGCTGGTGAAGACCACCTCGCTCGGCCTGGCTCCGTAGGTGTCGGCGATCAGCTCCCGCGACTCCTCGACGATCCGGCGGGCGCGCCGACCCGCGTTGTGCAGCGACGAAGCGTTGCCCAGCTGGGCGAGCTCCTCGGTCATCGCCGCGAGAGCGGCGGGCAGCAGGGGCGTGGTCGCGGCGTGGTCGAGGTACACCGCCGGGCTCTTCCCGGCAGCGCTGGCGTCTGGAGCAGCTCGGTCTGACATGGTGTGCCCAGCCTAATGGCGGCTCGCGGCATGGCCGGTCGCGGCCGACAGAGAGGCCCGCCCGCAGATCGTCCCGGTCGCGTGGTCAGCCTGCCTGGTGCCGCGCGATCTCGTCGATGAGCTGGGGGACGACCTTGAACAGGTCGCCGACGACGCCGAAGTCGGCCAGTTCGAAGATGGGTGCTTCGGGGTCTTTGTTGACGACCATGATCGTCTTGGAGGTTTGCATGCCGGCCCGGTGCTGGATGGCTCCGGAGATGCCGATGGCCATGTACAGCTGAGGGGACACGGTCTTGCCGGTCTGGCCGACCTGGAACTGGTGCGGGTACCAGCCGGCGTCGGTAGCGGCGCGGGACGCACCCACGGCGGCGCCGAGGGCGTCGGCGAGCTGCTCGATGAGGGCGAAGTGCTCGCCGGAGCCGAGGCCGCGACCGCCGGAGACGACGATAGAGGCTTCGGTGAGCTCGGGTCGCTCGCCCCGCTCGGCGACGACCTTCCCCGTGATGCGCGCGCCCTTGGCGGCGTCGCTGACGGTGAAGTCGATGGTCTCGACAGCGGCCGCGCCCGCGGCGGGCTCGGGGGTGACGGCGTTGGGCCGGACGGCGATGATCGGGGTGCCGGTCTTGACCCGGGACTGGACGGTGATGGCGCCGCCGAAGATGGACTGCTCGGCGACCAGCTCGCCGGTCAGCCCGGTCACGTCGGTCAGCACGCCAGAGCCGGTCTTGACGGCCAGCCGGCCGGCCACCTCGCGGCCCTCGCTGGTGGCCGCGACCAGCACCGCGGCCGGCGTGGTCGCCTCGACCAGGTGCGCCAGCAGCTCGGCCTTGGGCGCGACGAGGTAGCCGTCGTAGTCGCCGCTGTCGGCGATGTAGACCTTCGCGGCGCCGAACTCGGCCAGTCTCGCCCGGCCGCCCTCGGCGCCCTCGCCGGTCCACACCACCGACGGCTCGCCGTGCGCGCGGGCCAGCGTCAGCAGCTCGGTGGTGACCTTCTTGACGGTCTCGCCATCGTGCTCGGCGAGGACCAGGATCTCAGCCATGCTCGGGAGCCTTCCGCGGTCGGGTGCGTGGACTAGGCGTGCTCAGATGAACTTGCGGGCGGCGAGGAATTCGGCGGCCTGCGCGCCGCCGTTGCCTTCGTCGGTCACGATGACGCCAGCCGCGCGCGGCGGCCGGGCTGCGAAGCTGACTACCTCGGTGGCGCTCGCTTCGGGCGAGTCTCCGAGGTCCGCCAGCGTGAGGGTCTCGACCGGCTTCTTCTTGGCCGCCATGATGCCCTTGAACGACGGGTACCGCGGCTCGTTGATCTTCTCCACCACGCTCACCACCGCCGGCAGGGCTGCCTCCACCGTGTCATAGCCGTAATCTGCCTGCCGGCGGATGCTGATCGCGGTGCCGTCGATGTCGACCTTGCTCGCAAACGACATCTGTGGCACGCCCAGCCGCTCGGCCAGCATCGCCGCCAGCGTGCCCATCCGCGCGTCGGTGGACTCCGACCCCAGGATCGCCACGTCGAACCCGGTGCGCCCCAGCACGGCGGCCAGCACCGCCGACGTCACCAGCCCATCCGAGCCGCGCAGCGCCGGGTCACACACGTGCACCGCCTTGTCCGCGCCCATCGACAGCGCCTTGCGGATCGCCTCCCCCGCCTTCTCCGGCCCCATCGATACGATCGTCACCTCGCCCCCGTGTGCCTCGGCCAGCCGCAGGCCCTCCTCGATCGCGTACTCATCCAGCTCGTTCATGACCGCATCGGCCGCGTCCCGATCCAGCGTGCTGTCCTCGGCCCGCAGCTTGCGCTCCGAATACGTATCCGGCACCTGCTTGACCAAGACCACGATGTTCATCAGCTCGCCGACCTTTCTGTCTGACCCAGCACATGCCCGGCGCCGACCACAGGCGTCCGGCTACGCCGGCCACTGGGCACCCTACAGCCTCTCAAATGGGCACCATCCGGCGCGCGGCGGATCGCAGCCAGCCCATCCCGCACGAGTCCAGGATATGTTACTCATCAGTAGAAGGTGGGTTCGCGGTGACTCTCCATCGATTTCGCGCGATTAGCTGAGTGAGATAGCCCCGGTAGGAGCGCGTGGAGTCGATGGAACGTGGCGCTCGGGTGCTCAGCCGCCGGCGAGCTGGCGTTCCGCGGCCTCAACGACGTTGACGAGCAGCATCGCCCGGGTCATCGGGCCGACGCCGCCAGGCATCGGCGCCAAAAAGCCGGCGACATCGGCCACCGCCGGATCCACGTCGCCGACCAGGCCTGCGTCGGTACGGGTGATGCCGACGTCCACCACTGCAGCACCAGCCTTGACCATGTCGGGCCTGACCAGCGCCGGGCGGCCCGCCGCGACCACGACGATGTCGGCCGCTCGGGTGTGCGCGGCCAGGTCCCTGGTCCCGGTGTGGCACTGAGTCACGGTGGCGTTCTCGGTGCGGCGGGTAAGCAGCAGACCCAGGGCGCGCCCGACGGTGATGCCGCGCCCGATCACGGTGACCTCAGCACCCGCGATCGGCACGTCGTAGCGGCGCAGCAGTTCCACGATGCCCTTCGGCGTGCACGGGAGCGGCCCTGGCTCGCCGAGTACCAGCCTCCCCAGGTTCGCGGGCTGCAGTCCGTCGGCGTCCTTGGCCGGGTCGATCAAGCCGAGCACGCGCTGGGCGTCGAGCCCGGCCGGCAGTGGCAGTTGCACGATGTAGCCGGTGCAGGCGGGATCGGCGTTGAGCTCGGCAACGACATCCTCGACCTGCTGCTGCGTGGCGTCGGCGGGCAGGTCCTTCCTGATGCTAAAGATTCCGACCTGCGCGCAGTCCCGGTGCTTGCCGGCTACGTAAGCACGGCTGCCCGGATCGTCGCCCACCAGCACGGTACCCAGGCCAGGCGTGATGCCAGCAGCCGCGAGTTTCGCCACCCGCTGGGCCAGATCCGCCTTGATCGCGGCGGCCGTGGCCTTCCCGTCGAGAATCGTCGCAGTCATCGTGATCATTGTTCCCGACGGTCAAGGCGCCGTCCTTGTCGGGGACACCAAGCGGCAACGGTCCCAGCTGGTTCGCCGCTCAGGTCGGATCCGGCACTCAGTGGTAGAAGTGCCGGACCCCGGTGAAGTACAGCGCGACGCCAGCGTCCTGTGCCGCCGCGATGGAAAGCTCGTCTCTTATCGAGCCGCCCGGCTCCGCGACCGCGCGCACCCCGGCTTCGATTAGCACCTCGAGGGCGTCAGGGAACGGGAAGTAGGCATCGCTTGCGGCGACCGACCCCGCCGCCCGGTCACCGGCCCTGGCCACGGCCAGCCGACTGGAGTCGACCCGGTTGACCTGGCCCATGCCGATGCCGACGCTGGCCAAGCCAGCCGCAAGCAGGATCGCATTGGACTTGACCGCACGGCAGGCGCGCCAGGCGAACTCCAGGTCGGCCAGCATGTCGGCATCGGCGGGCTGGCCAGCCACGAGCCGCCAGTAGGAGGCGCTGTCGCCGGGCTCGGCGGCGGTGTCGCGGGTCTGCATCAGCACGCCGCCGCTGATCTGCCGCCAGTCCACTCCAGCGGCGGCGGGCGGCGGCGCACAGCGCAGCAGCCGCAGGTTCTTTTGCTTTGCGAGGATGTCACGTGCGGCGGGCTCGAAATCCGGCGCGACCACTACCTCGGTGAAGATGTCGGCGACCTGACTGGCCATGGCCGCGGTGATCACGCGATTCGCCGCGATAACGCCGCCGAAGGCGGACACCGGATCGCTCGCGTGCGCCTTACGGTGCGCCTCGGCCAGGTCCGCGCCGATCGCGATGCCGCACGGGTTGGCGTGCTTCATGATTGCCACGCACGGCTCGGCATAGCTGAACACGGCGCGCCGCGCCGCGTCGGCGTCAACGTAGTTGTTGTACGACATGGCCTTGCCGTGCAGCACCTCTGCCGCGGCGATGCCGGGGTCATGCGCGGGACTGTCGGCTGGCCGGTACAGCGCGGCGCGCTGGTGCGGGTTCTCCCCGTAGCGCAGCACGTCCTGCCGCCGCCAGACAGTGCCGACCACGTCCGGCCAGCCCGTCTCCGCCGCGACCGGGTCGGGCGCGTACAGCGCGGCGAACCAGGACGACACCGCGGCGTCGTAAGCCGCGGTGTGCGCGTAGGCCAGGGCCGCAAGCCGCCGCCGCTGGGCAAGCGTGAACCCGCCCGCCGCGAGGGCCGCCACCACATCCGGGTAGGCCGCCGGGCTCGTCACCACCGCGATGGTCGCGTGGTTCTTTGCCGCCGCCCGGACCATGGCCGGCCCGCCGATGTCGATCTGCTCCACGCACTCGTCCGGGCTGGCGCCGCTCGCCACCGTCTGCTCGAACGGATAGAGGTTGGAGACCAGCAGGTCGAACGGCTCGAGTCCGAGATCGGCGAGCTGCTGGCGGTGAGTGTCCTTGGACAGGTCGGCCAGCAGGCCAGCATGCACGGCCGGGTGCAGCGTCTTGACCCGGCCGTCCAGGCACTCGGGGAATCCGGTGACGTCCTCAACCGCGGTGACCGGCACGCCCGCTGCGGCAATCGTCGCCGCTGTGGTGCCCGTCGACACGATCTCCGCACCGGCCGCGTGCAGGGCTGCAGCCAGCTCCGCGATCCCGCTCTTGTCATAGACGCTGAGCAGCGCCCGCCGGATCGCGACTCTCGTCATCTCGGTCACGTCATCACCTCCTCGCGCTGGTGGCCTGCTGGCCGGGCGCGCCGATACGCACCTGCCGACCGTGCACGGACCACCCGTCCCGCACCATCCTGCCCACCGTGTCCACCACCAGAGCGCGCTCGGCGACCTTGATCCGCTCGTGCAGCGTTGCCTCGTCGTCGTCGTCCAGCACCCGCACGCTTTCCTGGGCCAGGATGGGGCCGCTGTCGACACCGGCGTCCACGAGGATGACGCTGCAGCCGGCGATCTTCACCCCGTGCGCCAGTGCGTCCCGCACGCTGTGCAGGCCAGGGAAGGCCGGCAGCAGAGCCGGATGTGTGTTGATCATCCGGCCATCGAAACGGCGCAGGAAATCTGCCCCGACGAGCTTGAGGAACCCTGCCAGGATCACCAGGTCGGGTTCAAATGCGGTGCAGTCAGCCGTCAGCGTCTGGTCCCAGGCGAATCGGTCGGGCGCGTCCGTCAGCCGCCGCACGAAGGTCGGTATGCCCGCTGCCTCGGCCCTGGCAACCCCTCCGGTGCCGTCCCGGTCCGCACCGACCGCGACAATCCGGGCACCGAAGCCGGGATCGGCACACGCGTCCATCAGCGCCTGCAGGATGCTGCCCGTGCCGGACACCAGCACGAGCAATCGGGACTGACTGACGGTCCGCTCCTTTGCCGGATTGACGCTCAGCGTACTGCAGGCCTCAGGGCAGGTCGGCGGGGCCTCGCGGGGCCTTGCGCTGGCCCGACGACTCGTCTCCCGCCCACGGGTCCAGGTAGATGAGGTGCGCGCCGTCGGCACCTTCCGTCGGGTCGATCCGGCTCGGCGCCGGCTGCCTCGGCAGCGCGCCAGCCCGGCGCAGCGCCAGGTAGTTCAGCAGGCCGGCGGTCACCGCCGTCGAGATCCCGAGCTCGAGCGCCGACACGACGCCGACCTGCCACGGTGACGGGCCAACAGCGGCCAGCCGACCGTCGCCCAGGGGGCCGCCCGACACGGCAGCCAGCACTCCGAGCACACCGCCAGCCACGACACCGCACACCAGGCCGAGCAGCGGCGCCACGTCCAGCGGCAGTCCGGTGCCCGCGGGGGGTCCGGGGGTCGCCCCCCTGGCTGATACCGCGGGGATTCCGGGGGTCGCCCCCCCGGCTGTTACCGCGGGGGTTCCGCGGGTCGCCCCTCGGGCTGATACCGCGCGGACCAGCAGCAGGCCGCCGAGGCCGCCGGCCAGATAAGGCAGGGCGAGCACGACCGGCTCCAGCCCGCCGGGCAGCGCGGAATGCAGCCCCGGCGGCAGGGCCGCGAGCAGCGGCAGGGCCGGCAGCTGCGCCAGCGCCGAGCCGGTCGGCGCTACGACCGTGGCGGAGCCGAAAGCGAAGCCAGGGCCGAGGGTAAACGCGATCGCCCAGACGATCGCGTTGGGCAGGTAGCCGAGCTGCAGCAGCAGCAACAGGACGGTTCCGACGACGCCGGGCGCCAGGCTGCTCTGCAGACTCGCCGCCTCGTGCAGATGGATGGCCAGGCTGATGCCCGTCACCAGCGCGCCCATGGTCGCGAGTGCGGCTAGCGACCCCGCCACTGCGACCACGACTGCCCGAGGGCGATGCGGCAGCAGCCTGATCAGCTTGGGCCAGGGGGCCAGCGCCCTCGCCGCACCGAGCCCGCCCGCCGCGATCGCCAGCAGGAACCCGCAGGCGATGGCCTGCAGCAGTGACGCCGAGGCCAGCGCCGACCTGCTCGCGATCGCGAGTGCTCCCGTCGCGACCGCGTACGGTATCGCCAGGCCCAGGGCGGCGAGCCCCACGTGGCGCAGCCTGCGGACACCGCCGACCCGCGCCACCCAGCGGCCGGCCCGCCACAGCAGCACGCCCGGCAGCACCACCAGGCCGAGCGGGAGCATGCCGATCCGGCCAGCACCACGGAAAGTGAAGCCGACGTGGTGACCGACGAGCCAGAGCATCGCTGCGGTCCGCAGCACCGCCGGCAGCCCGAATCCGGCATGCGGGGCGGCGACGAAGCCGATCAGGACGAGCAGAGTGATGACCGCCAGCCCGGTCCCGGTCACCGCGAGCGCCGCGACGGTGCCGGTGCCCAGCAGCGATCGCGGGCCAGCCGCCGGGCTGCCG
>JBAUAR010000088.1:0-3722 GCA_049675875.1 Streptosporangiaceae bacterium
GTCGGACGCCGAACGGGCCGGGCTGCCGGCGGTGGTCGCGGCGGCCTCCGGGGACGCGGTGTTCTTCGCCGCGGGGCCGGCGGGCCAGGCGCGCACGCTACTCGGCGCGGCCAGGCTGGAGATCGGCTACCGGTGCGGGCTGATCGACCCGGCCACGTGGGCGTTCACCTGGGTCGTCGACGCGCCGATGTTCGAGGAGGACGGCGAGGGCGGCTGGACCGCCGTGCACCACCCGTTCACCTCGCCGCTGCCCGACTGGCTGTCGAAGTTCGCCGCCGAGCCGGCGGGTGCGCTGGCCGACGCCTACGACATCGTCTGCAACGGCACCGAAATCGGCGGCGGCTCCATCCGGATCCACCGTGCGGACGTGCAGGAGCAGGTGTTTGACGTGATCGGGCTGTCCCGGGATGAGGCGAGCTCGCAGTTCGGGTTCCTGCTCGACGCGCTGCGGTTCGGACCGCCGCCGCATGGCGGCATCGCCTTCGGCTGGGACCGGCTGCTCATGCTGCTGACTGGCCGCGAGTCCATCCGGGACGTCATCGCCTTTCCCAAGGCCGCCTCGGGTCATGACCCGCTCACCGGCGCGCCGGCGCCGATCACGGCAGCGCAGCGGAAGGAAGCTGGCATCGACGCCCGGCCGCCAGCCGCGAGCTAGCGCCCAGAGCGTGCGGAGCCAGGGTCCGGTCGTGGCGTACGTCGGACAATTCGACCACCTCATCCGGGAGCAGGACCGAGGCCGCGCGATCCGGTTCACGCGCACCATCGCCGTGTTCGCCGACGGGCTGGCCGTCTGCGCGGTCCCGGTCCAGGGCGGCAGCCCCGTACTGCAACGCGGCGTGCTCAGCCGCCTGCTGGGTGTCGGCCGGCCCGCCGGTCCGGCCGGTGAGCAGCAGATCCGCGATGCCGCGGGGGCCATGAGGGCCGCTGGCACCGCGGGCGGGTTCGCGCAGGCCTGGCACGGCGCGCATGCGATCCCGTTCGCGGTGGTGGAGCGGATCGTCCTCGCCCGGCCGCGCCAGGTCAGCCGGCTGGAGATCTACGAGGAGCTCGCGGGCGATGGCGGCACGAGTCAGTCGGTCTACCTCGGTGACCTGGCGCCGGACCGCGTGCGCGAGCTGCTCGGGCCGCTGCTCGGCGAGCGGCTGCAGATCGACGTCGGGACCTGACAAGCCGCGGCTCGTCATTGCCGAGTGGGTGGCGGCAGGTACGGCGGCCGATGGGAGTGACGATCAAGCTGCATGCGCAAGCAGAGAGGTTGGCGCGAGTGACATTGGCCTCGCCGCGCCCGACCCGGTACCAGCCGCGCTGGGTACCGGGCGTCACAGGTGCCAGCCTCGGATCTCGCGATGCTGACAGGCAGGGCCCGTCGGCTCCGGCGGGTAATGTCGCAGTCGTGACCAGTGCGGACGCGGGCCAGGCTGAGAGCCTGTTCGACGATTCCGCGCGCTCGGCCGAGCAGGCGCAAGCGCCACTGGCCGTCCGCATGCGACCCCGTTCCCTGATGGAAGTCGTTGGTCAGGACCACCTCACCAGAGACGGGTCACCGCTCCGCAAGCTCGCCGACACGGAGGCACCGATGTCGGTGCTGCTGTGGGGCCCGCCGGGGACCGGCAAGACCACGCTGGCGCACGTGGTCGCCAGCGTCACCAGCCGGCGATTCGTCGAGCTGTCGGCGGTGTCCGCCGGGGTCAAGGACGTGCGGGCCGCGATCGAGACCGCGCGCGGCGGGCTCGGCCTGACCGGCAGGCAGACCGTGCTGTTCATCGACGAGGTGCACCGGTTCTCCAAGACGCAGCAGGACGCGCTGCTGCCCGCGGTGGAGAACCGCTGGGTGTCGTTCATCGGGGCGACGACCGAGAACCCGTCATTCTCCGTGGTCGGACCGCTGCTGTCCCGGTCACTGTTGCTGACCCTGCGATCGCTCGGCGACGCGGACATGCTGCAGGTCATCGAGCGGGCGCTGGCCGACGAGCGCGGGCTGGGCGGCCGGGTACGGCTCGCCGACGGGGTAGCTGCCCACCTGGTCCGGCTGTCCGGCGGTGACGCCCGCCGGGCACTGACCTACCTGGAAGCGGCGGCCCTCGGCCTCCCGGCCGGCGGCGAGATCACTGTGCCGCTGCTGGAGCAAGCGGTCGACCGTGCCATGGTCCGCTACGACCGGGCCGGTGACCAGCACTACGACGTCATCAGCGCGTTCATCAAAAGCATGCGGGGCAGCGACGCCGACGCCGCCCTGCACTACCTGGCCCGGATGATCGAGGCGGGGGAGGATCCGCGGTACATCGCCCGGCGGCTCATCGTGCACGCCAGCGAGGACGTGGGGATGGCCGATCCGACGGCGCTGCAGACGGCGGTCGCCGCGGCACAGGCCGTCGAGTTCGTCGGCCTGCCCGAGGCGCAGCTGAACCTCGCGCAGGCCGTCATCCACATCGCGCTCGCGCCCAAGTCCAACGCCGTCGCCAAGGCGATCTTGGCAGCCCGTGCCGACGTCGAGCAGGGTCTCGCCGGGCCGGTGCCGCGGCACTTGCGCGACGCCAGCTATCCGGGTGCGGCCAGGCTCGGCCATGGCAAGGGCTACGTCTACCCGCACGACGACCCGGCCGGGGTGGTGGCACAGCAGTACGCGCCCGACAGCCTCGCCGGGCGGCGCTACTACGAGCCGACGACGCGAGGCGGCGAGGCACGCGTCACCGAGCGGGCCGAGCGGATCCGTTCCGTTCTGGACGGCGACTCCGACCGGGCCACGGACAGTCCAGGCGGACCATAGGGGAACGGGCCGCCCAGTGGCCAGCCACCGTTAGCCGGTTCGCCCTCGCCGGGGTCGGCGCAATGCCCGGTATGTGGAAACCTGCTCTCCGTCGTCGCGCCATGAATGACCGTCTGGTGTAGGCGGCACGACACCAGAACGGCAGCCACGGGCGGTTTGCGGCCGGGACGGCCTGGTCGCGATCCGCTGGCAGGCCGACGGCGCGGCAGATGCCCGCGATAAGGTTCAGCGCAGGCCGAGGCCGACAGGGAGCCAACAAGCGCAGCGGCCCGCGGTGCAGCGGCCCGCGGTGGAGGAGAGGCAGGCTGATGAGGAGCGCGCGCTCATGACCGCCGGGCAGCTGGCGGCGCTGATCGCAGCGGGTTCCGTTGCCGTGCTGGCCGGCACGGGCGTGGTGGTGCTGATCAAGCTGGCCAGGCTGACGTCCGCGCTGACCCGGCTGGTGACTGACTACTCCGGACGCGCCGACCAGTTGCTGGAGCGCGCGCAGGCGGCCGTGGACCGGACCAGCGAGCAGCTCGCGAGGACGGACTCGATCACGGCGAGCATGGACCAGGTGACGGCCAACATGGCCGAGCTGTCCGGCCACGTCTCGGCGCTGACCGGCCTCGCCAGGATGCTCTCGGCCACCGCCGCCGCGCCGCTGACGGGGCTGTCCGCGCTGTCGTACGGCGTGCGCCGGGCGCTGCTCTTGCGCCGGTCGGTGCAGGCCGCCGTGCTGGCTGACGAGGCCGCGGACGGTGCCATGGCGGTATCGAAGACGGTGCCGCGCGCTGCGCTCGCGGCCTCCCGGGGCGAGCCGTCCCGGCCGCGTGTGGGAACCGGAGGCCGCTGGTGATGCGACGTGGCTTCTGGCTCACTGCTGGCGCCGTGCTGGGTGTGACCGGCTACCGGCGCGCTACCCGGCTGGTCGACGGGCTGGCCCGCGGGGCGGCCGGCGGCCGGGCGCGGCCCG